>NZ_NOXZ01000040.1:0-18582 GCF_002258225.1 Rhodococcus sp. RS1C4 | reverse complement strand
GGGCAACTGTTCCAGCCTATCCCAGCTTGGTCTCGGATGCAAGCTCCGACTCTTGGGGGACAAACCAATCAAAAGCTACCGTACAACCTCGTTGTCTCCGGCCTCTCGGCTGGAGTCGGTGTCCGTGTCGCTCTGACTCGACAAAAGTTACGGCACGGGAAACTGCGCGTCAAATCCCCAGGTCGCCGAGAATCCGAACGACAAACGCCGAGGTGGTGACGCGTAAAGAGTGTTATCTACCCACCACACGCTCGAATCACACCTGTGTGACTCGCACCACCTCGGCGCCGTAGTGCTAGGAGGCTACGCGCACACCTGCGAAGTTCCGCTTTCCCCGACGTACGACCAACCAACGGCCGTGCAGCAGATCGTCGGGTGACGGCGTCCACTCCTCGTCGGCGATTTTCTGGTTGTTGACCGAGGCACCGCCCTCCTTCACTGCGCGACGTGCTGCGCCCTTGCTCTCGGAGAGACCGGTTGCGACAAGCAAGTCGACGATCGTCGACGGTTCCCCCGGCGCGAGGTCGGCTACCGGTGTCTCACCGAGCGCGGCTGCCAACGTCGACTCGTCGAGATCGGCAAGTTCGGCGCGGCCGAACAGTGCTTGGCTGGCCAGCTCGACTGCACGTGTGTTGGCCTCTCCGTGCACCAATGTCGTCATCTCGGCTGCCAGACGCTTCTGAGCCTCCCGCGCATGCGGACGTTCACGCGTCGCTTCGTCGAGATGGTCGAGTTCGGCCTGATCGAGGAAAGTGAACCAACGGAGGTACTTGACGACATCGGCATCGCCGGTGTTCACGAAGTACTGGTACCAGGCGTACGGGCTGGTCATTTCCGGGTCGAGCCACAGGCTTCCGCCACCGGTCGACTTTCCGAACTTCTTTCCGTCCGCCGACGTGACCAGGGGCACCGTCAGTGCGTGGACCGACTCACCGTCCTTGCGTCGGTTGAGCTCGACGCCGGCGATGATGTTGCCCCACTGATCCGAACCGCCGATCTGGAGCGTGCACCCGTGCGTGCGACGAAGTTGGACGTAGTCGTTCGCCTGAAGAAGCATGTAGCTGAACTCGGTGTAGGACATTCCGTCGGCCTCGAGACGCGTTTTCACCGTGTCCCGCGCAAGCATCACGTTCACCGAGAAATGCTTGCCGACGTCACGAAGGAAATCGATCGCCGACAGCGGACCGGTCCAGTTCAAGTTGTTCTCGACGATCGCACCCGTAGCTCCGTCGTCGAACTCGACGAATCGCTCGAGCTGGCCGCGGATACGGTCGGCCCAGTCCCGGACGGTGTCGGTCGAGTTCATGACCCGCTCCCCCACGTCGCGAGGGTCGCCGATCAGTCCGGTGGCACCGCCTGCCAGGACAATCGGCCGGTGACCTGCACGTTGAAAACGCTTGAGCGCCAACAGCGGAACGAGGTGCCCTGCGTGAAGGCTGGGACCGGTCGGGTCGAAGCCCGCATAAAGAGTGATCGGCCCGTCGGACGTCGCCTTCTTCAGTTCGTCCACGTCGGTGGACTGCGCGATCAATCCGCGCCAGGTCAATTCGTCGATGATGTTCTCGCTCACGCCTCCGATCTTTCCGCATCCGACGTCGAACAGGAACCTCGCCCTCGTCGGGCTCCGTCAGGACGCCGGGGCCCGCGGGCTCCGGCGATACGCCGACACCGCGTCGGAGCGCGGGATCCAGAACCTCCACGGTCTGTCGGCAGCCTTGCTGACTCCCACCCTCGGGCCTTCGGCCACGTCGGTCGGACGACCGGCCCGCCCAGCGGCGAGAACGATCCGCGACGATCCGTCGAACAGGTCCATTCCGTTGTCCGAGAGCTGGGCGCCGATGGCCTGCCCCAAGTTACCCGGCCCACTGACCAGCTTCCTGGAAGCAACTCGGTCGCCTCTCCGGCGCCGTACTGCTTCCTCACCATCCACCAGCTCGGCGGCTCGCAGCAACACTGCGGCGGCTTCACCGTCGGGACCGCAGGTGACGTTCATGCACAGGTGCATGCCGTAGCTCGAATAGACGTACAACCGTCCCGCCGAACCGAACATCACGCGGTTACGCGGAGTCGGGCCGCGATAGGAGTGAGCAGCGGGATCCGGCCAGGGTCCCCCTTCGGGTCCGCCGTACGCCTCGACTTCGACGACTCGCACGCGCACGTTCTCCACTCGAAGTTCGACGCCGAGCAGGTTCCGCGCGGCCTCGACGGGATGGCAGTTCAGATCCTCTGCGTTCACACAGCTGATCTTTCCCTGGCGCTTGGAGCCCTTGACGTCGACCACTCGGAAGGTCTTGAATTCATCACACAGTGATTTCATCAGCCGATGAATTATGGAGGACACCATGACGATCGCACCCGATCCGGCGGTCATCGTCGAGAACCTCGTCGTCCGGCGGGGCAAACGCACAGTTCTCGACGCGGTGACCATGTCCATCCCCGCCGGCCACATCACCGGCCTGCTCGGCCCGTCCGGATGCGGCAAGACAACACTCATGAGAGCGATCGTCGGTACCCAGGTGGTCGAGTCGGGAACGGTCACCGTGCTGGGTAAACCGGCAGGCTCGAGAGCACTGCGCCGCAAAGTCGGCTACGTGACCCAGGCCCCGAGTGTCTACCGCGACCTCTCGGTCCGCGACAACGTGGCCTACTTCGCCGCGCTGTACGGACGCGATTCCCGTTCGGTCTCGTCTGCGATCGATTCCGTGGGTCTGGGTGAGCATGCGTCGTCGCCGGCGGGAAATCTGTCCGGTGGGCAACTCGGCCGCGTGTCCTTGGCCAGCGCGCTCGTCGCCGAGCCCGAACTACTCGTGTTGGACGAACCCACCGTCGGGCTCGATCCCGTGCTGCGAGCCGAACTGTGGTCACGATTCGAGGACATCGTCCACTCCGGCGCGACGCTGCTGGTATCCAGCCACGTCATGGAAGAAGCCGAGCACTGCTCCGAGCTGGTCCTGATGCGCGACGGTTCGGTACTTGCACAACTCGCGCCCCGGGAGCTGTTGCACCGCACGGGCGAATCGAGCCTCGAACACGCGTTCCTGACCCTCATTCGCACCACGGAAAGCGGTGTCCGATGAACCTGCACATCTACGCAGCCGGGACCACCCGGATTCTGCGTCAGCTCCGAGCCGATCACCGAACCGTCGCGATGATCCTTCTCGTCCCGTCCCTGCTCATGGTTCTGCTGTACTTCCTCTACCAGGATTTTCCCACGGCACCGGGCGCTCCCCCGCTGTTCGATCGCGTCGCCGTCAGCATGCTCGGAATACTGCCGTTCGTGGTGATGTTTCTGATCACCTCGATCGCCATGCAGCGCGAACGCAGCTCCGGGACACTGGAACGACTGCTCACGACACCGATGTCCAAGCTGGATCTGCTGGCCGGATACGCCTCGGCTTTCTCGTTGGCTGCGATACTTCAGTCGCTTCTGGCCTGTGCTGTCGTGTTCGGGGCGCTCGGACTCTCCACCGAAGGGTCGCCTGCCTGGGTGCTCCTGATCGCGGTGCTCGGCGCCGTTCTCGGTGTCGCGATCGGACTGCTGTGCAGCGCGTTCGCTCGCACCGAATTCCAGGCCGTGCAGTTCATGCCTGTCGTGGTCGTGCCGCAACTTTTCCTGTGCGGACTACTCGTCCCCCGAAATCAGATGCCGGACTGGCTGCACGCCGTCAGCAACGTCATGCCGCTCAGTTACGCAGTCGACGCGCTGAGCCAGATCTCTACCGCCCCGAGCGTCACCGGGCGATTCTTCACCGATGTCGCCGTCGTTCTGGCCTTCACGGTCGCCGCGTTGTGCGCTGCAGCAGCAACTCTGCGGCGGCGGACACCATGACCGGCAGAGCACGGACGGGACGACGACCGGGCCGACCGGACACGCGCGACGAGATACTGAGAGTCGCTCGAACACGTTTCGCCGCTACAGGTTTCGACAAGACTTCGATCCGATCGATCGCCGCGGACGCCGGCGTCGACTCCGCCCTCGTGCACCACTACTTCGGGACCAAGCGAGACCTCTTCGTAGCGTCGATCGCCCTGCCGACCGATCCGACGGTAGTACTTCGTCCAGTCCTGGCCGCCGACACCGATCGGCTCGGTGAGGCGCTACTCACTGCGATTCTTGCCGTCTGGGACTCCGAGAACGGCCAGGCCGTCGTCGCCACGTTTCGTTCACTGATCGCAGGCGCCGACGTAGGCCTGATCAAGACCTTTCTGATGCACGTCGTGCTCGACGACATCGCACACAGAGTCGACGAACCCGTCGGGTCCGGCCCTCTGCGAGTCGCGCTCGTTGCCTCCCAGATGTCCGGTCTACTGCTCACCCGCCACATCCTGAGCATCGAACCGCTCGCCTCGATGCCCGCGCACCGCGTGGTGGCGCTGACAGCACCGACGTTGCAGCACTATCTCGCCGGTGAACTGCCCGACTTCGTCCCCTGACGATCAGGATCGAGCGCGAGCCAGAATCGACTCGTGCTCGGCGTCGTCCACATCCCTCGCGTCGTCGACGAGCAGGACCGGGATACCGTTCTCGATCGGATATGCCCGACGCAGCCGCGGGTTGTAGAGCAGCTCGTCCTCCACCAGCAACAGCGGGCCCTTGTCGACAGGGCACGCGAGGATGCTCAGCAGTGTCTGATCGATTGCCACCGATTTCTCACTTTCGTCTGTCACCGCTTCGCACGGGGATCGTCCGAAACCTTACCCACCGCACGTAGCAGAGCTCAGTCCGTTCCGACGTCGGCCACACTGTCGGTGCCGAAGCGTTGCGCGGCAATCGCTTTGGTCAACCGCTTGTAGGTACTGGATTCCTCGTCGTAATACCAGGTCCGAGCACTCGGCGTTGGGATACGAGACTTTCGTAGTTCGGTTTCCCGTGGCCGATACGCCCGCCCCAGCGGAATCGCATCGACGAGATGAACGATGTCCGGACGCTGGCTCGGCAGCAGCACGCCCATGGCGTCGGTGATCGCCTTACCCGGCACCGTGCTGTCCTTCCGCACCGAGATGCCGCAGATCGCGACCTCGTCGGCATGGTCGAGTCGCCGGGACGAATCGGCACTGCCACCGATGTCCACTCCGTACACGACGACGGATCGAACCTGCGGAATCTCCCCGAACGCATCGATGATGGGTTGGGTGAACACCGGCCCGCGAGGTGTCTTCACGACGGTGTCCTTGCGGTCCACCAGCCAGAAATCTCCGTCGGAATCCCGTCGAAACAGGTTCTCGGTGGGAATCCACGAATCACCGGGCTCGAACACGCCCCGCATCAAAGGACTTGTGACCTCGCCCTCGTTGCTCGGACGCCCGAGGAGCAAACCGACCTCGCCGTCCTTGCACAGCCGAACGAAACCGTTGTCGTCCTCCTCCAACCTCCCTGTGATGGGGTCGTAGGCAGCCAGAGCCACCCGTGCACTTCCTGGCAACGGGCGGCCCTTCGATCCGATCTTCGAACCACCCACGTTGGCCAGGATGATGTCGTTCTCGGTGGAGGCATAGAACTCGAGAACACGAGCGGGCGAGAACCGCTCCATCGTTCGTTTCCACAGCCCGACAGGCATTCCCGATCCGATGAACAAACGGACCGCATGCCGGAGGTCGACATCGAGATGATCGTCGTCGAGGATGCTCTGCATCATCGCCCAGGTGTAGCTGATGACGGTCACGCCATAGCGAGAAACCTCACCGGAGAACCGAACCGGGTCGAGACCCCGCGACAGGGCAATACGCGACCCGCCGGCGAGCGCACCACCGACACTCACCAACAATCCCGCCGAATGATGAAGAGGAGCAAGGCAGTACACCGTGTCTCCGGAACTCAGCCCGGCCGCGGTGGCGGTTCCGTACGCCGACAGCGCCCATCTGTGGTTGGTGATGTAGCGAGGCTCGAGGCCCCGATCCGTTGCCGTGAACAGCACCATCGCAAGTTCCCTCGCGCGGCCCGGATTGGGCTCGAACCACGCAGGCAACCGCACCGAATCCGGATCGACGGCTTCGAGGTCGGTGACGTCCGCCCCGGTCGGTACGTCCAGCTGACGAGCGTCACCGCCACCCAGAACGAGAACGTTGGCGGCGACGGTCGTCGCAGACTTCAAGTTCTCCGGGTCGGTGACGACGGTGTCGACGTCCACCGCCCTCAGGGCGCTCTCGAGGTTGCCGCCCGGAGGAAGCAGAACTGCTACTGCGCCGATTCTGGACAACGCGGCCACGGCCGCCAGCGCGCTAGGACGGGTCTCCATGAGCACACCGATGCGCGCCGACGGCCGGATGCCGGAGACTACAAGGCCCTTCACGACGTTGTCGATGCGGACGTTGACGGCCTCGTACGTGTGGACTCGATCGTCGAACAGGAAGCACTCACCCGACGGCGACCGACGTCCCTGATCAGCGATGAGCCTGCCCAACGACACCGTCGAATGCGCCTGCATCTGACCGAGACGCGCCAGTCGTGGCAAAGTGCGCACAGCCTCCGACGACATCTCGCGGGTACCTCTCACCGCTCCCGTCGCCGCTGCCGCGAGCCCGCGGCCTACTCCGACACCCACCTCCGCGATGGACGCGGCCGTATGAATGATTCGATTGCTGACCGACACACCGCTTTCGGAATCGGGATGTTCGTCGTACGCCATCTCGTGCACGCCGGATGGCTGCTCCCCCAGCCCTTCCCGCCACCGTATCCACTCGCCCGTTGTCGGCCACGTCTGCGCCGCGGCGGTGGTGCCGACCACCAACCCGAAGTGACCGGCACGCAAAGTGCTTTCGAAGATCTCCGCACGTGGCGCCGCACGCTTGATGCCGCGCACCGCCAACGGCTGGCCGATGTCGTCGACCTCGCCTACGAACGCGAGAACCGGAACCGACAACTCGGACAGCGTCAGCAACCGATCCTTGATGACGAATCCACCCGTCATCATGCGGTTGTGCACCACGAACTGCTTCAACAACTCGGCCACAGCCGGGCCGGACCACGCAACCCAGCCGTCCATCGCCAGAAAACGCCTCTGCGGCTCGCGAGGCAACAACGCATCACGGTCGTGCAGCTGCCGGAGGAAGTCGAGTCGAGACCGCACCGTCTTCGCCGGATCCAACAATTGGAACCCGGTCCGTGCCATCCACCCGGAGACGTCCATCCGAGTGAACACGTGATCCGCCAGAAACTCGGCACCCTTGGTCGCCACACCGGCCGGAATACCCAGCGGCAACGCCGCCAACGTGTCCACCGGCGCCCCGAACGTGATGATACTCGCCAGATTTCGGCCACTCCGATACGCCGCAGCCTGGTAACAGAACATCCCGCCTTGCGAGTACCCGCCGAGGTGGACGTCGCGGCCGGTGATCGTGTGGACCTTGTCCACCACCTCGCTGATCGCGACAACATGATCCGCCAGAGTCCGGCTCCACCCGCCTTCCTCCGTGTCGGGCGAACCGAAGTCCACCACCCACGGATCGAGGCCCATGTCGTGAAGAATGCCGGCAGCGCCGTTCTCGGTCGTCACGTCGTACACATCGGCCGACACCATCATCGGCGGCACCAGCACGACCGGAGGCTTCGAACCCTCGTCGGCGTCGTCGGCGAAATACCGACGGAGCCGGTACATCGGCTCACGATCGACGACCTTGAACGGCGACGGATCGACCTCGGTCTCCAGACCGCCGAGACGGATCACTTCGAGGCCGTTCTGTGCAGTCGCCACCGCACGCCGCAACGGCCCGCGGATCGCGTCTGCGTTCAGTCCCACCACAACACACTCCTGCGTTCGACGCTTGTCCCCGCTCGAACCGGCCACTCACCGACCCGTCAGAAGCTTCTCATACCGAACCCCTTCGAATCCGGCGCGCCTGATTTATTTCTCTGTCAGCGAGCAGGAATTCCGTCGGCGAGCCACGCGCGAGCCTTCTCCGCAGTCGACCGCACACCACCGAGCTGGCTCGCCACCTGCACAGCAGCCGTGCCGCCCCGAGAATCTCGCGACGAAATGGAACCCTCGACGGTCAGGACCTCGCGAACCGCCGGCGTCAACGACGGATCGATCGACGACAACTCCTCGTCCGTCAACTCCTCCAACCCGACGCCGCGCCCCTCCGCAACACGAACGCACGCCCCGGCCGCCTCGTGCGCCACCCGGAACGGAACACCCTGCCTCACCATCCACTCGGCGATATCCGTCGCCAACGTGAAGCCTGCGGGCGCGAGCTCGGCCAACCGATCCACATGGAACTCCAGCGTCCCGACCAATCCGGCGAGAGCGGGCAGCAACAGCTCGAGCTGCGCCACCGAATCGAAGACCGGCTCCTTGTCCTCCTGCAGATCCCGGTTGTAAGCCAACGGCTGTGCCTTCAGAGTCGCCAACAGGCCGGTGAGATTACCGATGAGCCGACCCGTCTTTCCGCGCGTCAATTCCGCGACGTCGGGGTTCTTCTTCTGCGGCATGATCGAGCTGCCCGTCGACCACGCGTCGGCGAGCGTCACGTAGCCGTACTCCGGGGTACTCCACGACACGATTTCCTCCGCGAGACGCGACAGATCGACCGCGGTCATCGCGAGCACGAACGACGCTTCCGCCGCGAAGTCACGTGACGAGGTCGCGTCTATCGAATTCTCGGCCGACGAATCGAAACCCAACTCGGCTGCGATCTTCTCCGGGCTCAGACCAAGCGACGAGCCCGCCAAGGCCCCCGAACCGTACGGCGACACCGCGGCTCGGCGATCGAAATCCTGGAACCTCTGGACGTCACGCAACAGAGGATGGGTGTGCGCCAGGAGATGGTGGGCCAGCAGCACCGGTTGCGCGGCCTGCGAATGCGTCTTGCCCGGCATGACCGCAGCCGGGTGCGCAGCAGCCTGCGTGGCCAACGCGTCGACGACGTCGAGGACCCCTGCCGAGACCCGCCGGACAGCGTCGCGCAGCCACATCCTGAACAGAGTCGCCACCTGGTCGTTGCGCGAGCGTCCGGCCCGAAGCCTCCCTCCGACCTCGGGACCGACCCTGTCGATCAATCCCCGCTCGAGCGCTCCGTGGACATCTTCGTCGGACTCCGCGGCAGCGAACTCACCGGAAGCGACGTCCTCGGCCAACCGAGACAAACCGTCGAGCATCGTCTCGAGGTCCGCCGCCGTCAACAATCCCGCACCGTTCAACACGCGTGCATGTGCCATCGACGCCCGAATGTCGTACGGGGCCAACACCCAGTCGAAGTGCGTCGACTTGCTCAGTGCCGCCATCGCCTCGGCCGGACCGGACGCAAACCGTCCGCCCCACAGCGATCCTTCGTTGGTTCCGTGCTGTTCGCTCACAGTTCTGCTTTCCACATCGTTCGGATCATTCGGCACGTCGGGCCAATTTCTCGATCTTGTCCGCAAGTTCGCTGCCGGTGATCGGTTCTCGCGCGATCACGAAGATCGTGTCGTCTCCGGCGACGGTCCCGACGATCTCTCGCAGCGACGCCCGGTCGAGCGCGCTCGCCAGGTATCCCGCAGCCCCGGGTGGGGTCCGCAGTACGGCCTGATTGCCGCTCGAATCGGTCGACACGAGCAGCTCACCGAGCAGCCGGGTCAACCTGTCGGTCCCCCCTGAAACCCCGCGCACCGGATTACCGTCCTCGGGCACCACGTACACCCCGACGCCACCGTCGGCCGCACGCAGCTTGACGGCACCCAACTCGTCGAGATCCCTCGACAGCGTCGCCTGGGTGACATCGATGCCCTCCGACGCCAACAGCGTCGCCAGTTCCGGCTGACTGCGGACCTGGTGGTTCGACAGCAGCGCAACGATCCGCGCCTGCCTCCCCGCCCGAGTCGAAGCAGTCAACGGAACCGACGACACGTCCTCGCTCACGGTCGTCGTGCCTGCTCGAGCAACCAGACCAGCAGCGCCTTCTGTGCGTGCAGACGGTTCTCGGCCTCGTCCCACACCACGCTCTGCGGGCCGTCGAGCACCTCGTCGGTGATCTCCTCGCCGCGATGCGCGGGAAGACAGTGCAGCACAACGGCATCGGACTTGGCTTTGGACAGCAGCTCGGCGTCGATCCGGTACGGCCTGAACGGGGCGACGCGGTCGAGACCGTCGTTCTCCTGACCCATCGACGTCCACGTGTCGGTGACGAGGGCGTCGGCCCCCTCCGCGGCTTCGTACGGGTCCTCGGTGAGCGTGATACGTGCGCCGGTGATCTCGGCGCGCGCACGAGACGCCTCGACCACGGCGGGCAGCGGCGCGAATTCACGAGGCGCAGCGATGGTCACGTCGATACCCGCGGTGACACCACCCAGCAACAGCGAATGCGCCATGTTGTTGGCACCGTCACCGAAATACGCGAGTTCGAGTCCCTTCAACTCGCCCTTCCGCTCGGCCAGAGTCTGCAGATCGGCGAGAACCTGGCACGGATGGAACTCGTTGGACAGCGCATTCACGATCGGCACCGTCGCTCCGGTGGCCATCTGCTCGAGTCGTTTCTGCCCGAACGTGCGCCAGACGACTGCCTCCACGTAACGCGACAGCACACGCCCGGTGTCCTGCAGCGTCTCCTCACGTCCGAGCTGAGTGCTCTGCCCGTCGACGACCACAGCATGACCACCGAGCTGCGCGATTCCGATCTCGAACGAGAAGCGGGTGCGGGTGGAGTTCTTCTCGAAGATGACGCCGACGCCCTGCGGTCCCTCCAACGGCCGCTTGGAGAACGGTGCGCGCTTGAGCTCTGCTGCGAGCGCCAACACCTCGGCCTGCTCCTGCGGCGAGAGATCATCATCCTTGAGAAAGTTCTTCAGTGCCATGTCAATCCGTTTCGTCGGCAGTGTCGAGAATTGTGGGCAATGCCGCGACGAACGACGCCGCCTGTTCCTCGGTGAGGACCAGTGGCGGGGCCAAGCGCAGAACGTCGGGCTGGGCGGCATTGATCAGGAAGCCTGCATCACGAGCAGCTGCTTCGGCTTTGGCTGCGACAGCCTTGGTCAGCACCACACCCAGCAGAAGACCGGATCCGCGGACGTGATCGATCAGCGGGTGGTGCAACTCCTCGATGGAATGCGTGATCACCTTTCCCAGCCTGTCGGCGTGGGACACCAGGTCGTCCTCGGCGAGAGTCCGAAGCACGGCAAGCGCGGCCGATGCGCACACCGGATTTCCACCGAAGGTCGTACCGTGCTTGCCCGGATGGAGCAGCGCGGCTGCCTCGCCGATTCCGATGCACGCACCGATCGGCAGTCCCCCGCCGAGCCCCTTCGCCAGCGTGATGACATCGGGGACGATGCCGACGGCCTGATGCGCGTAGAACCATCCGGTCCGCCCGATGCCCGTCTGCACCTCGTCGAGGATCAGCAGTGCTCCGTGCCGCGCCGTGATCTCCCGTGCGGCGAGCAGATAGCCTTCCGGCGGCACCACGACACCGCCCTCGCCCATGATCGGTTCCAGGAAGACTGCCGCAGTGTCCGAATCCACCGCGGCCTCCAGTGCGGCGACATCTCCGTACGGCACGTGCTCCACGCCGGCGGGCATCGGCTCGAACGGCACGCGCTTGTCCGGCTGACCCGTCAAGGCGAGCGCACCCATCGTTCGCCCGTGAAACGCCTTCTCCGCGGCAATGATCTTGGGCCGACCGGTCAATCGCGCAATCTTGAACGCAGCTTCGTTGGCCTCGGTACCGGAATTGCACAGGAACACTCGTCCGTGCACGCTCGCACCCAGATGGGACAGCAACTGCTCGGCGAGCGCGATACCCGGCTCGGTCGCATACAGGTTCGAGGTGTGCCCGAGCGTCGACAGCTGGGTCGTGACCGCGTCGACCACAGCGGGATGCGCATGGCCGAGAATGTTGACGGCGATGCCGGCGAGCAGGTCGAGGTACTGCTTGCCGTCGGCGTCGGTCACCACAGCGCCCTCACCGCGCACCAGAGCAACGCGCGGCACACCGTAGTTGTCCATCAAGGAATTCGACCACCGGGACTGGAGGTCGAGGGTCGTGGTGTGCTCGGTCATGAATGCTCCCCTGATAGTTCCGGCGCCGACACCATCGTGCCGATGCCCTCGCCTGTGAACAGTTCCACCAGTACCGAATGCGGAACCCTACCGTCGATGACGTGTGCAGACGGCACACCACCCTGAACCGCTCGCAGGCACGCCTCCATCTTGGGAACCATCCCGGCATCGAGCGAGGGCAGCAGAGCAGTCAGTGAATCCACGTCGATCTCCGACGTCAACGACGACCGATCCGGCCAATTCGTGTACAGCCCTTCGACATCGGTGAGCACGACGAGCTTCTCCGCGCCGATCGCCTTGGCCAGCGCAGCGGCAGCGGTGTCCGCGTTGATGTTGTGCACGACGCCCTCGGCGTCGGGAGCGATGGTCGACACCACCGGAATCCTTCCTGCCGCAATGAGATCGAGTACCGCGTCGGGATTCACCGACGTGACATCGCCGACGAGTCCGATGTCGGTCGGCGAACCGTCGACCATCACCGAACGCTTGGACGCCGTGAACAGATGCGCATCCTCACCGGAGATTCCTACGGCGTACGGCCCGTGACTGTTGATCAGACCGACGAGCTCGCGTCCGACCTGGCCGAACAGAACCATCCGAACGATATCCATCACCTCGGGCGTCGTGACGCGGAATCCACCACGGAATTCACCGGTCATGCCCAGCCTGGCCAGCATCGCGTTGATCTGAGGCCCGCCGCCGTGCACCACCACGGGATGCAATCCGACGGTTCGGAGAAAGACCATGTCCTCGGCGAATGCGCGCTTGAGTTCCTCGTCGATCATCGCGTTCCCGCCGTACTTGACGACGACGATCTTGTCGTTGAACTTCTGCAGCCACGGCAAAGCACCGGCCAGCGTATGCGCCTTCTGCGACGCGGTCAGGTCGAGTTCGGTCACGACGAGTACGCCGAGTTCTCTTCGACATACCCGTGGGAAAGGTCAGTCGTGCGAATCGTGACGACGGAGTCTCCGATTCCGAGATCGATCCGAACCTCGATGTCCTCACCGGACAGATCGACATCACGGGCACCGGGCGCTCCGACACCGTCGACGCAGACCGGACTTCCGTTGAACGACACGGTGATACGGTTCGGGTCCAGCTCGATCGGCGCGATACCGATCGCTGCGAGCACGCGGCCCCAGTTGGGATCGGATCCGAACAGAGCCGTCTTGACCAGGCTGTCCCGTGCCACCGTGCGCGCACCGACCAGAGCATCGTCCTCCGACGCAGCCCCGGAGACCGTGACCTTCACCCGCTTCGTGACGCCTTCGGCATCCGCCATCAACTGATCGGCCAGATCGTCGCACACCGCCAGTACCGCAGCGTTCAGTGCGTCCTGGCTCGGCGCGACACCACTGGCTCCCGACGAGAGCAGCAGAACTGTGTCGTTGGTGGAGGTGGCCCCGTCGACATCGAGGCGGTCGTAGGACAGTCGGGTCGCGTTCCGCAACGCAGTGTCCAACTGCTCGGCCGTTGCGACGGCATCGGTGGTGACAACACTGAGCATCGTCGCCAGGGAAGGAGCAAGCATGCCCGCGCCCTTGGCCATTCCGCCGACGTTCCATTTGTCGACGTGATGGAAGGCAGCCTGCTTGGGCACCGTATCGGTTGTCATGATCGCGTACGCGGCATCCGTTCCGCCCGAGATACCGCCCGCCAACTCGTGCACCACGTCGGTGACACCGGCAATCAACTTGTCCATCGGCAACCGATCGCCGATCAGACCCGTCGAACACACCGCGACTTCACCGGCACCGGTCTCGGTACCCCAATTGCTCAACGCCGACGCGACCTCTTCGGCCGTCCGGTGCGTGTCCTGGAATCCGCCCGCGCCGGTACAGGCATTGGCCCCACCGGAATTGAGAATCACCGCACGGAGCTTGCCCGCGGTCAGCACCTGCTGGGACCACAGCACCGGGGCAGCCTTCACCTTGTTTCGCGTGAAGACACCCGCCGCAGCCGTGTCGGGCCCTTCGTTGAACACGAGCGCGAGGTCGGACTTGCCACTGACTTTGATACCCGCCGCGATACCGGCACCCTTGAATCCGGCGGGCGCAGTGACACCCTGATTCCGGACAAGCTTGCCCTGAGGCTCCGCCGCTTCGGTAGAACTGCTCACGGTGCGACTCCTACAGTCGAAAGTCCGTCGGTCTCGGGCAGTCCGAGAGCCAGATTCATGGATTGGACCGCAGCGCCTGCCGTCCCCTTGGTCAGATTGTCGATGGCAGCGATGACGACGAGCAGCCCGGCGTCGGCGTCCACCGACACACTGAGCTGCACCGCGTTGGATCCGATCACCGCGCCCGTTTGCGGCAACCTCCCCGACGAGAGCACATGGACGAACGGCTCTGCAGCATAAGCCTTCTCGTACACCTCGACGGCCTGCGCCTCGGTCGCCGTGGTCCGCGCGGTGCACGTGGCCAGAATTCCCCGCGGCATCGGCGCCAGGACGGGCGTGAACGACACGGACACCGGCTCCGGCGACAGCGCCGACAGGTTCTGCACGATCTCGGGATTGTGCCGGTGCGCACCCGCCACGCCGTACGCCCGAACCGATCCCATCACTTCCGACCCGAGCAGATCCGCCTTGGGGGCACGGCCCGCACCCGACGAGCCGCTGACAGCCACCACGTTCACCCGCGGCTCGACGATCCCCGCCGCCACCGCAGGGGCGAGCGCAAGACTCGACACCGTCGGATAGCACCCCGGCACTGCGATCCGGGTAGCTCCGATCAGCTTCTCGCGATGGCCGGGAAGCTCGGGCAACCCGTACGGCCACGTGCCCGCGTGCGGCGACTTGTAGTACTTCTCCCAGGCCGAGGCGTCGGACAACCGGAAATCTGCGCCACAGTCGATGATCACGACGGACTTAGGAAGTTGTTGCGCGATCTCCGCGGACTTGCCGTGCGGCAAGCCCAGGAAGACGACGTCGTGTCCTTCGAGTTCCGACAGCGTGGTCTCACCGAGAACGCGGTCCGCGAGGGGAAGCAGGTGCGGGTGGAACTCGCCCAGCGAGGCGCCCGCATTGCCACCCGCGGTGAGAGATCCGATGACGATACGTCCCGACTGCACGCCCGGATGACCGAGCAACAGTCGCAGAATCTCGCCGCCTGCGTATCCACTGGCGCCCGCGACGGCAATCCGCAGAGGCGCACCATTCCGATCGTTCATACGATGATTATGCATCACCGTGCAAGCTCATTCAGGAGCGGGGTCACCCGTCCTTCATGGACCGCCGGATCTCGTCCAGCTTCTTCCGACCCGCAGCCTCACGCTCGTTCCACTGCTCGTCGAGCGTGCGACCCGCAGGCGTCCCGTGATCCAACTCCTCGCGACCCAACGCCGTCGTCGAACGACTCTCGACCTTGTCTCGAACACTGTCCCATGTCGGGACACCCTGATCGGTGAAACCCGTCGGCGAATCGTGGTTGGAGAAACCAGAACTCACGCCCCCGCCGATGGCGCCGTCGATAGCGCTGTCGTCCACCAGCTCGGCGTCGATGACGCCCGGCCGAGGAATCTCCGTCGGAGTCCCGCCCAGCGGAGAATCTCCGGGACCGGTCGGGTCGTACCGCGGGCTCGATTCCTGTGGATCCCCCAACGGCTGGTCGATGTGAGGCTTCGTCGTGTGCGGGACATCCACGTCGGGAATGTCACCGGGCGGAACCGTCGACGGGTCCGTGTTCGCTGTATCCAGTTCCGCCAGCAGCGCCGACGCCGCCGCGTGGACGGGTCCAAGTGCCGGGCGCCCGCCCACCGCGGCGAGCACCTCGCGCAGTACCGCTACGTCGGTTCGATCGTCCGTGGTCATACTTCCTCCTGAGCAGTAGGAAAGTCGTACGACACCAGGCTACGGACTCGACACCGCTCAGCCTCGCAGTTCGGCCCCGACTGCATTCTTCGCAGCGGCGACGGCAGCGTCGCGCGCCTCGGTGGCCTGCGCTTCGGTCAACGTTCCGTCGCTACCGCGGAACACCAACGCAAATGCCAAGGACTTCCGGTCCGCACCGACCTGCTCACCTTCGAACACGTCGAACAGTCTGATGCTCTCGAGAAGGTCACCCGCACCTGCGCGCAGCGCAGCTTCGACATCGGCCGACGGGACCGATCGCTCGACGACCACGGCGACATCCTGAAGAACCGCAGGGAACGGCGACACGATCGGAGCCGGAAGAGACTCGACGATCGGGAGAGCATCGAGATTCAACTCGACAGCACACGTGCGCGCCGGCAGGTCCGCTCGTTCGAGCACCGCTGGATGCAACTCACCCGCATGCCCCACCACAACGCCGTCGACCAGTAGTTCAGCACAGCGACCGGGATGCCACGGAAGGTGCTGCGCCGCACGGAACTCCAACTGCACACCGGCGGCCGCCGCGACCGTCCGAGCCGCCGCGAACGCGTCGGACGCATCGGCTGCGCGCCCCGGTCCCCACGGACCCGAAGGATCGCGCTGGCCGGTCAGCACAGCACCGACGAACACAGGCTGGTCCGGAAGCGACCCGCGCAAGTGAGCGATCTCCTCGTCGCTCGGACGCGCGTGCACCGCTAGCGCATCGACCGGAACCGTGTGATCACCGGGGCGAACGACCTGAGCGATGCCGAACAACGCCAGATCCCGCTGCCCACGGTTGACGTTGCGCGCCAATATCTCCAACAAGCCGGGCAACACCGTCGTCGCGAGCTCGGGACGGTCCGCTTCCAGCGGGTTCAGAACCGAGGTGGTCCGGCGACGAACATCGTCGGCGGGCAGTCCCCACGTGTCGAACACCCCGGTCGGCAGGAAGACCGTCGGCAGCACCTCGACGAAGCCGGCGAACGCGAGCGACTTGCCGACAGCGCGTTTGCGCTTCTGAGTGGCCGTCAGACCGCGCCCGGCCGGAGCCGTCGGGAGCACCGACGGGATCTGCTCCAGCCCCTCCAGACGCAGGACCTCCTCGACGAGATCGGCAGGTTGCTGCAGGTCCGGACGCCACGTCGGCGGAGTCACGACCAGCTCGCCGTGGCCCGACGCGCTGACACCGACCTCGACATCGCACCCGATCTGGGTCAGACGTCGAGCGGCCGTGCCGTTCGGGTACGCGACCCCAGCGACACGATCAGGTAGATCGAGATCCATACGAACGGCGTCGAACGTGTGCGGCTCCCCGATATCGGTCAACACCGACTCGACGCGACCTCCGGCGATCTCGACGAGCAACTGCGCCGCACGATCCAACGCAGCCACGGGCAGCGCCGAGTCGACAGTGCGCTCGAAGCGCTTGCTCGCTTCACTGGACAGTTTGTGCCTGCGACCCGTACGGAACACCGCGAGAGGATCGAACGTCGCTGCCTCGAGAATCACGTCGACAGTATTGTCGTCGACCTCTGTGGACGCACCACCCATGACACCTGCAAGAGAAATCGCACCTGAATCGTCGGCAATCACGACGTCCTCGGCGTCGAGAGTGCGCTTCACGTCGTCGAGCGTGGTCAGCTTCTCCCCTGCCTCGGCCCGCCGGACGACGATTCCGCCGCTCAGCTTGTTCGCGTCGAACGCATGCAGCGGCTGACCCAACTCGTGCAGCACGTAGTTGGTGACGTCCACCGCAGCCGAGATCGGCCTGATGCCCGCCAGCAGCAGCCTGCGCTGCAACCACCACGGAGTCGTCGCGTTCGGATCGATGCCGCTGACCTTGCGCAGCGCGAATCGGGTCGCCCCGGAATCGGCCTCGACCGTAGTGGGCCACGTATCGGCCTCGTTGTTCTGTACCGGCCCAGCTGCTGGATCCGCGAACTCCAGATCGAAGCTGCTCGCGAGCTCCCGAGCCAGCCCTCGGACGGAGAAGGCGTATCCGCGGTCGGGTGTCACGTTCAACTCGATCACCGCGTCGTCGAGCCCCAGCACGGCCTTGGCGTCGTCACCGGGAGCTGCGGTGCCTTCCGGCAACACCAGGATTCCCGACGAGTCACGCCCCAACCCGAGTTCCGCCGTCGAACAGATCATGCCGTTGGACGTCTTGCCGTACGTCTTACGGGCCGCGATCGCGAATCCTCCGGGCAGCACACTTCCCGGCAGGGCTGCGACGATAAGGTCGCCTTCGGCGAAGTTCCGTGCACCGCAGACGATTTCCTGCAGTTCCTCGGCGCCGACGTCGACATGACAGAACCGAATCGGCTTCTTGAACTCCGTCAACTCCTCGATCGACGAGACACGACCGACCACGAGTGGACCGGTGACGTTGTCCAGCGATTCCAACTCCTCGACCTCGAAGCCGACGCGAACGAAGCCTTCGTCGAGTTCTTCGGGTGTCACCTTCCACTGCGGCGCGGTGCGCTGCAGAACCTCGGTCAGCCAGGATTGTGGAACTCGCACGTCTGCTCAGCTCTTTCTACGGATCGAAACTCGGTAAGGGCAGTTCTCGAGATCAGGCGTCGACGCCGAAGGGGATGGTGAAACGAATGTCACCCTCGACGATGTCCCGCATGTCGGGAATGTCGTTGCGGAACTGCAGCGTTCGCTCCAGACCCATACCGAAGGCGAAGCCCGAGTACACCTCCGGGTCGATACCGCTGGCCCGCAGCACCTTCGGGTTGACCATTCCGCAGCCGCCCCACTCGACCCAGAAAGGAG
>NZ_NOXZ01000057.1:0-19585 GCF_002258225.1 Rhodococcus sp. RS1C4 | reverse complement strand
GCTCCGGTGAGCGCTGCGCGCCCACCGCCAGAAGCCGGCCGCCAAGGCGGCCTAGTGCGGACTTTCCTTGCCGGGCGCTGCGCGCCAACGGCCAACGAATCACCTATCTTGATTGGGTACAACCTTCGGACCGCTGCGCGCCCCGGCCGATCAACCGCTACCGCAGTGGGGCACGCTGCGCGCACCCCACTGTGGTACGGCTACTACTCCCCCACAGTGAAATTCACATCGAGATACGAGAAATTGTCCCGTAGATGCTGCCGTACATCGTCCAGATCTACGGACTCGTCCGCATCTTCTTGGCTACGCGCCGATCGCGTCATTGTTAATGAAACTGTGACATCCACTTCTACATCGAAATCACGTTCTCGGCCTTCGAACCCCCACTGTTCGCAGAACCTCTCGAACTCGCTGCACAGACTGTTCTCGTCCGCCCATTCGCATGCAGACTCATTCAGCCGCCTGATCCACTCGTGATGGTTCGCACGCTCGGTATTGGCGCTCTCGCGTACGGCCTGCAAGGTCCGTTCGACGGCGGCCCGTTCGTGGATCGGCCGCACGTACTCACCGAACCATGCGGGAGCGACCCCAGGTGACACAGTGACCGGTGAGATGTCACGTGGACGCACCAACCCCGTCCAGCTCTTGTAGGTGTGCTCCACGGCCATCAACGGCTCACGCCACACGACAGCAACGCTTGCATGGGTCTCGGTGGCATTGCGCTCATCGACCGAGAACCATCCTGACGCGGCGATACCGCCGCGTCCATCACTTATCTGCACATAGGTCCCCTCTGCGGGGTATCCCGCAACCAGGGGCTTTGGCAAGGCCTCGAGCACGACGGCCCGGTTCGACCAGTCGGCACCCCCTAGAGACCCATTGTCGAAGGCCACCTCGAGCACGGACGCAACTGGTAACACTGAATCGACGATCGATGTCATGGCAGATTTCAGCCTCTCAATTCGGGTGACGGATGGTCAGTCCGCCGATCAACAGAACGCCTCTGAATCTACCATCGAAACACTTGCACTGGAAGACGTAAGAGTCATCGAAACATGTTGATAAACAGAGCGTTTGGGATCACAACTATCAGCAGGACGCAACCCGGCAGCAGCCGCAATTGTCCCCGACGCACTCGGTGCCGGGGACCGAGTGCGCAGGCGATTTTACCGAGCCTGACAGAATAGGACTGCTCAACTTTCCCTACAGGAGATCGACTGACATGGCACCGAAAAGGCCCGATGAAACGCTGCACCGACTCCGCGACTGGACGCACGGACAACTGTCGGAGCGCCTCGCTGCCCAGATCCTTCTCGCAGACGACTTCAAAAACCTCGACCCCTCTCAGCCGATGGGCGGTCCCGACAATGCCCACGACGCAATAGCCCACCGCGACGGCAAGAAATGGGTCATGGCGGCCTATTTTCCGAACACCAGAAAAACTTTCAGCGCAGTCAAGAAGAAATTTCTGGGAGACGTTGCCGGCGTGGCCACCAACGGTGCCAACGGCATTGTCTTTGTAACCAACCAAGCTCTGACGGTCGGAGAGCGAACCAAACTTTCCAACCTTGCGTCTTGCGATGTCGAGCTCTACCACCTCGAACGGTGCGTAGCGATCCTTGACATGCCCCGCATGGGCCCTGTACGCCGCCAGTTCTATCTCGAAGACGAGAACTCAGACGATCGAGTTAACGGCAACCAGACCGGCGGCGACACCACCGCCCGTTTCATGCTTTCTACCTATGACATGAAGGCAGGCACCGCTCAACACGCCGCAGTTCTCAAGGACGGTCAGTATCCCCTCTACGACCTATCGCTGAGAATCGTCGACATGAATGTCAGTCCCGGCACCGATCTACACCGCCTCGACTGGGGGAACCTCGTCGCGCCGGCCGAGTACTACAACGTGAATATCAGCCTCCCGGACTCGGCGTACTGGAGGATCTTTTTCACCGCACGCAATGGCCAGTGGCATCAAGATCTGATTCTCAAGCGATCGGACCCGGACAGCTGTTGGCTTGCAGCCACCCGCGTCATCGGCCTCCAACAAGCACCCCATCTGCAGCAGCTGGACCTGGAATTCATTCATCGCTTCGGAGCTCCAGAATGGCTCCCTTAATGGCCAACTCGCGCGGTCTGCACCCGCCCGGCCAGCTGTTGAACCGCCAGGGATCGACATTCTGTCGGTCGGTAAAGGACAGGCCGGGGGCCGCCCGATCGCTTCGCACGCCCGTTTTCGTCGGGCTGCACCAGATTCTGCCTTGGGTGCGCCTCCACTCAAATACACAGGGCCGGACAAGCCATAGAGGGCATGATTGATCCTGTGCCGGACTACGACATCAATCAGCTGGGAAGCCGGCCCTTCGAGCAGCTCGTCGTTGCGCTGTGCGTCCGAGCAATCGGGGCCGGGATAGAAGCCTTCGGCGACGGCCCCGACGGAGGCCGCGAAGCGACCTACGCCGGCACGATTGACTGGTCCGCCGGCACAGACGATCACGTGCACGAACACTGGACCGGGTACACCGTATTCCAAGCAAAGTTCCACTACGACCAGGGTGACCCGGCATCGAACCTCGTCTGGTTCAAGAAGCAAATTGACGCCGAATTGCTCCGGTGGGTCGAAGCCATGGACAAAGGGTCGCGTATGCGTCCACCTGACTACATGGTGTTCGCCTCAAATGTCAGATTGTCGAGCAATGGAGTCTCCGGTGGCATCGATCAACTGAACAACTACCTGCTCGGCAGGCTCCACGATGACAAGGACCCCATTCACGGCCTCGGGATTCGCGCCATCCGCATCTGGCACCATGCGCAGATCACCGCGCTAATCGACGGGCACCCGAGTGTCCGCTATGCATTCCCTGCCCTTCTAACGATCGGGGATGTTCTCGCCTGTATCGGTGCCAACACTGCACCAGGAAGCAGTTCTTCCGATCTCGGACCCGCTATGAGACTTCATGCGGCACAATGCCTCCGAAACGAGCACTGGGTTCGATTCTCGGAATCTGGAGCAACAGCAGGCCAACGAGCAAAGCTAGAAGAAGCGGGACGCGACCTGCCAGGACGCTACGAGAGTCCGGACGGACACCCCCACGATGTGCAGACAATTGCGCACATCATCGAGCACGCCGATCAAGTCCTCCGCAGCGGCCTCCAAGACCGCGTACGACGACCGCACTGGGTCATCATCGGCGGACCCGGACAGGGCAAAACAACACTCAGCGCACTGATCGCACAGATCTACCGCAGCGGCCTTCTGTCCCGCGGTGACATGACACCCGAAGTTGCCACAATCACCTCGGCCACGCAGAGCGCGATGGAACGCTCAGGAATCACAAAGCCACGAAACCTCCGTTGGCCCATCCGCATCGACCTCGCACTGTACGCAGACGAACTGTCGTCGGTCCCGGATTTGAGTGTCCTCGGATACCTCTCAAAAGTCATCGGCAACCGCGCCGGTCGCACTCTCAGTCCCGGCGATCTTGAAGGGTGGTTACGCATATGGCCGTGGATCGTCGTACTCGACGGTCTCGACGAGGTGAGCGCAGCTTCCATGCGTCGACTCCTGATCGAACGGATCACCGATTTCATGGAAGCTGCGGACCAGCTCGACGCAGACCTACTGCTGGTCTCCACAACTCGGCCTTTGGGCTACGACGAACGCTTCGATAGCGACTTGTTCACCGAGCTCACGTTGAGTCGCCTCAATTCCACGCAATCGCAACGATTCGGAACCGACCTCGTTCGGTTGAGGCTGGCTGACGACGCCGAAAGACGCGACACCGTCCTACGCAGGCTACGAACCGCGGCCAAAGACCCGAACACAGCACGGCTGATGGAAACCCCACTGCAAGTGACGATCATGTCGTTCATTGTCGAAAGCTTCGGGACCCTACCGCTCGACCGCTACAGCCTCTTCGAGCTGTATTACCGAACCGTCTATCAACGGGAAATTGACAAGCCTGGGGTCCATGGCCTGTCCGCACTGCTCAACGAACATCGACCCGATGTCTTCCATTTGCACTGCCAAGTCGCGCTCGAACTGCACGTGGCCGCCGAAAGCAGCAGCCGCTCGGAAGCAACAATGCCTGCGTCGAGACTCGACGAGATAGTGCGGACCCGACTCATCACCCAGGAGTTCGGTCCCCGAGACGTGAGCTCTATAGCGAGCAGACTGGTCAGGGCTGCCACGCACCGACTGGTTCTACTCGTCCCTACTGACGACCGAGTAGGATTCGAAGTTCGCAGTATGCAAGAACTGATGGGAGCAAACGCGCTGACGATGGGACAAGACACGAAAGTCCTCGCCCTGCTTCAACTCACCGCCCACCACCCCCATTGGCGAAACACATGGCTTTTGGCCGCCGGCCGAATCTTCAAAGAACGCGAACATCTACAAAATGATCTGGTGCAGCTAGTCACCGCCTGCGATCGCCGAAGTGGCGGCCTCCACGAGACGGTCCCAACAGCCCCTATGCTGGCCTGCAACGTCCTCGATGACGGCTTCGCTTCCAGAGCACCCAGTTCCCGAAGGGCCTACATAAGCGCAGCGATAAGTTGCCTCGACAGCTACCCCGGACAGGACTTCAATGGTCTTGCAATAGCACTGTCACACGCGTGCAACAGCGATGACCTGACTCCTGTGTTCACCGAACTGACTGCCGCACTTCGCGGACGGGGCATCCGACAGATCAATGCCTACTTTCTCCTCAGAGCACTTCGGAATAGCAAACAGACTTTTCACAAAGCTGACTTCATCCTTAGAAACAACGAATTACCACCCCAAACGATGCAAGCGGTCACTAAGTGGGCCACCCCCGTCTCGGATAAACGCGCGGCGCACCGAGCTGATGGACCACCCCTAAACGGAATAGCGATCTATGATATCTTGACCGCGGAGCTGGAGACCCAAGATCGATTCGGGCTCAACGACGCTCAGTACCAAAAATTCGACACATTCCTCGTCTCTTTTTCCACTGTAGAAACGTTCGTGGACCACGAGTTCGGAACACTGACCATTTTGATCGACCGAACTACGCCCATAATCCTCAACGGGCTATCCGCCGTCATGGACGACCCAGACACAGAAACCGCCGTGACCCTACTGCTCGACTCGCTACCAGTCGAGCACTGGCCGATCACGGCCACCATTCAACAATTGCTGCGTCCCCTTGTCGCTCGCAGACCTGTCGGTCCTGCCGTTATCGACGAGTTCGGGGCCGATTTCCCAGCAGCCACACAGATATGAACATCGACAGCACGTGCGACATACACTTCGACTCGTATCCACGAGGTACTCTCTCGATCATGACACTCATCCAGTCACTGGATCAGGCCAACTCCAAAACTGAGGTCGATAGCGGACTCACTGCAGGAGAACGCCGTCGAGCTCATGCATAAGGATCGGTGAAGCGCGTGGGCATAGAGGACAATATCCATGGTCTCGATGACGCCGAGCGGGCCCGCTTGAAGATGGTTCGCGAGCGGGAGTCTCGAGAAGAAGCCGAGGGCTGGCTGGCTGTCACTGAGTTCGTGAGATTGGCACAGGAGTACGGGGTTTCGCCTCGCCCGGTGCCGGCCCTAGGCCCCTATATCGATGCTGATTTCTTGAATCGGACGTGCTGGAACGGTCGCCAGATCTTCGAGTCATCGGTCATCGGTTGGTCGTTCATGCAGATGCGCGATCCGCACGCAGTCGGTGTCGACGGCACCCTCTACCGGGTTCGTCAGGACGTTCGACGCAGGCGGATGGCCCTATTCGGCGTGGGGTCGATTCGACCCGCTGAGATCGCACCGATTGCGGTCGAGTCGTATCCGCTCGGACATCTGTCCAGCAGCAACTCATATGACGAGTCCGGGGGTTGGACGTTGATCGAGTACATGACAGGTTTCCTGCGCACCAGTCGCAACCTCTCGACTTAGTCTTGAAACCCGTACGCGCAGCCACCCGGCTCGCCCAGTTTCCTTCTCTGGGCGGGCCGGGTGGGTGTCCGTGTTCACGATGCGCGTTGCGGCGACCTCCGATGCAGGACAATGCATGTGATAGCAGTGACGGCCATGACCGTGGCTCCGATCCACGCCGCGACGGTATACGCGCCGTCGTTGGGGAACTCACCGGTCGTGCCGGCCGCGAGCATGAGTCCGCCGGTAGCGCTGCCGAGGGAGAATCCGACGCTGCGAACGACTTGGTTGACGCTCATTGCACTCGATGTCTCGTCTTTAGGGGTGACAGCGAGGATGACGCCGGGCATCGCCGAGGAGAAGCTACCCACGCCGAAGCCCAGGATGGCCATTGCAACCAATAGCTCGACGATGTTCGTGCGTGCCGTCGCAAAGATCACGAACGATATGAGAACAATCACCGCGCTGGCCGCGAGAACCAAAGGGGCACCGATGCGTTCACGTGCCCGCGGTGTCACTTTGCCCGCGACGAATCCGAGCGCGGAAAATGGCACGAGGACGAGTCCGGCGACGAAAGTGGTCAGGCCGAATCCGTATCCAGTGCTGCTGGGGGTTTGTGCGTAGCGAGTGATCAGGGTGAGCAAGAGGTACATGCCGATGCCGCCGATGAACATTGCGACGTTCGCTCCCGCGACTGCCGGGTGCCGTAGCAATCGAATGTCGACCAGGGGTTCTCTGGTGCGACGTTCGATCAGTGTCCATCCGGCGAGGAGCACGATTGCCATCACTGCGAGTACCAGGGCACCGGTGAGGTGACTTTCCCACAGGCTGGTCTCGCTGGCGAGAAACAGCACCAGAAACAGCGCTGCGGCCAGCAGTGCTGCGCCGGGCAGGTCCACGTGAGCCGACCGGCCAGCGGGTGAGGCCGGGATGCTGCGATAGGCAGCCAGGAACGCGATCACGGTCACGACCACCCCGAGTCCGTATGCAGCTCGAAGGCCGCCGACCTCGACGAGAAGGCCGGCCAGTGGATAACCGATGCCGATGCCGATGGTCGACGCGACGGAGACCAAGGCGATGGTGGAGGCCGATTTTTCTTTGGGGAGGTGATCGCGGGCGACGCCCATCATGAGGGCGGTCAGGCCGAGACCGACTCCCTGTGCGGTGCGTCCGACGAGCAGCCATGCGAACGGCAGTGGGATCACGGTGAGGACACTGCCGGTCACCACGACGGCGAGGGTCGCGAGGATGGTTGCTCGTCTGTGGGGGCCTGCACCGAGTCGTCCGAGGACAGGGGTCGCGATGGCTCCGGCCAGCAACGTGATGGTCAGAGTCCACTGGGCGCTGGCAAGTGATACGTGCAGTGTGGTGGCGACACTGGTGATCAGTGGTGCCCCGAGGCTTCCTACCGCGGCGACCACGAGCGCTATGAACACCAACGATGGAACCAGCAGCTTCGGCGGTTGGGACTCGTGAGTGACCGCGTCGGCGCTCATCGGTTGGTCTCGCTGGTGATGTGATCGAACAGACCGGACTGAATGCGTGTTCGCACGCCTTCGGACCATGGCTCCTCCAATTCGGATACCTGCAGGGCAGCGGCATTGTTCAGGAGCATCCCGAAGGCCAGGAAGGCCTTGATGGTGACGGCGTCGAGCCCGGTGATGTCGGCGACGGTCTTCCACATGCGCCCGAAACTGTTCCGGACCGCGTCGCGGACTTCGGGGTCGCCGCACGCGGCGAACCCCTGTAGCTGGAGCAGCAGCGCGCTGCGATCGGTCAGCATGTCGTTGTATCGGGCACCCATCAGGGCCAGTGCGTCCTGCCCGGTCGCGTCGCCGGCGGCTTCGCGCATGCCCTCGGTGAGCCGTTCGAACGACGCGGTCATGACCTCGAGGAACAGTGCTTTCTTGGTGCCGAATATTCGGAAGATGTAGGCCTGGGTGATTCCGGCCCGCCGGGCGATCGACTCTGTCGATGCTCCGTGTAGTCCACCGTTTGCGAATTCGTCTGCGGCCATCTGCAGAACCTGCTGTCTCCGGTCCGCGCCGCTCATTTTCCGCTGTTGGTCCATGCCACCGATCCTAACTTTTACAAATTAGTAATGACTAACTACTTACACTTAGCCGGAGTAACTTGTACAGTGCCATTGATCACACAGCCTCGCTTCCCGAATCGCTCGACATCCACGCCCTGGAGCTGGTACTCGGCTTCAGGCCTGATTTGGTCGGAGACACACCTTGAGCAGTAGCGACTCATCGATGCAGCCTGGATCGCAATGCCCGTACACCGGAACTGAGCAAACGCACGACGGCCCGCCCACCCGAGCGGTACCGGTCGCACCCGGTAAGTGGCCCATGCTCGGCCACATATTTCCGCTGATGCGCAACCCCTTCGACTTCTTCGCCGACCTGCGCGCGCAAAGCGACATGGTTCAGATTTTCATCGGCAAGCGTCCGATCTACTTCTTCACCACCGCACGGCTGGCCCACCACGTCCTCGTGAAAGACGCCCGCTCGTTCGGCAAAGGAATGGTGTGGGAAGCCGTACATCCATTGAGCGGCAACGGTTTACTGGCCTCTGACCGCGCGCTACACCGGCGGCAGCGTCGCTTGATCCAGCCCCTGTTCCACAAGCAGATGATTGCCTCGTACGCCAAGATCATGACCGCCGAATCCCATGCCCTCGCCGAATCCTGGGTTCCCGGACAGCGAGTCATCGTGCAAAAAGCAATGGTAGAGCTCACGCTGACCACCATCGCGCGATCGATGTTCACCGGAAGCCTACCCAAAGACGTTGTGCAAGAGATTATTCGATCGTTACCGATCTTCACCTACGGCATGGTCGCCCGCACAGTCCTGCCGTCCTGGTTGTGCAAGGCGTCGGGATTCGACAGGCGATTCATGGGCGCAGCCGACCGCCTGCGCGGAGCAGTCGATCACGTCGTGCGCACCGACCAGAGCGGAGACGGCGCAGATCTGCTCTCCCACCTTCGCGCTGCCCGAGATCCCGACACCGGCGAGGCGATGAGCGAAGACCTCATCCGAGACGAACTGGTGTCGATCATGATGGCGGGCACGGAAACAACCGCAGCGACGCTGACGTGGGCATTCCATGAGATTGCCCAACACCCGGACGTCGAACGCACACTCCGTACCGAGTTGCGCACAGTGCTCGACGGCCGGCCGGCCGAGTTCACCGACATCGACGACCTCACCTACACCCGCGCCGTGGTGAACGAAGTGCTTCGTCGATATTCACTGCTGATGCTCTTCCGCCGCGCCGAGACCGATGTCGTCATCGACGGGGTCGAGCTCCCCGCAGGCGCGGACATCATGTTCAGCCAGATCGACCTGCACCGCGACGGATCCGCCTTCACCGACCCGGATTCCTTTCGTCCGGAGCGGTGGCTCGTCGACCGCGACCAGCTACCCGACCGCACCGCCTTCCTCCCGTTCGGCGAGGGCAATCGCCGGTGCATAGGCGAGTCCTACGCCCAGGCCAAAGCGGTCATTGCACTGGCAACGATCCTCGGACGGTGGCGACTGATTCCGGCTCCCCGCCACACCGTGCGCCGCGTCG
Organism: Rhodococcus sp. RS1C4; assembly: GCF_002258225.1. Taxonomy (NCBI): domain Bacteria; kingdom Bacillati; phylum Actinomycetota; class Actinomycetes; order Mycobacteriales; family Nocardiaceae; genus Rhodococcus; species Rhodococcus sp. RS1C4. The sequence continues at coordinate 10,105 of NZ_NOXZ01000057.1, read as the reverse complement.
CGGCGGCGATGCCACGCCCGAACAGCCTCCCCATGATCGTCACCCCCGTCACCTCGGACAGAAGCGAGCTCAACCATGTCTGATCTCACCGTGCAGCACGCTACCAACAGCCCCGACCGACACGCAGCCACCGTAGACCCCATCGCCATTGTCGGAATCGGCTGCCGGTTCCCCGGCGGTGTCGATTCCCCCGACGCACTGTGGAATCTTCTGGCCAGTGGCGGCGATGCCGTGAGCGAGGTCCCGCCCGAACGCTGGGCCGCCGACGACGTCTACGACGCGCAGCCCGGCGTCCTCGGTCGCACCGTCTCTCGATGGGGCGGCTTTCTCGACAACATCGGTGGCTTCGATACCACGGCCTTCGGCATCACCGAATACGAAGCCGAAGCGATGGACCCGCAGCACCGTCTACTGACCCAAATGTCCTGGGAAGCACTCGAACACGCAGGCATCGCTCCGGGCTCACTCAAAGACTCGCAGACCGGTGTCTTTTTCGGTCTCGCCCACCACGACTATCTATTGCGCACCTTCGACGATTCGTTGGTCGACAACCCGTACGTCATGACCGGCAATGCCCATTCTGTGGGAGCAGGTCGCGTGTCCTACCTCCTCGGGCTTCACGGCCCCTCGGTTGCGGTGGACACCGCATGCTCATCGGGGCTGCTGTCGGTGCACCTGGGATGCCAGAGCCTGCGTTCTGGAGAAACCGATCTCGTCCTGGCCGGCGCGGCCATGCTGCAGCTCGGTCCCGAGGTCGGCGTGCTGTTTTCGCAGTGGTCGATGCTCTCACCCAACGGACGATGCGCGGCATTCGACGCTGCGGCAGACGGATTCGTACGCAGCGAAGGGTGCGCGGTGATCGCCCTCAAACGCCTCGACGACGCCGAGCGCGACGGTGACCGTGTCCTGGCGGTCATACGTGGGTCGGCGGCGAACTCCGATGGCCGATCCGACAACATCGTCGTCCCATCCGCCTCAGCTCAAGAAGCCGTGCAGCGCAGTGCACTCCGTGTGGCGGGCGTAGACCCGTCAGATGTCGAGTTCGTCGAAGCGCACGGCCCGGGAACCCCCACGGGCGATCCGGTCGAATTCCAAGCCTTGTCTGCCGTCTACGGAAACGGCGACACACCATGCGCTCTCGGGTCGGTGAAGACCAATATCGGGCACACCGAGTCGGTATCGGGTCTCGCAGGGCTGATCAAGACCGTGATGTCGTTGCGCAACAAGCAGATTCCAGGAAATCTGCACTTCACGTCATGGAATCCCGACATATCCTCCGAAGACACCCGCTTGTACGTTCCGACCGAGCTGACAGAATGGGACAACCCGGGATCACCTCGGCTGGCCGCAGTCTCGTCATACGGGTTCAGCGGAACCAACGTTCACGTCGTTGTCGGAGAAGCTGCAGCGACGGCACCCAGCGCAGACGAACCCGCAGACAGTACGACAGCCCAGCCGATCTTGCTCTCGGCCAGCACACCCCAGGCCCTGGCACAGACAGCCGGCCGCGTGGCGCAGTGGTTGACGGGCCCCGGCGCTCACGCTTCGCTCACCGACATCGGCACCACGCTCGCACGCCACCGCGAACATCGCACCGAACGTCTTGTCGCACTTGCGGCCTCACATGAGGAACTGACCGACCAACTGCGCAGCATTGCAGCCTTGCAACCCGCGACGGGTGTGGTCAGTGCTGCCATCGGCAGCCACGGCGGCGCACCGGTGTGGGTGTTCTCCGGGCAAGGGTCTCAATGGGCGGGAATGGGGCGCGAACTGCTCTCCACCGAACCGGCGTTCGCAGCCATGATCGATGAACTCGAGCCGCTCATCGCGCGCGAAGCAGGGTTTTCGGTACGTGGTGAACTCGTGGCCGACGAGACCGTGACCGGGATCGAGAAGATCCAGCCGACCATCTTCGCCGTGCAAGTTGCTCTCGCGGCGGCGTGGCGCTCACGTGGCGTGGAGCCAGCCGCGGTCATCGGCCACTCGCTCGGCGAAGCCGCGGCTTCCGTTGTCGCCGGCGCGCTCACCCTCGACGACGGCGTCAAGGTGATCTGCCGGCGTTCCCAATTGGTCACCCGGATCGCCGGCGGCGGCGCGATGGCCACAATCGAGCTACCCCACCTGCAGGTCGCCGCTGAGCTCGAGGCCGCCGGAATCGACGACGTCACCGTCGCGGTCATCGTGTCCCCCACTTCCACCGTGGTTGCGGGAGACCCCGCCCGGGTCAAGCAATTGGTCACCGAGTGGGACGCGCGCGATCTTCATGCGCGAACCATTGCCGTCGACTATGCATCCCACTCACCGCACGTGGACTCGATTCTCGACGATGTCGCGCTACAGCTCGAATGCCTCGCCCCCGACGCCGCGAAGATTCCGGTCTACAGCACTGTGCTCGAAGATCCGAGAAAACCCGCGGCCTTCGATGCCGGGTACTGGGTCGACAACCTCAGGCGGCCGGTGCGTTTCGCAGATGCCGTGACTGCCGCGGTGCTGGACGGGCACCGAATTTTCGTCGAGCTCTCACCACATCCACTCCTGACCTACGCCATCACCGAGACCGCGACATCGATCGGTCGAGATGCCACCGCTATCGGAACGCTGCGCCGCGACGGAGACCAGTCACTGGGCCTGCTCCCCCAGTTGTCGGACCTGCACTGCAGCGGCGTCACCGTCGACTGGGAGCGCGTATACCCCTCTGGTCAGCTGGTCGACGTTCCACTTCCCACCTGGGCAGGAGAAGATCTCGGCGTCCTGGCCCTGCACGTGAAAAAGCCCGGAGCCAGCGTCGACGCTCATCCGCTGCTCGGCGTCCACATGACACCGATAGACGCCGATGACGAGCACCGATGGCAGGCCACCATGAGTGGCCGCGATCTGCAGTACCTCGACGATCATCAGGTCCATGATCAGCCAGCACTGCCCGGTGCGAGCTACTGCGAGATGGGGCTTGTCGCCGCACAGTCGGTCTTCGCAGCCGACCTGGGCAGCGTCGAGATAACCGATCTCGTCATCCACGAGATGCTTCACCTCCACGAGAACACTGTGGTGTCCTCTCGCACCCGGCCCGAGGGACACGAATCGGTTCGGTTCGAGTCACTGACCCGCCACGACGGCGATGCATCGACCCTCCTTGCCAGCGGCACACTCCGAATCAGGCCACCCGTCGAACCCGAGCGTCTCGACGTTGCCGAGTTGTTGGCCTCCCATCCGACGCCTCTGGACACCAAAGACGCCTACGCCAAGTTCCACGGGGCTGGCGTACACCACGGAGCCGCGTTCGCAGCGATGACCGCGCTGCACCTGTCCGACGACACCGGTACAGCGCAGACCGTCTTCGCTGAAGTGTCGCTTCCCGCCACCGCGCGAAGCCAAGTCGACGCGTACTCCCTACACCCCGTTCTGATGGATGGCTGCCTTCAGACCTTGGCGTCTCACCCGGCCCTCATCCGCGACGCCTTCCCCACCGGAGTTGGTTCGCTGCGGGTACACCGCAACCCCCACCACGCTCGCTACTGCCTTGCTCAACTGCACCATCTCGACGAACAGCTCGCGATCGGCGGCATAACACTGCTCGACGAGGACGGCACCGTCGTCGCCGAAGCCACCGGCGTGCGGCTGGCCACCGCAGACCGGCGACTGGCCGAACGACTCCTCACCGTCGAGTGGGAACGCGCCGACCTCCCCGCGCCCCAAACACAGGCCGGGCGATGGCTCGTCCTCACCGAAGCAAGCACCACTGACCCACTGACCGTCGACCTCGCAGCCGCGCTGGGCAACGACATCGATATTCGCGCCTTTCACACCGACTCCGACGCACTCGACGCCGACCTAGCGGCGCATCCTCCGCATCAGGTGGTGGTGCTCTGCGCCCCACCGACCAACACCGCAGACCACGACACTGCGCAGCGCGCCCAAGACCGCATCCGACAGCTCATCGAGCTCGTTCGCGTCCTCGTCGAACGTACCGACACACACCGGCCGCGATTGTGGGTGGTGACCCATGATGCTCAGAGGGTCGGCTCCGGCGACGGCCGCAACCTCGAGCAGACTGCGGTACGCGGCCTGTGCCGAGTGATCGGTCACGAACACCCCGAGCTCGGTATCCGTCACCTCGATGTGTCATCCCCTGCCGAGCCCACACTGGTGGCCCAGATCCTCCTCGCCGACGACGACGCAGACGAGATCGCATTACGCGACGGCGAACTCTTCCTGGCGCGGCTGAAAGTGGCCCCGCTGCGCGATAACGAGCGCCGACACCGCCCCATTCGTTTCGGGCGTGATCGCTACGCGCTCGCTCCCCAACACGCCGGCGACCTCGGCAGCCTCGAACTGGTCGCAACCACCGCCCGTCCGCCCGCGGCCGACGAGATCGAGATCGCAGTCGAGGCACTCGGCGTGAACTACGCCGACGTCCTCAACGCGATGGGTCTGTACAAGACCGTCGACGGCGCACCGATGCCCTTCGGATTCGACTGCGCCGGAACAGTTGTCTCCACCGGATCATCGGTCACCACATTCCGACCCGGCGATCGCGTGGCCGCAATGCATCCAGGCGTCTTCGAGTCTTTCGCAGTGGTCCCCGCATGCAAAGTCAACCGACTTCCCGACGACGTCACGTTCGCTGCTGCAGCTGCGCGGCCCAGCGTGTTCGCCACTGCGTGGTACGGGCTTCATCGGCTGAGCAGGATTCGTCCCGGTGAGCGGGTATTGATCCACTCGGCGACCGGCGGAGTGGGGCTCGCAGCGATCGCGGTTGCTCGACACCTCGGCGCAACCATCTATGCCACCGCAGGTACCGCCGCCAAGCGGCAGTACCTGCGCGACATGGGCATCGAACGTGTCTTCAATTCTCGATCGACCGCGTTCGCCGAGCAGATCCGAGACGTCACCGGCGGCGAGGGCGTCGACGTTGTACTCAACTCGCTCACCGGCGCCGCGCAACGAGCTGGTTTGGACCTGCTGCGCATCGGCGGCCGATTCGTCGAGCTCGGCAAGAAGGACATCTACGCCGACTCCAAGATCGGGCTGTTCCCGTTCCGTCGCAACATCTCTCTGCACAGTGTCGACTTGGGCGTTCTGCCCTACGACGAACTCGGCGATGTCCTCCGCGAAGTACACGAACTGCTCGCCTCGGGCGCTCTCACCCCGACCCCGCACACCACCTATCCGCTCAGCGATGCCAGCACCGCGTTCCGCACCCTGGCTGCGGGAGATCACATCGGCAAGCTCGTTCTGACCGTTCCACAGGACGGTGAGGGGCACGCAGCGATCCGCCCCGACGACGTACCGGTGATCCGCGCCGACGGCTCCTACGTGGTCACCGGCGGTTTGGGCGGTCTCGGCCTCATCCTTGCGCGGTGGTTCGCCGAACACGGTGCCGGACGGGTCGTCTTGAACGGCCGATCCGCGCCCTCGGTCGAGGCGATGGCACTCATCGACGAGTTGCGTTCGGGTGGAACCGATATCGAGATCGTTCGCGGAGACATCGCGATCGGGGACACGGCCACGGACCTGGTCCGTGCTGCCACCGCCACCGGACTGCCGCTGCGAGGGGTCATTCATGCAGCAGCAGTTGTCGACGACGCCGCGATCACCACGGTCGACGATGCGTTGATGGAGCGCGTGTGGGCACCGAAGGTGCACGGCGCGTTGAAGATGCACGAGGCGTGTGCGCACAGTGAACTCGACTGGTGGTTCGGATTCTCCTCGGCCTCGGCACTCGTGGGTTTCGCGGGTCAGGCATGCTATGCCTCGGCGAACGCACTGCTCGACGGCCTCACGATGTGGCGGCGGGACCACGGCTTGCCAGCTCTGAGTGTCAACTGGGGAGCGTGGGCCGAGTACGGGCGCGGCACGATGTTCGCCGACCGCGGGAACGCCATGATCGACCCCGACGAGGGCCTCCACGCGTGCGATGCGCTCCTACGCTACGACCGGCCGCGCGCGGGTTACCTCCCGATCCTCGACCCCGGGTGGCAGTCGATGCTCGCAGACAAACTTCGCACCTCGTCGTTCTTCGCGGCCATCCCTGCCGATCGAGGCGCAGAACGCGGGATCGACCTGACCGCATCTACCTCGTTGGCAGAACTGCAGAATCTCGAACCCCCAGCGCAGCAACGATTTTTGGAGAGCATCCTCACCGCACACGCCGCGGAGATTCTGCGCGTCGACGCTGCTGCACTCGACCCGGACCGATCTCTGGGCGACCACGGCCTCGACTCTCTGATGGCGCTCGAACTCAGCACCCGGATCAACCGGGAATTCGACATTCGGGTCACACCCAAACAGATGCGCCAAGACTCCAGCCCCGCGGCGCTCGCCCTGCACATCGCAGCACAACTCAACCTCGAGGCGGTGCAGTAATGGACACTCCACAATCCCAACGCGACACCGATCGCACCCGCCCCCACATCGTGCACGCCGCAAGTGGGATCATCAGCCTGCTGGTGTTGGCGTCGACGATCTTCGTGTTGGCACCGATCCCGCCTTTCGGCTCACCGGAGGACGAGGTGGTGACTTTCTACGCCACCCACACCACCAGCGGATACATCTACCAGTTCGTCGCAGGCATCGCGTTGATGGCCGCCCTGTGGTTCCTGTGCTATCTGTACGTGCGGTTTCGGCGGGAAGTACCGCACAGTCCGCTGCCGATGCTGATGATGGCGGCCGGCACGGCGTGGGTGGGGTTCGCCACGGTCTATCTCGGTCTGTTCCAAATCTTCTCGGGCTGGGCCGCCGACCCGGACTCCCACGCACTACTGCACGCATTTTCCGATGCCTACGTACTGGGCTTCATGTTCAGTGCCGTCCCGGCCGCTGTCATCGTCGTGTCCGCAGCCCTGTGCACCACCGCCGCCGCAGGATGGCCCGGATTTCTCAAACCACTCTCGGCGATCGTCGTCGTGGTGCAGATTTTGGGCTGCGTTCCGCTCCTGGCACCCGAGAGCCCCATCAAGGCGGGAGGTTTCATCACCTATGCCAGTGTGTTCGCTGTCATTGTCTGGATTGCTGCGGCGAGCGTCGCGGCAGTTCGCAGCGAACGCGCGCCGTCATCGGAGATGCCATATCAGCAGACCGTGAACACGAGCACGGAGCGATGACATGGACGAGCATGTCGATGTTCTGATCGTGGGTGCGGGGCTCGCAGGACTGCAGATGTTGCACGAAGTACGCACGATCGGCCTGACCGTCCGCGTGTACGAGGCAGGAGGTGATGCCGGCGGCACCTGGTATTGGAACCGATATCCCGGTGCGCGCTGCGATGTGGAGAGCCTGGAGTACTCGTATCAATTCTCCGATGAGCTGCAACAAGATTGGGAATGGACACGGCGATACGCCGACCAAGCTGAAATCATGCGCTACATCGAGCACGTGATGGATCGCTTCGACCTCGAACGCGACATCGAGTTCCACACGCGCGTACAACAAATGGTCTACTCCGACGCCACCGCCTCCTGGACCGTCCGGACCGATACCGGACACGAAATCATCGCCCGGTACGTCATCACCGCGACAGGTTGCCTGTCCGAACCCAACGTGCCCGAGATCCCCGGCCTGGACTCATTCGCAGGCGACATCCTGCACACCGGACGGTGGCCCCACCATCACGTGGCACTCGGAGGCAAACGAGTCGGTGTGATCGGGACCGGTTCGTCTGGGGTACAAGCCATCCCCCTGATCGCCCGAGACGCTCGTCAGCTCACCGTCTTTCAACGCACCCCTGCTTACACCTTGCCCGCAGGCGACGAACCGCTCGACCCTCAGCTCCAAGCCGCAATCAAGGCCGACTACGCGGGATTTCGTGCACGCAACAACACAGTTCCCACAGCCGGATTGTCCCGGTTTCCTACCAACCCGAACTCGGTGTTCCATTTCTCGAAGACAGAGCGTGAAGCACAGTTCGAGCACCTGTGGAACAGGGGTGGGCCGCTGCTCCTACGCTCCTTCGGAGATCTCCTCGTCGACCCTGCGGCAAACGAGGTCGTCGCCGACTTCGTCCGCACCAAGATCCGCTCGACCGTGGCCGATCCTGCAGTCTCTGCAACCCTCACCCCTCGCCACGTCATGGGATGCAAACGAATCTGCCTCGGCGACGGCTACTACGAAACGTTCAACCGTCCCAATGTCGACCTCGTCGACATTGCATCCCACCCGATCACCGAGATCACACCGACCGCCTTACGGACGACACACAGTTCGCACGACTTGGACATCCTCGTGTTCGCCACCGGCTACGACGCCATCACCGGCGCTCTCACACGCATAGACATCCGCGGCCGCGGCGGTCGAACGCTGCGCCAGGCGTGGTCGGAGGGCCCCCGCAGCTACCTGGGCCTGGCCACCTCCGGCTTTCCCAACCTGTTCACCATGACCGGCCCCGGTAGCCCGTCCGTCCTGGCCAACGTGCTGGTGGCAATTCATCAACACGCAACCTGGATCAGAACCTGTCTGCAACACCTCACCGACCATCACATCCACAGCATCGAAGCCACACCACAGGCCGAACACGACTGGGGTCGACACGTCACCGACGTCGCCGCCGGAACTCTCCTCTCCTCGTGTGGCTCGTGGTACCTCGGGGCGAACATCCCCGGCAAGAAAAGGGTCTTCATGCCCCTCATCGGGTTCCCCGATTACGCCGCCCGCTGCGAGCAAGTAACCGCAGACGGTTACCCCGGCTTTCAACTTCTCCCACAACCGGTCTCGGCCGCCACACGCCCCTAGGAGCCCCCGTCATGCCGAACAGCACCGTCCCAAACATCGACTTCGACCACCACTCACCCGAATACTCAGCAGACCCGTGGGCAGTCAACACCGCCATGACCCAAAAGTGCCCGGTAGCCCACAGCTCCCACTACGGTGGCTTCTACGTGGTCAGCGGCTACGAGCAGGTCGCCTCAGTCGCACGTCGACCGGAAGTGTTCTCCTCGGCCCACGAGCTACCCAACACGCCAGGGCGACCGCAAGGAACGATCATCCCCGCGTCGACGTTTCGTGCCCTACCACTGGAAATGGACCCACCCGAGTATCTGGACTGGCGAAAAGCACTGAACACCTACTTTTCTCCCACCTCTGCAAAACGGCTCCGCCCACGGATCGAGGCCTACACGACGTGGTGCATCGACCAAGCCATCGAATCAGGCGAGATCGACCTCGTGATGGATCTCGCCAATGCCGTGCCGGCTCTGCTCACCCTCGACATCGTGGGCCTGTCGATGGACAACTGGCGCATCTACGCCGAGGCCGTGCATGCCCTGGCCTACACCCCATCCGACACCCCGGAATACAAGACGGTCGAAACCGGCTTCGCGATGCTCATCGGCGAAGTAATCAAGACCATTCCCCTCCGCCGTGCCCATCCCCGCAACGACCTCATCAGCTTCCTGACCCAGATGGAGATCGGCGGTGAGAACATCAGCGACGCAGACATCATCGCCGTCTGCAACGCCATGATCGCCGGCGGTATGGACACCACCACCGCCCTGCTCTCGTCGACGTTCGAGTACCTGGACCGCAACACCGATGATCGAGCACGACTGATCGATCACCCGGACGACCTACCGAAAGCATGCGGAGAGCTCCTGCGCTATTTCACCCCTGTTGTCTGTGTCGGACGAACAGCCACCGAAGAGGCACAGATCGACGGAGCCACCGTCGAACCCGGCGAACGAGTCCTGATCTCCTGGGCAGCAGCCAACCTCGACGAAAAGGTCTTCCCCGACCCCCTCACCATCGACTTCGACCGTGACACACGCAAACATGCAGCGTTCGGACTCGGACTGCACCGATGCATCGGCCGCCACATCGCGCAAATCGACTTCGAGGTCGTCGTCGGCCAAGTTCTCGACCGACTCCCCGGCTACCGCCTTGTCGACAATGCCGCCGTTCGATACCCCACGGTCGGTCAGATCAACGGTTTCGTGACAATGCCCGCACAGTTTGCCCCAGGGCCGCGAAAAGGCCCGCGATTCGACACCGCGAACGAACTGTTCGACAGCTTCGGAGACCAGTGATGCGCGCCCCGCACCGCCCAGAAGGGGACGCGACCGACAACGCACCGCACGACGCGAAGCGCACAGACACCCTGCCCACCTACCCCGCCCCC
>NZ_NOXZ01000074.1:0-19615 GCF_002258225.1 Rhodococcus sp. RS1C4 | reverse complement strand
GTCGGTGCTGTTGTGGGTGAGCAGGATTTGGAAGAGGGGTGTGCGGTTGGTGGTGCGGGGTGTGTTGGTGGTGCGGGTGATGGTTTCGAAGGGTGCGTGTTGGTGGGCGAGGCCGTCGAGGACGGTGTGGTGGGTGGTGGTGAGCAGGTCGGTGATGGTGTCGGTGGGGTGGAGGTGGTGGCGTAGGGGGAGGGTGTTGACGAAGTAGCCGATGAGGTTTTCGAGTCCGTGTTCGGTGCGTCCGCCGACGGGGGATCCGATGACGATGTCGGTGCCGGCGCCGAGCAGTGATGCGGTGATGGCGGTGACGGTGTGGGTGAGGGTGAACATCGAGACGCCGTGCTGGGCGGCGACGGTGCGGGCTGCGGCGGCGGTGCGGGGGTCGATGGTGAAGGTGATGTCGGTGCCGTGGCCGGTGGGGTGTGCGGGGCGGGGGTGGTCGAGGGTGATGATCGATTCGTCGGGGGCGTCGGTGAGGGTGGTGCGCCAGTAGTCGAGGTGGCCGGAGAGTTCGGAGGTGGGGTCGGCGGCGTCGCCGAGGGTGGCGCGTTGCCAGGTGGCGTAGTGGGCGTAGGTGACCGGTAGTGGTGTCCAGGTCGGTGCGGTGCCGGCCTGTCGTGCGGTGTAGGCGGCGGCGAGGTCGGTGAGCAGGGCGGGGGTGGACCATTCGTCGATCGCGTGGTGGTGCGCGATGAGGGCGATGGTCCATTCGGTGTCGCCGGTGCGCAGGACAGCGACGCGGAGTGGGAGGTCGGTGGCGAGATCGAACCCGGCGCCGATGAGGGTGTCGATGGTGGTTTGTGTGTCTGAGGGTGCGTTGTCGCGCATGTCGTCGATGTGGATCGAGAGTCGCTCGGTGATGTGGGCGGGTTCGACGATGTGTTGGGTGAGGGTGCCGTCGTGTTCGACGAGCAGGGTGCGCAGGGGGTGGTGGCGGGTGACGAGGTCGCCGATGGCTGCGGTGAAGGCTGCGGTGTCGAGGTTTCCGGTGAGGGTCCAGATCGTGGGGACGACGTACTGGGAGGCGGGTCCGCCGAGTTGGTCGATGATCCAGAGTGCTTGTTGGCCGTAGGAGGCGGGGATCGGGTCGGTGACCTCGATGTCGGTGATGCGTACTGGTGACAGGTGTGCTGTGGCGCCGTCGCCGGTGGTGTCGAGGGTGGCGATGGTGGTGTCGATGAGGTGCGCCAGGCCGGTGATGGTGGGGGTGGTGAACACTTCGCGCAGGGTCAGGGAGGTGCCGAGCTCGGCGTTGATGCGGGCGGCGACGCGGGTCGCGGTCAGGGAGTGCCCGCCGAGGCGGAAGAAATCGTCGTCGATGGACAAGGGTGCATCACTCGGAAGTCCCAACACGTCGCTGAAGATGCCCGCAAGAGTGAACTCCGTTGCAGTGGCAGGAGCACTTCCACCGGCCAGCGCACTGGTCAGGTCGGGTGCGGGCAGCGCCCGGCGGTCGAGCTTGCCGTTGGGGGTGACGGGGACGGTGGTGATGGGGATGGACACCGTGGGGATCATGTAGTCCGGTAGCCGGTCGGTCAGAAATGCCCGTAGTTCATCGGGGTCGATGGCGTCGCCGGTGTGATAGGCGGCGAGGTATTTTCCGGTGCCGCCGGGGTGTTCGGCGGCGATGACGATGGCGGTGGTGATGGTGGGGTGCTGTTCGAGGACGGTGCGGATCTCGTCGAGTTCGATGCGGAATCCGCGGATCTTGACCTGATCGTCGGTGCGGCCGAGGTAGTCGAGTTGCCCGTCGTGGTTCCAGCGGACGAGGTCGCCGGTGCGGTAGAGGCGTTGGCCTGATTGTTCGCCGGATCCGGTGGGGTCGGCGATGAAGCGGGTGGCGGTGAGGTCGGGTCGGTTGATGTAGCCGTCGGCGAGTTGAACACCGCCGAGGTAGAGCTCACCTGTCACTCCGACGGGTACCGGTCGGAGCCAGGTGTCGAGGACACGCACGTGTGTGTTCGCTACCGGTGTACCGATCGGCACGGTCATTACATCAGCCAGCGCGTCTGCGTGAACGGGTGTGGTGGTGACTTCGACGGCGGCCTCGGTCGGGCCGTAGAGGTTGTGCAGTTCGGCTCCGGCGAAGAGTCGGTCTGCGGCGGCGGCGTTCGCGGCGGGGAGTGCTTCGCCGGAGAAGAACAGCCACCGCACCGACGCCAACCGGTCCGGGTCGGGAGTCGACCCGAGGAACGCCGCGAGCATGGCGGGCACGAAATGCAGCACCGTGACCTGACGGCGGTCGATGACGTCGGCCAGATAATCGGGGTCCTTGTGTCCACCGTCTTTCGCGACGACCAAGGTAGCGCCCACAGTGAACGGAAGGAAGAACTCCCCGACGGACACATCGAAGACGGCAGGTGTTTTCTGCAGGATCCGATCACCGGAGCCGATCCCGTAGTCTTCGGCCATCCACGCGAGACGATTCACAATCGCCTGATGGGAGACCATGACCCCCTTCGGGCGGCCCGTGGTGCCAGAGGTGAAAATGACATACGCCGTATCCGCCGGGGTGAGGGCGCGCGCCAACACCGGCGCCGCACGCTCCCCACGTACCAGTCGTGCCGATACCGCGGGGTCGTCGAGGAAGTCACCGTTGACGACCACCCTCGGGGACGCGTCGTCGAGGATGTGCGCCATCCGCTCGCTCGGGTACTCCGGATCGATCGGCACATACGCTGCCCCGGCCCGTATGACCGCGAGCAATGCAGTCACCAGATCGACACTGCGGGGCAGCTGGACTGCGACGCGGTCCCCCACCCGCACACCACGTTCGATCAACACGTGTGCCAAAGCGTTGACCCGCGCATCGAACTCGGTGTAGGACCACTCGGTTCCACTGTCGTCGACGACCGCGACCGCATCCGCAGATGCAGCCACACGGTCCTTGATGACTGCATCCAACGTCGAACCCGGGACCTCGGACACCCGTCCCGTCGACCATGCCGCCGGGACTTCGCGCGCGAAAGACACGTCCAGAGAAGCGATCGAGCGGTCCGGGTCGGTTGCGAACACCTCGACGACGCGCTCGAGAACTGCCGTGAACTGCGCGGCAACGTCGGCGTCGAACAGATCGGGCCGATACGACAACCGCACCCACGTCTCGGCCCCTGCTTGCGCGGCGAACGTGAGTGGGTAGTGCGTCGTTTCCCTGCCCGACTCACCGAGAATCGTGATTCCGGCGTTGTCCCGGACGAGTTCGAGCGTCTCGGAGTCCGACGGGTAGTTCTGGTAGACCATCAACGTGTCGAACAGCGGCTGGTGCCCGCTCAGACGCTGCAACTCGGCGAGCGATACCTGATGATCCTCGATCAGCGCGGAGTTCTGGTCCTGCACCCGGCGCACCGCGTCGGCAAGGCTGAGCCTGCCCTCCAGCTGCACGACCACCGGAACCGTGTTGATGAACGAGCCCACCGCGTCCTCGACCCCGTCGACCTCCGGGGGACGGCCCGACACAACGGCACCGAATACAACCGTGTCCTGGCCGGTGATCGTATTCAGGAACACCGCCCAGACCGTCTGCAGCAGACTGCTCATCGTGGCACCGGCAGATCGGGCCACATCGGCAAGAGCTGCGCTGGTGTCGGCGTCGAGTTCCACCACGATGTCTTCGGGCAGTCCCGCGACGCTCGAACCAGCCTCGGGCGCAACGAGGGTCGGCTCCAAGACCGGGGCGAGCACGTCGGCCCACCGCTGCAGCGAAGCCTGGGCATCGCGTGCCGTCATCCAGGACAGGAACTTCGCGAACGACAGATCCGGTTCGACCACGTCGGCCGGCCGGCCGTACGCCTCCCACATCGTTTCGAGAAGTCGGACCATGGACCAACCGTCGACGAGCGCGTGGTGAATCGACAGGATGAACGCGTGGCCGGTCCGATACCGCACGACCGTCGCGCGCACCAACGGCGCCCGAGAGAAGTCGATCCGGGTCGCGCGGTCACGTTCGGCGATCTCTTCGACGTCGGACATGTCGGCGACGTCGATGACCGTGACCGGGATGTCCACCGCGGTCGGCACGACTGCAACGGACTCGCCCCCGGACGTGGAAGCAATCGCGATCTTCAAGTTCGGGAACCGCTCGAGCAGTTGGTGCAGCGCAACCCGGAATCGCTCCGGCTCGCCGGCACCGTCGAGGTGGAACACGGTCTGGGCAGCGTAGACGTCGACTCCCCCGTCACTCGACCCGAGCATCGACTCCACCACGAGCCCGTGCTGCAGCGGTGTCAAGGGGTGCACATCGGCCAGCTCGCCATAGATGCCCTCCCAGCGCTCGAGATCGGCCTGCGTCACGCCACGCGCGAGCACGTCCGACGGAGATCGTCGAACCAGGACCGCTGAGCGTGCGTACTCGGCGAGTGAACTCAGTGCCTGAACCCACAGCTCGACGAGTTCGTCGACCTCGTCCTCGGACAGGACACCGGACGCATAAGCGATATCGCCTCTGAGAGTCCACCCGTCGCCTTCGGGTACCGCTGCGATGTTGATATCGGCCGCCGAGTCGATGCTCTGACCCGATGTCTCGTACGCGTCGATACCCGGCAGTTCCGGTGCAAGATCCCACGCCGCGTTCTCATCGGAAGCATCTCCGCCGGCAAACTGACCGAGGTAGTTGAACCCGATCTGTGGACCGCGCCCGGACCCCAGCCGCTCGCCCACCTCGGAATTGAGCTGCCACAGCATTCCGAAGCCGATACCGCGGTCGGGGACCGCAGCGAGTTGCTCCTTGATCCGGAGCACTGCCTCCGCCGCGCTCTTCGGGTCGAGGACGGCGAGAACCGGATCGACATCTGCGGTATCGAGCACCACGGGGAAGAACGACGTGAACCAGCCGATGGTGCGCGACAGATCCGCACCGGAAACGATGTTCTCCTCCCTTCCATGGCCCTCGAGTCCGATGAGCAGCCGCTTGTCGGTCGTTCCCCGTCTGCCGCGCCATGCTCCGACCGCGATCGCCAAACCGCCGAGCAGGACGTCGTTGATCTCGGCCGAGAGCACATGGGGCACGTCGGTAAGCAACGCCGACGTCAACGCAGACGGCACGCGTACAGCGGCCACGGCCGCCGTCTCGGTCGTGTCGATCGCGGGGTCGAGTTCACGTGAACCCAACAGCGGTTCGTCGATCTCCGACGCCGACCAGTAGTCGGCTTGAGCGAGAAGGTCCGCGTCACGAGCACGCGAGGCCAGCGCACTCGACCATGCCGCGAGTGACGTACCCACCGCAGGTAGCGGATCCGTCGCAACCCCGGTTTCCAACTCCCACGCATGGGTCAAGTCGTCACCGATGATGCGCCAGGACACACCGTCCACGACCAGATGGTGGATGACGAGCACCAGTCGCCCGGTGGCCTCGGCATCGCTGGTCACCCAGCGCGCCTTCCACAGCACACCGTCCTGCAGGTTCATCGACTGTCCGAACTCGGCGACCAACTCGCCGACACGCTCGACCCATTGCGGATCGGACCACAGGCGCGGCGTCGTCTCGGAGCCCAGCCGTTCGTCCGTCGCGCCGTGCGGTGTCACCTCGAACCGCCACTGCCCCTCTCGCGCGAGCCCGTCTCGCACCAATCTGCCGCGCAGTGCTGCGTGGTGATCGACAACGCGGCCAAGTACCCGCGACACGAGTTTCTCGTCGGCACCCGCGGGTGTGACGAAGACTGCGGACTGCACGAACGTACCGAAGGTCGGTGAATCCACCAGGGGAACCGCAATCGGCCACAGACCCGACGAGAGCACGTCGGGCCGGGCGCCACTCGCTTCTTCCGCGGCGCGCGCATCGGCCAGTCGGGCCAGCGCCGAGACCCTTCGCGCGGTGAAGACCTCGGACGCCTTGATGGTGACGCCGGCGCGCCGAGCCCGTGACACCACCTGGATCGACAGGATGCTGTCACCACCCAGGCGGAAGAAGTCGTCGTCGACGGAGAAGGCGGCGTCCGCCGACAGGCGAAGCACGTCCCGGAAGATCTCGGTGAGTGTGCGTTCGGTGTCGGTCTCCGCGGCTCGTCCCGAACCACCCGTCGGCGCCGACTCCGGCGCGGGCAGAGCGCGTCGATCGAGCTTGCCGTTCGGTGTCAGTGGGAAGGAATCCACCCGGGTGTAACTGCTCGGCACCATGTACTCGGGCAGGTGTTCTTCCGCGTGCGTGCGCAAGACCGTGCTCAGATCGTCGGTGGCGGTGTAATACGCGGCGAGCATCTTTCCGCCACCCGGATGATCCGCCGCGACGACCGCCGCGGACACCACGTCCGGGTGGATTTCGAGCGCTCCCCGGACTTCGTCGGGTTCGATTCGATAGCCGCGGATCTTGACCTGCTCGTCGGCGCGACCGAGGTAATCGATGTTGTCCGAGGAGTTCCAACGGGCCAGGTCGCCGGTGCGGTACATGCGCTCGCCCGGTTCCCACGGGCACGCGAGAAAACGCTCGGACGTCAGGGCGGCCTGTCCCCAGTAGCCGCGCGCGATACCCGCGCCGGCCAGATACAGTTCACCTGCAACGCCAGGCAGCGTCGGCTGAAGGTTTCCGTCGACGATGTACGCACGCGTGTTGAAGATGGGAGTGCCCACGCTCGGTGTATCGCTGTCGGCAAGGTCTGCGCCGAGCGCGTTGATCGTGTACTCGGTCGGGCCGTACAGGTTGTACGACTCGACCCCGGGAGCGTCGCGCAACTGCTGCCACAACCGCTCCGGCACGGCCTCACCACCGAGCGAAACGAACACGACTCCCGGTGCATCGGACGACACCGATCGTCCCGCCGGACGATCACGTTCGAGCAGGCCTTCGTCGACCAGCACCTGCCCGTACGACGGCGTGACATCGAATCCGTCGACGCGTGTGCGGTCGTAATGCGTGAGCAGTCCGTGGGGGTCGCGGCGCAGTTCGTCGTCGATGACATGCACCTCGTGGCCGTTCAGCAGCCAGAACAGCTGTTCCCACGAGGCATCGAACGAGAACGACGTGGTGTGCGCGATTTTCATACGTCGTCCGGCCTGGTGCGCGACGACACGGTCGAAGATCTTCTCGACATGGTTGACGTACATGTTCGTCAGGCCGCGGTAGCCCACGGCGACGCCCTTCGGCCGGCCCGTCGAGCCGGAGGTGAAGATGATGTACGCAAGGTGGTCGAGCTCGATCCTGCCACCTCGGTCGGCATCTCCGATCGGGCTCGAGTCGAGGGCCGCAATGCGGTCGCGGGTGGCGGGATCGTCGAGGTCGACGCCGCGGGTGTCACCGATTCGGCTCGCGTCCCGACCGGTCACCAACGTCACCGTTGGACGCGCGAGACCGAGCATGTAGCCGATGCGATCGTCGGGCAAAGCTCTGTCGATCGGCACATACGCCGCACCGACGGCGAACACCGCGAACATCGCGATGACCATGCGCTCGTCACGTGGTAGGAGCAGCGCGACGCGATGCTCGGACCGGACACCCTCCTCGAGAAGTAGCCGAGCGTACCGATTGACCTCCGCTGCGAACTCCGTGAACGTCAGAACGCGGTCCCCCGCGACCAGCGCGGTCTCCGCCCCGGACAGGTGGACCTGCTCGTCGAGCAGATCCGCAACCGTCACGGTCGGGACCTCGCGGACCAGGTCCGCCGCGATGCCGGTGTGCGGCACTGCTTCGTCGGCTAGAAGGGCGGAAAGCTGCCCGACCGGACCGTCGAGGTTCTGGGCGAGCGCGACCAGCACCTGCAGGAACCGTTCGAGCAGTTCCAGCGCAGACGCCTCGGTGTACGCATCGTGGCGGTACACCAGCCGAACATGCACAACGGTCTCACCGTCGACCTCGGACGGATCGATCGCGAACGTGACCGGATAGTGCGTCTCGTCATCGACCTCCGTCGTCACGAGCTCGAACTCACCCGGGGCGGCCTCTTCCTCGAAAGGAAGGTTCTGCACCACGAACAGCGTGTCGAACATCGTGGACATGTCGGCCGCGGCCTGGATTTTAGTCAGCGACGCATAGGGATGATCGATCACCTGCAACTGCTCGTGCTGCACGCGGGTGAGCAGGGCTCGTACCGAGTCGAACGGTGAAAAGCTCACTCTCAACGGGACAGTGTTGAACAGCAGTCCGACGATTCGATCGGAGTCGGCGAGCTCCGGGGGACGTCCGGAGACGGTGTTTCCGAACACGACATCGTTGCTGCCGACCAACTGCCCGAGCGTCACGCCCCACGCTGCCTGAAGCACCGTGCCGACGGTGACGCCGGACGCCCGCGCGGCGGCATGTACTGCGGCTGCGGCGGCACTGTCGAGATCGCGATGCAGTTCGCCCGATCCGTCGCGCCCTTCACCGGCGGCAACCCCGGCCGGCCAGACGAGCGTCGGGCCGGACAGCTCGGCGAGGTACGAACTCCACGCGCGGTAAGCAGCGTCGATGTCCTGATCGGACAGCCAGTCGAGGTAACTGCGGAACGACGCCGGCCGCACTCGCGCCGGATACTCGGGGTCTCGGTAGGTATCGAAGATCTCGTCGAGAACGGCACTCGTCGACCAGCCGTCGAGCAGGATGTGCTCGAACGTCATCGCAAGCTTCCACTCGTCGATACCGTGCTCGATGAGTGTGAAGCGAATGAGCGGCGGCGTCTCGAAGTCGAACGGCACAGCACATTCCTCGGCGAGAAATTCCGTCGTACCGACGCCGAGATCGCGCCACTGCGCCAATCGGATGATCCGGATCGGTGCGTCGGCGACCGGCGGGATGACCTGCGCTTCGCCGGACGGCAGGAACGCCGAACGAAGATTGGGATAGCGCCCGAGCACTGTGCGAACCGCCGCCACCAGTCGGTCCGGATCGAGGGTGCCGACGACGCCCTGCGTCACCTGCGACATGTACGAGTTGTGCCCGCCCGATTCACGGGCTCGGACCATGTGGAACAGCAGGCCCTGCTGAAGAGGTGACAGCGGAAGCAGTTCGACGCCAGTACCGTAGCGCGCGCGGACGCTGTCCTCGTCCGCGGCGGAGAGGGTCAAGCGGTCCGCGCGACGCACACCGAACGACGAGCCTGCGCCGGATGACGGAGCCGCCGCGATGACTGCGACTGAGATCTCGTCGACGACAGCTGCCACGATTTCGTCGGCCGGCGTGACAACCGTGGCGTCGGTGTCGACCTCGACCCTCACCGATCGAGTTCCCGACTCGGTGCTCGACACTCCGACCAGTACGCGTACGGCGACCGGCATCGTCGCCGGCCCTGTCACTGCACTGTCGGCATCGGTCGTGAAAACGCTCACCCGCGCGTGCGGCGTCGGAAGGTCGTCGAAGAATGAACCGAACCGGGAATGGTTGGAAAGCCCTGCATAGTCCGCGGCTCGCTCGCGGATCGGCGAAAGGTGTGCTGCAATCGACGAACCCGTGAGATCTGCGGCCAGCTGAACGTCGTCGAGAACAAGAGGCAAACCGATCACAGTGCCGGCGTTCAACGGTTCCGCAACCTCGAGAACAAGATCGCCGTCGACGAGATCGATTGCCTCGAAAGCACGAACCACCGCGGCAACGATCGCTGCCCGCGTGAACTCCGCACCCTCGGCGTTCTTTTCGACTGTGATGGTCGAGTTCTGCCACGCAGACTCCACCGGCCCGCGAGCCGGCTCACCTCCGTCGTGATCGGCAAGTTCGTCGACCCAGTCCTCCCAGAACGGATCGTCGAGAACCGCGGTCCAGACCTCGTCGGAACGCAAATCCCGGTCGATCGAAACCGCGACGACCTCCATCGCAGTACCCGCACGGTAGGCGCCGACGAGGGCCGTCACGACCTCTCGTGCATCGTCGAGAAGCGTGGGGTTGTCCACGTCAGCGGTCAGTTCACCGCTGCCGTCGTCTCGGACGCCCAACCGAAGGGATGCAAGGTGCGGGGCTGCGAGCGTGAGGTGCGTGGTCGCCGCGTGCCATAGCGAGTCATCGCAAATATCGAAGTGTGGCAGCCGAATTCGGAATCTCGACGCACCAGCGGCGGGCGACTCCGTGCCGCCACGAAGCGCCGCGCGAACGAACTGGGCCAGCTGACGGACCGCTAAGTCAGGGTGGCGCGCACCCAGAACCAAGAAGAGTCGAGCGGATTCGAGCAAGCGTGATGTCGTCTCCTCGACGAACAGCTCGCGGGTGGCATCGAGTCCGATACTCAGGGTTCCATCGGGTCGACGGTCGAGTGAGTACACCAGGTCGTACAGCGCCGGGACCGCGTCGTCGACGCTGTCCTCAGCTGGAAGTAGCGGCGCGAGAGTCGCGTCCGCATACGTGCGAACCTCGCGATTGTCACGGAAAGCAGCCATGACCTGAAAGATCGGGCTCAGCCCGGGAATTCGCGTCGGGTTGACGGCCTCGACCACGTGCTCGAACGGGACGAGCTTGTGTTCCACCGCGCCGAGGAGGCGGTCCCGGACGTCGCTGAGCGTGGTCCCGAAGCCGAGCGCAGCATCGATATCTACACGCACGACCACCGAGTTGACGAAATATCCGATGAGATCGGCCAATTCGGGTTCGTCGCGCAGGGTCACGGGAGTACCGACCGGCACGTGCGCACCGGCGCCTTCGTTCCACAGCGCGAGGGACAGCGCCGTGATGACTGCATGCAGCGGCGTGGCCCGATGTTCGATGAGGAGATCGTCGACGGTGTCGGTGTCCGAGCTCGACAGCACTGCCTCGACGGACCGAATCGTACGCTCGTCGGTGTCCCCGCGGGCAGAATCCAGCGGCAGCGGCGTTTCGACTGGAAGGCCGGCGAGCAGGTCCCGCCAGTAGTCGAGTTCGACCTGATGACGGGAACCGGAGTCGTCTCGGTCGCCGAGGACGTCGCGGTGCCACACCGCGAAGTCGGCGTACTGGACCGCGAGTGGTTCCAGTGGTTCGCCGATGTAGAAGGCCGTCAGGTCGCGGATGAACGGCCCAACCGAATTCTCGTCGGTGACCATGTGATGCGCATGTGTCACCAGCACATCGCCGTCTTCGTGTCGCAACAGCGTGAACTGCATTCCGAAGTCGGTCGCCAGATCCAGCGGCGCAATCAGCAGTTCGCCGATGCGGGCGTCGAGGTTGCTGCGCTCGATCTCCTCGATTCCCAGCCGGCCCTGCCGAGCCTCGTGCACGACTTGAATCAATGACGACGATTCTTCGTCGAAGACGAAGGTGGTGCGCAGTACTTCGTGTCTTTCGACCAGGAGGTGAATTGCCTGCTGCAGCGCATCGAGGTCTGCGCGACCCCGGAACTCGCGATCCTGGAACTCGCGATCCTGGAACTCGCGATCCTGGAACTGCAGTGCCTCGACCGTGCGGTAGATCGTCCGGTCCGTGACTCGCTCGGCCAGCCACAGCGATTGCTGGCCGAACGACATCGGTATCTCGTCGGGTCGCTCGACGTCACCGACCCGCACCACCGGCGGAGAGACGCGTGATGCATCCCCGACGACCCGAGCCAGTTCGGCGATAGTCGGATTGTCGAAAACTTCACGCAGAGACAACGACACGTCCATGGCCGCAATCACTCCGGAGACCACGCCGCTCGCGAGCAGCGAATGGCCACCCAATCGGAAGAAGTTGTCGTTGACGCTGAGCACGACGTCGTCGCCGAGATGTAGAACCTCGGAGAACACACGCGCAAGAGTGTGTTCGGCTGCAGTCTCCGGCAACTTACCGCCGAGGCCCGCGCCCGCTCCGAGATCAGGAGCAGGTAGCGCCCGACGATCGAGTTTTCCGTTGACGGTCACCGGAAACTCACTCAGTACGGTGAAAGCCGAGGGGACCATGTACTCGGGCAGCGTGCTTACGGCATGCGCCCGAAGTACCTCGACGAAGTTCGCGGTCGAGTCTCCTGTAGCAGTGACGTAGGCGGCGAGGAACTTGCCACCCGCCGGGTGATCCAACGCGAGCACCGCTGCGCGTCGAACATCGGGGTGCGCCGAGATCGCGACTTCGACTTCTTCCAGCTCCAGTCGTTGGCCCCTGATCTTGACCTGATTGTCGGCGCGACCGAGGAACTCGAGCATTCCGTCCTCGGTCCACCGCGCGAGGTCACCGGTGCGATACATGCGCGAGCCGTCGGCATCGAACGGGTTTGCGACGAAGCTACCGGCTGTGAGCAGCCCACTGCCGACATACCCACGGCCCAACAAGAATCCGGCTGCGTACAACTCGCCGCCGGTGCCGATCGGAGTCGGTTCGAGGTCCTCGTCCAGGACATAGAGCTGGGTGTGTGGATTGGGACGACCGATCGACGTCGCGATTCGCTCGGCCCGCTCTCGGTAGATGACGTGCGAGACACCGATCGTCGCTTCCGCAGGGCCGTATCCGTGGTAAAGCGTCGTCGTCAGCTGATCACGGAACCGGCTGAAGAGATCGGGGGTGAGGACTTCACCGCCACACCACACGTGCCGGACGCCTTCGAGCGCCGACGCGCCGCGTGCCGACCGTTCGAGGTCGAGCACGAGGAGCGCATCGAGCATCGATGAGACGAGATACAGATACGTGACCTGCTCGCGCGCGATGAGGTCGAGCAGATAGTCGGGGTCTTTTTCACTGCCGTTCGCCGCAACGACGACACGTCCACCGGACACGAGCGGAAGCAGAATTTCGTTGACGGAGATGTCGAAGGCCAGGGGTGCCTTGAACAGCGACGCATCGTCGTTGCCGAACATGAGCACGTGGTCTCGCTGCCACGTCAGTCGTTCGCAGATCGCCTCGTGTCGGATCATCGCGCCCTTCGGCGTTCCGGTCGATCCCGAAGTGAAGATCACGTACGCGAGCTGAGAGCCGTCGAGCTCGAGGTTCGGTGCAACGGAGGAGAATTCGCCGTACTGCCAGTCCTCGAGGTCCACCTCGATCGATTCCACCGGTAGCGACGGCTGGTCCTGGGCCGAGACGACTGCGATCCGCGCTGCCGAGTCCGCGATCACGCGGTCACGGCGAGCCGCGGGCCACTGCGGGTCGACCGGCACGAACGCACCGCCGGCAGTCATGATGGCCAACGCGGCCACGACCATCTCGGCCGATCGCGGCAGGCAGATTCCGACGACCCCTTCGGTGTCGAGCCCGGAGCCGAGCAACCGGTGCGACAGCTGCGCGACCTTCTCGGACAGTTCGGAAAAGGTGAGTCGGCGGTCACCGTCGACGAGAGCGACAGCATCCGGGGTTGCGCGAGCCGCCGCCGCGAACAGCTCCGGAACAGTCGCGGTCACTGCGGGAGATGTGTGGTCGTTCCACCGTTGATGCAGCTCGGCGATATCGACGGGCGCGGTCATACTTCTCCCTGAGTTAGCTTAGCCAAACCTATTGTTTTTCTACTGTGGTGCTTGCCGGGGTGTGGTGTCAAGCCGATAGCCAGTGGCCCAACTCGGTACCTTCGAGGACACCGATCTCAGCGACGACGACGTACCTCCCGGATGAGCAACCACACCAGGTATCCGCCTCCCGCGACCACGGTCACCACACCGACCGGCAACTCGACGGGCAGTAGATTCTGCGCCGTGACGTCCGCGGCAGCGAGCAACAATGCGCCCGTGAACGCCGCAGGCGCGAGGGTGACGCCCGGGCTACGAGCCAGTCGACGGGCGATTTGCGGCGCCGCGAGCGCGACGAACACGATCGGGCCTGCAGCAGCGGTCACGGTCGCGGTGAGCGCTACACCTAGTACGAGCACGACGACGCGCACACGTTCCACACGCGCACCTGTAGCCCGAGCGGCGTCGTCACCGAGTTCGAGTTGTTTGAGTGCCGGTGAAAACACGGCAAGCACGCCGAAGAGCAGAAGGATGACGCCGCTGCCGATCAGCGCTTGACCCCAACTCGTGCCGGTGAGCGATCCGGCACCCCACGCGGCGGCGCTCATGGCAACCTTGAGTTTCGCGTTCAGCATCAACCAGGTATTGAGGGAGGTCAGCATCGCAGAAATCGCGATTCCGACGATGATCAGCCGAAAGCCCTGTACCCCACCCCGCCACGCGAGGAGGTAGACGACGACTGCTGTCGCGATACCACCGATCAGTGCCCCTGCGGCCAACTGCAGATACGAACCGTGGATCAAGATGATCACGACCAACGCGCCGGAGTAGGACCCCGCGCTGAATCCGATGATGTCCGGTGACGCCAGCGGGTTGCGGATCAGCGATTGAAAAGCCGCGCCGGATACCCCCAATGCAGCGCCGAACACGACCGCCGCGACTGCCCGCGGCGCCCGCCATTCGACGACGACTGTGCGAGCGAAACCGGCTTCGGGATCTCCGGTGACAGCAGCCCACACTTGGGCGAGGCTCAGCGGGTAATCGCCGAGAGTCAAGGCCCAAACCGTCACCGCGAGAGTCGCAATCGCCAGCACTGCGCAGACGAGGACACTTCTGCCGTGCCAGCGTGTGGCCCAACCGCCGGTGCGTACCACGAGCGTGCGGTGTCCGAAATCCACCTGCCGTTCGGTGGCGGTCTCGAGACCTGTTGAACTCACAGGCCACTCACCTTTGCTCGGCGGACAAGATAAATGAGCACCGGGGCGCCGACGAATGCAGTCACGATGCCGACCGGGAACTCACCCGGCCGGATGACGACGCGTCCGACGATGTCGGCGGCCAGCAGCAGTGATGGTGCGAGAACGAGCGTGTAGCCGATGATCCAGCGCTGGTCAGGACCGACGATCCACCGCGCCACGTGCGGAATCATGAGGCCCACGAAACCGATCGGGCCGGCGATGGCGGTCGCTCCGCCGGCCAGCAGCGTCACCGCGATGATCACGATCACGCGTGTGCGATTGACGTGTGCGCCCAGCGCGCTCGCCAGGTCGTCCCCCAGTGCGATGGTGTTCAGTGAATTGGCAGCGATTGCGGCCAGCACCACTCCGACGATCAAGAACGGAAGCACCGGCAACAGAACGTCCCAGCCTCGATCGACGAGGCTGCCTGCGTACCAACTGCGCATCTGGTCGAACGTCTTGGGATCGGTGAGAACCCAACCGGTAACGATGCCGGACAGGACCGCTCCGAATGCGACACCCGCCAGCGTCAGGTGAACCGGGTCTGCTCCACCGCGCCCCATCGAACCGATCACGTAGACAACGACGGTGACGACCAATGCGCCGAGGAAAGCGAACCAGACGTACCCACTGACGGTGGTCACACCGAACACTGCGATGCCGACGACGACGAAGAATTCGGCGCCGGCGTTGACTCCGAGAATTCCCGGATCGGCGAGCGGATTACGCGTCAGAGCCTGAATGAGTGCACCGGACACCCCGAGCGCGACGCCGACGGCGAGACCCACTGCGGTTCGCGGAATGCGCATGTCCCACACGACGTAGGCGTCGCCTTTGCCGGTGTTGTGCAGGAGTGAGTCGAACACCACCGACAGCGGGATGTCCTTCGATCCGACGGCGATGCTCAGGAGCACCAGGACGACGAGTGAAGCGATCGCGATGAACAATCCGATCGCGCGCCGCCCGACGCTCGTGGACGCCGTTGCACGGCGAACCCCCTCCGGCGTTTCAGCAGGCGGAGGAGCATGACCGGTTCGTGTTGTCACTCGATTCGCTTTCTTGTGGTGGACACACGTCCAGCCGCCTCGTGCGCTACGAGGCGGCTGGACGAAGATGGGTCCGGCCTATGCGCCCGTGTTGAGCGCCGATGCCTCCAACTGCGGGACGACCTCGTCGACCCACCACTGCACGCTCGAGGGAGTCGGCGGATTCACCGCAAGCCACTGCGGACCGTAGAGGTAGACGAGCGTCCCGTTCTTCGCGGCAGCAAGCTCGGGAACTCGGGGATCGGCCTCGAACGCTGTCCTGAACGTGTTTTCCGGGTCGGCGTACTCGTGAGTGACGATGAACACGACGTCAGCGGAGAACTGGTCGATGTTCTCGAGCGAGTACTTGGGTGCGTTCGCCGCGACACTGTCGCCCTCGCCTGTCGGTTGCCCGTCTCCGGGCGTCAAGCCAAGAGCCTCGATGGGTTCGTTCGCATACTCGGTGAGCCACAGCTGCTGATCGTCTCCGTCCAGCACTCCCAGCTGGAACGTCTTACCTTGCAGGCCAGGTAGTTTCGCAGCGGCCTCGGACAATGTGGCCTCGTACTTGGCCTCGGTCTCGTCGACGATCTTCTCGTCGTGCCCGGTGAGCGCCGCAAGAGACGCCAGATTGTCCTGCCAGCTGGTGTCGCCGCCTTCGTCCTGCGTTTCCAAACCGACATAGGTGGGTGCGATGGAAGAAAGACGATCGTAGAGCTGCTCGTCGGCGCTCCAGACACTCGTGAGGATCAGGTCCGGATTCAATGCGGCGATCGCCTCCGGCGAATCCGTACCTTCCGCGGTGTAGAGGTCCGCGTTGAAATCGCCGTCGTACAGACCCTGCAACCATGGGTAGTCATCGAGGTCGGACGCTTCCCCCGACACCGCGATCGGCTTCTCGCCCAGGACGTCCAGCAGTCCGATCCAGTCGGTTCCTACAGCGACGATCCGCTCGGGCTTCTCCTCGACGGTGACGTCACCGTAAGCGGCGTCGATCGTGACCGGGAACGCACCGTCGCTCGACGCACTGTCGCTCGACGCACTGTCGCTCGACGCGCCGTTCGTGGCACCGTCGGACGAGTCGCTCGAGCAACCCGCGAGCACCAAACCGACACTGACCAACCCGGCCAGCAATGCTGTCGCGCGCCTAGGCGCGGCAAGCGTTTTCATAGACGTTCCTCTCGTGTACTTCGATGGTTCGATGTTCGGTCAGACGTTCACGGATGCCGTGACGTCACCGGTCTCACGCCGTGCGATCACGTCGCGGAGCGATTTGGGACGCAGGTCGGTCCACGTTCGTTCGATCCACTCGAGCACCTCCGCGCGTGGTGCACCGTCGGGGGCTCCGTGAGCGATCGCCCATCCACCCGGGACCGGCTTGAAGGTGGGCCACAGCGAGTACTGCTCTTCATGGTTGACGAGCGCAAAGAACCGGCCCTGGTCGTCGTCGAACGGGTTGTTCGCCACATTTCTCCTTCGGTTCGAGCGCAGTTACTCGGCGTTGCCGCACGGACGGTCACCGACGGACGTGCTCGTATGGCGACATATCGCAGCGAACAGTAGCAACAAAGATCAGTTAAGGCTAGGCTACCTTCAGCACTGCACGCTCGCCTGGGTCCGAGCTCGCCGGATCCGCTCGTCCGGGCAGAGCTGATCTCGAAAGCGCAAGGCCGCCAGGCTCATATAGAAAGACCGGACGATTGCCGAACACGACCACCCACCAAGTCGGTCCATCCACGTCGCCTGGCCCAGCCCCCACACCGGCGTCCACCGACCGACTCAGCGTCGATTCCGCCACGATCGGTTACGACCGACGAGTCATCTCCGAGCAACTGAGCGTGTCGATTCCCGACCAGTCGTTGACCGTCATCGTCGGACCGAACGCGTGCGGCAAGTCGACACTGCTGCGTGCACTGTCTCGGCTCATCAAGCCGAACTCCGGGCAAGTGATTCTCGATGGGGCGGACATTCGCTCGTACCAGACCAAGGAGGTCGCCCGCCGCATCGGCCTGTTGCCGCAAAGCGCTCTCGCGCCGGACGGGATCACCGTTGCCGACCTGGTCAGCCGCGGCCGGTTCCCGCATCAGAAGCTCCTTCGGCAGTGGACCGCGTCCGACGAGGCGGCAGTACTGACGGCAATGGACGCGACAGGCGTCACCGAACTCTCCGGACGACCGGTCGACGAACTGTCCGGCGGACAGCGCCAACGTGTCTGGGTTGCAATGGCTTTGGCGCAAGAGACCGAAATCATGCTGCTCGACGAACCGACCACCTTCCTCGACATCGCCCACCAGATCGAACTCCTCGAGCTGTTCACGGACCTGAATCACCTCGGCCGGACGCTCGTCGCGGTACTGCACGACCTCAACCATGCGGCCCGGTACGGAACCCACCTCATCGCAATGAAGGACGGCTCCATCGTTGCCGAGGGTGCGCCGTCGGACATCGTCACCGCCGACCTCGTACACGAGGTGTTCGGACTCGAGTGCATCGTTCAACCCGACCCGGTCACGGGCACACCGGCGGTCACACCGCTGGGCCGCCGGCGCATCCCGCACACGGCTGAGTAACCTCCGACCTCTTCGTGACCTCGGCGGCACCGCCTACCTGTCGCCGATCGACACGACGCGCTTTCATCCGGGCCGTGCCCGTGGGACGGCCCGCTGCGTCCGCTGCCGCTCCTCCGCGCAAAACTCGGGATCCTACTGTTAGGTTAGGCTAAGCATTTCCTAGAGAAGGAGTTCGGTGTGATCGAGGTTCGTCTTCCGCTGACGTCTGCGCAGTTGGGCGTTTGGACCGCTGAGCACGTCACACCAGGCGCCGACGCCTTTCGAATCTCCCAACTGATCTGGCTCGACGGCGACATCGACACCCCGCTCCTGGAGCGCGCAATCGGCGTCGCAACCTCCGAAGCAGACGTCCTCGGCCTTCGCCCCGTCGAGGGCGCCGACGGCCTACCGATGCTGCATCGGGAGATCGGGGGTGTCGGTACGACGACCGTGGTCGAGCACGATCGACCGGATGACCGGATCCGCGCCGAAGCGTGGACGAGGTGCCACGAATGCGGCGCAGGCGACGACCGATTCGAGTCGGTGTCGGTGATCCATCGCCGGGCCGACGGCTGGGCGTGGGAGTTCGCCACCCATCACCTGCTCCTCGATGCTTACGGCCTCGGATTGGTGACTCGCCGCGTCGCCGAGGTGTACACCGCACTCGTCGGGAACGAGCCGATCCCGCCGCGATGGTTCGGGGCGTACTCCGAACTCGAAGAATCGCGCGACACGAACCTCGACGACCATTGGGTGCAACGATTCGAAGCCGTCGACGACATCACTCCGGTCACCTTCGATGCGTCCCGACAGTTCTTCCTGACCGACGCTCGAACACACGTCGTCATCCCGGCGGACGTGGCCGAGTCGATCGATCAGTTGGCTCGTGATGCCCGCGTGAACTGGTCCGATGTTGTCGCCCTGGGCTGGGGCCTGTACACCGCATCCCTCGTCGGCCGTGATGCGTTCGCCGTGCGATTCCCGCAGATGAACCGATCCGGGCGACCCGCCCTGACGACTCCGGCAATGCTCGTCGGCGCAGCCCCCGTGGTCTTTCGTCCGAACCCGTCGGCAACCGTGCGCGAACTGCTGCAGCAGGTGAACAGTGAACTGCGAACCGCTGCACGTCACGTCGCAGCTGGGGAGAAGCTGGCTCACATCTGGCCGAACGGGCCGGACGACTACCAGGCGATTCCGCAGCTGAACATCAAGGCATTCGACTACAACCAGTCCTTCGGCGCGATCCGTGGGCGTCAAGAGACGATCGCCAGCGGACCGGTCGGGTTCCTCGACCTCATGGCGTATCGCGATTCGGTCCACGGATTCCTTGTGGACTTGGCTACGAGCGATCCTGCACTAGCGGCTTCCGGAGTGGTCGACACAGCGAATGGATTCGTGCAGTTCCTCGGTCGACTCGGGGCCGCTCCAGATACTCGGATCGCGTCGGTGAGGGTGATCGATGCTGAGCTGGCGCTCTCGGCGGGTCCGGTTGTGTCGGTGGCGGATTCGACGGTCGATGCGGTGATTCAGCAGCGAGCGAGTGTGTCTGCTGACGCGCTTGCCGTCATCGACGACACCGGAACGCACTGGTCGT
>NZ_NOXZ01000049.1:0-19955 GCF_002258225.1 Rhodococcus sp. RS1C4 | reverse complement strand
AAGGCACCGGATCCGTTCCGAGCGTCCCGCGTTCGAACTGCACTACCCGCACATGGTCGAACGCCTCCGCGCCGAAGCCCACGTCGGACCAGGTGCCCATGGTGGACACACCACCGAAGTCCTCGAACAGGCACGTCGCGCACCTATCGCGACGAGCGACCACGAAGGATCCGGCGACCACGACCCTAAGTAAACATCCAGTCAGTCGGCAAGAGCCCCTCCCGGAACTCGGGCGGGGCTCTTCGCTTGCGACAATCTGATCAGTGAAGCAGCAAGAATGGCGACGCACCACCGAGGTCAGCGTCGTCGCGAAGGGAGAATCGGTGCCTGACAGAGGTTTCGCTACCGAGGACATCGCTGTACTCGTCACCGTCACCGGGCCCGACAAACCTGGCGTCACCTCGGTTCTGTTCGCGGCGCTCTCGCGTCACGAGGTGAGCCTCCTCGATGTGGAGCAGGTGGTCATCCGCGGCCGACTGACTCTCGGCGTCCTGCTGTCGTGCCCACGCGATCCCGAGGCACTGCAGGACGAGCTGGAGGAAGCCATGTCCACCGTCGGCGTCCACGTCGACGTCGAGATCGGTGCCGACCCGGTGGGCAGTCGGAGTCTCGCGACTCACGTCGTCGTCGTCCTCGGCCGTCCGGTCACCGCTCGGGCCTTCAGCAGCATCTCGCGCGAGCTCGCGAGACAGGGTGCCAACATCGACTCCATTCGCGGAGTCGCCGACTATCCGGTCACGGGTCTCGAACTCGACGTCACGGCCACCAACACGTCGCCGGACGCAGACCGTCAACTCAGAAAAGGTCTGTCCGAGGTCGCGGCGGGCGTCGGCGTCGACGTGGCCGTCGAACGCGCAGGCATCGCGCGCCGCTCCAAGCGACTCATCGTCTTCGACGTCGACTCGACGCTGGTTCAGGGCGAAGTGATCGAGATGCTGGCTGCCAAAGCCGGACGTGAGGCCGAGGTTCGCGCGGTCACCGAATCCGCCATGCGCGGCGAGATCGATTTCACCGAGTCGCTGCACCAACGCGTGCAGGCATTGGCCGGACTCGACGCATCCGTCATCGAAGACGTCGCCGACGAGCTCGAGCTGACGGCGGGTGCCCGCACGACCATTCGTACGCTGCGTCGTCTCGGGTACGCCTGCGGCGTCGTCTCCGGTGGTTTCCGTCAGGTCATCGAGGGACTCGCTCACGAGCTGGAACTGGATTTCGTCAAGGCGAACACACTCGAGATCGTCGACGGCAAACTGACCGGGCGTGTGGTCGGCGAGATCGTCGACCGAGCTGCCAAAGCGACAGCGTTGCGCGAGTTCGCGGCCCAGGCCGGTGTTCCGATGGAACAGACGGTGGCCGTCGGAGACGGAGCGAACGACATCGACATGCTGACCGCCGCGGGTCTCGGAGTGGCGTTCAACGCCAAGCCTGCGTTGCGCGAGATCGCGGACACCGCGATCTCGCACCCGTACCTCGACGCGGTCCTGTTCATGTTGGGCGTGACACGTAGTGAGATCGAAGCTGCGGACGCCGTCGACGGCGGCGTCAGGCGAGTCCCGATCCTGTGAGCGACATCCCGGAAACCCCGGTGCCCGGCGCCGGGCCGATGGAGGCGACCGCCGAGAGTTCGCTCAGCACGTTCGCCGAGCGGCATGCGGTGCTGGCCCGGGGCTACGGCGGTCGTGCCGATCCGGAGGATCCCGCGGACGTGCTGGCGATGGCCGTCGTTCTGCACATCCCCAAGGCGGATCCGCCGCCGCGCAGCAGTCTGCTGGAAGCCGCCGCGGCCGCGGCCGTCGCGGTGTGTCTGGACGAACGTGTCGGATCCGGCGGCGAGTGGGAGGACCGCTTCCTCGCGTGGACCGGGTCGAGAATCCGCAAGGTCGCCAGGCGCGCGCGGGGCGCGCACTGGACCGCTGCGCAGGACGTTCCCGGACTGACCGTCGACGTCGGCGGCGCGCACGCCCGCGCTTTCGTTCCCGGCAGGGTGGGTGACCTGGATCCTCGCGTGAAGCGTCTGCAGATCGGCGGCACCGATGTCGCGCACGACGACGCGGGTGCACCGACACCGGGAGTACCGGTGCTGTGGATAGATCCGGCCCTCGAGATGACGGTGGGGAAAGCCGCCGCTCAGGTCGGACACGCGTCGATGTTGCTCGCGGGCGCGATGACTCCGGAGCAGTGCCAGGACTGGGCGCACACCGGGTTCGCCTGTTCCGTGCGTGACGCCGACGAGCAGCAGTGGCGCCGAGCGCGTGCCCTGGTCGAGGCAGGTCAGGCCGTGGCCGTGCGGGATGCGGGGTTCACCGAGGTGGCGCCCGGCTCGATGACGGTAGTCGCGGCAATCCGACCGTAGTCTCCACGGACCCGACGATCACGCCGCCGTACAGCGTCCACGTCCGGTCGGAGGGGTCCACTGCCTGAAAACTGGATGTTTCGGCAAGCGCCAGATCAGAACGACACTGGGTGAATGAGAAGGACGAAGCTCGACACACCGGTGCCGCCGCGCGCACGCAGAGAACTGACGATCCGACTGGTTGCCCTCTACGTCGGACTGTGGCTCTACGGAGCGTCCATGGCGTTGATGGTGACGGCCGGTCTCGGCCTCGATCCGTGGGATGTGTTCCATCAAGGAGTCAGCCGGCACGTGCCGTTGAGCTTCGGCGCGATCACCGCACTGACCGGCGCCGTCGTTCTGCTCCTGTGGATTCCGTTGCGCCAGAAGCCCGGACTGGGGACCGTCAGCAACGTCGTGGTCATTGCGATCGCGGTGGACGCCACGCTGCACTGGCTCCCGGAGGTAGGGAACATGGCCGTCCGCATCGCGCTGTTGGTGACCGGAATCGTCGTGAACGCCTTCGCGACTGCGCTGTACATCGGTGCGGGCATGGGGCCGGGTCCGCGCGACGGGTTGATGACAGGACTCGTCGCGCGAACCGGACTGTCCGTGCGACTGATTCGCACGTGCATCGAGTTGGCGGTGGTGGCAACGGGGTGGCTCCTGGGCGGCACTGTCGGGGTCGGGACCCTGCTGTACGCGTTCGGAATCGGACCCCTCGTTCAACTGTTCATGACTTACCTGCCGTCGCTGCGGAACACGAGCACACCCGGTCCGGTCAGCGAGATCGCCGATCCGGCTTCGACGGACGCCGCGTCGGTCGGAATGCCGCGTGGTTCGGCCGAATCGAACACCGGCGCGAATCGTCGGGCAGCCCACGACGGGCAGGCCAGTGAGATCTCCGTCGGACCACCGGAGTGCACGATCAGCAGTGAGCTGTCGTCGTCGACGCGCACGCCGTCCGGTTCGTAGGACCGGACGTCGCCGCCGTCGACCCACGCCTGGATGGTGCGGACGGAGTCGTCGTTCCACTGTTCGGTCGTCAACTCGCTGCCGTGTCCGTCGAACCAGACCAGGTCCGGTCGGCCCGACGGGGTGTCCCGTCCGAAGAAGAATTCCTGCTGCCGGAGCGACGGTGCGCTTCGTCTGATCCGAAGCACGCGTGAGACGAACGCGACGAGATCGGAATCGACGTTCGACCAGTCGATCGCCCACGCGTCCTCGGCTGGTGCGTCCTCGGCGATGCAGTACGCGTTGTTGTTGCCGAACTGCGTGTGTCCCAGTTCGTCTCCGGCGAGCAGCATCGGCGTTCCGGTGGACAGTGCAAGGGTGGCGAGCAGTGCGCGTACGTGGCGGGCTCGTGCACCGGTGACGGCCGGGTCGTCCGTCGGTCCTTCGACGCCGTGGTCGACCGAGATGTTGTTGTCGGTCCCGTCGCGGTTCTCCTCGCCGTTGGCCTCGTTGTGCTTGCGCGAGTACGACACGAGGTCCCGGGCGGTGAAGCCGTCGTGGGCGGTGACGAAATTGATCGATGCCCAGGGCTTTCGGCTGCCACCGCCGTAGATGTCCTCGGATCCGGCGAGCCGTGACGCGAGCTCGCGCACACCGATCTGTTCCGCCCAGAATCGGCGGATCGTGTCGCGATAGCGGTCGTTCCATTCGGACCACATCGGGCCGAATCCACCCACTTGATAGCCGGCTCCCGTTGCATCCCACGGCTCGGCGATGAGCTTGACTCGTGAGAGAACCGGATCGGTCGTGATGGCTGTGAGGAGGGGTGCGCGGGAATCGAATCGCCACCCTCCCGGCCGGCCCAGCGTGCTGGCGAGATCGAATCGGAAGCCGTCGACTCCCATGACCTCGGTCCAGTACCGCAGGCTGTCACAGACCATGCGCACCACGGCGGGCGACGCGGAGTCGAGTGTGTTGCCGCACCCGGTGATGTCGACGTCGTAACCGCGACCGTCCAGCAGGTAGTAACCCGGCGCGTCGAGTCCGCGCCAGCTGATCGACGGCCCGGACACCGACGACTCGCACGTGTGGTTGTAGACGACGTCGAGCACGACTTCGATTCCGGCGCTGTGCAGTACGTCGACCATCGTCTTGAACTCGGTCACCTCGGCGCCGGGTTCGGACGCGAAACGTGGATCGGGCGCGAAGAACGCACCCGTCGAATATCCCCAGTGGTTACGCATTCCCCGTGCCCGCACGTCGGGTTCGGTCGACATCGCCTGCACCGGAAGAAGTTCCACCGTCGTCACGCCGAGTGTGGTCAGGTGTCGGAGTACCGCGGGTGCCGTGAGGCCCAGGTACGTCCCTCGGTGCTGCGCGGGTACGTCCGGATGTCTGGCGGTGTAGGCGCCGACGTGGAGCTCGTACAGCACGGTTCGATCCCAGGGAACGGACGGCCGGACGACCTCGCGCAGGACGGCCGGGTCGGTGACGACCGACAACGGCATGTGCCCGAGCGAATCGACTGTGCTCGGTTGCCCGAACGGCTCGTCGTCGTAGGGGAGAAGGGCGTGCGCGTCGCCCAGCTGCCCGGCGATCTGCCGGCCCGCGGGGTCGAGAAGAATCTTCCGGCCGTTGAAGCGTCGCCCGCCCGCCGGGTCCCACGGACCGTGCGCTCGGAACCCGTATCTGGTGCCGGGGGTCACGCCGGGGACGAAACCGTGCCGAATCCCGAAGGTCTTCTCCCGAAGTTCGACGCGCCGTTCGGAGCCGTCGGGATCGACAAGGCATACCTCGACGCCGTCGGCCTCGGGCGAGTGGACCGCGAATTGCGTACCACTTGCCGACGCAGTAGCTCCCAACGGAAACGGAGAGCCCGGAGGAGAGGACTCCTCGCGGGAGGCGGGACGATCGTCGGTGTGATCAATGAAGGGCGACACGCTTCGAGATCCTGCCGTGTGTGGGGGATGGATGTGCGACAAGATAGATCACGTGTCTGAACCGGATCCCGATTTGCTCATCGATTTCAACGACGTACTCATCAGGCGAGGTGGGGTGACGCTGGTCGGCCCGGTCACCTGGCAGGTGGAACTCGACGAACGATGGGTGGTGCTCGGACCCAACGGGGCGGGCAAGACCTCCCTGATGCGGATCGCAGCCGCCGAGGTGCATCCGACGTCGGGCACCGCACACGTCCTCGGTGAAGTGATGGGGAAGGCCAACGTCGCTGATCTCAAGACGCGCATCGGACTGTCGTCGTCGGCTCTCGCTCATCGCATCCCTGCCGACGAGACGGTGAGCGATCTGGTCGTGTCCGCCGGATACAGCGTGCTGGGACGGTGGCGTGAACGGTACGACGACATGGACACCGAGCGCGCGGTGGACATGCTGGAGAGTCTCGGAGCCGAACATCTGTCGCAGCGGACGTACGGAACGTTGTCCGAAGGCGAACGCAAGCGCGTGTTGATCGCCCGTGCGTTGATGACCGACCCCGAACTCCTTCTGCTCGACGAGCCCGCCGCGGGTCTCGACCTGGTCGGCCGCGAGGAACTCGTCGCGCGACTGGCGGATCTCGCCGCCGATCCCGACGCACCGGCCACCGTCCTGATCACCCACCACGTCGAGGAGATTCCCCCGGGCTTCAGTCACGCACTGCTGCTGAAGGAAGGTGGTGTGGTGGCGCAGGGGCTCGTCGACGACGTGATCACCGCCGAGAACCTGACGGAGGCATTCAGCCAGTCGATCACTCTCGATCGGGTCGACGGGCGTTTCTTCGCTCGGCGGACACGAGCTGCCGGGCAGCACCGCCGGTGACACGTCCGACAATCGGACGTTGTAGTTTCCGAGGATGACTCCGACCGAAGTTGTGCCCGCCCGGGACGCGTCGACCGTGATCCTCGTCCGCGATGCCACGGCCGGAATCGAGGTGTTCCTCCTCGAGCGCGTGTCCGGCATGGCGTTCGCCGGCGGCATGACCGTGTTTCCCGGCGGCGGCGTCGACGCGTCCGACGGTGACGCCGACCTGGCCTGGGCAGGGCCCGACGCCTCGTGGTGGGCAAGCAGGCTGGGCGTCGACGAACGCAGAGCTGCGTCACTCGTCTGCGCGGCGGCCCGCGAGACGTTCGAGGAATGCGGAGTGCTGCTCGCCGGTCCGACACCCGACTCGGTTGTGCGTGACACCTCCGTCTACGCCGACGACCGGGCGGCACTCGAACGGCACGAACTCACCTTCGCAGCCTTCCTCGAGCGCCACGGTCTGGTCCTGCGGACCGACCTGCTGCGACCGTGGTCCAACTGGATCACGCCGAACGGCGAGGCGCGCCGCTACGACACCCACTTCTTCGTCGCGGTCACGCCCGAAGGGCAGATCGCCGACGGTGACACGCGCGAGGCCGCGTCGGTCGGGTGGCGGTCACTCGAATCCGCACTGGACGACTGGCGCGGCGGACGGACGATTCTGCTTCCCCCCACGTGGAGTCAACTGGCCGGGTTGTCGGCCTTCGACTCGGTGTCCGACGTCCTTGCCGCGGAACCGGTCATCACTCCCATCCAGCCGAACCTCTACCACGTCGACGGGGAACTGCGGGTCGACTTTCCCGACCACGAGGCCTACTACGCGGGCAGTGCGCACCCGTGGTCGGGGAGATGACACCGGGCACCCGGTAGCGTGTGCGGACATGGCTGAGTTCGTGAATCTCGAGGTATCCGACGGTATCGGCACCATCCGCTTGGATCGACCACCGATGAACGCGTTGAACCGTCAGGTGCAAGAGGAGATCAGGGCCGCCGCGCGTGCCGCGACGATCGATTCATCGGTCAAGGCTGTCATCGTCTACGGCGGCGAGAAGGTCTTCGCCGCCGGTGCGGACATCAAGGAAATGGTGGAGTTGTCGCCCGCGCAGATGACCGACATCATCGGGGATCTGCAGTCCGCACTCGGGTCGGTGTCCGAGATCCCCAAACCCGTCGTCGCGGCGATCACGGGTTACGCACTCGGAGGTGGCCTCGAGGTCGCGTTGAGCGCCGACCGGCGAATTGCGGGCGACAATGCGAAACTCGGTGTGCCGGAAGTGCTTCTCGGCGTCATCCCCGGCGGCGGCGGTACCCAGCGGTTGGCACGGCTCGTGGGTCCGAGCAAGGCCAAGGATCTGGTCTTCACCGGTCGATTCGTCGGAGCCGAGGAAGCGCTCCGCATCGGACTGGTCGACGAGGTCGTCGCCCCGGACGAGGTGTACAACGCCGCGAGAAAATGGGCGTCGCAGTTCACCAAGGGTGCTTCGCGGGCGCTGGCTGCGGCCAAGGCGTCGATCGACCAGGGCCTCGACACGGATCTGCACACGGGCCTGAAGATCGAAGCTCAGCAGTTCGCCGCTCTGTTCGCGACGAAGGATCGGACCATCGGCATGGAGTCGTTCATCGCCAACGGACCGGGCAAGGCCGACTTCACCGGCGAGTGACCGCCTGACCACGAAACTGGAACTTGTTCATTTCCTACCGGATAGTAGGCTGCCCTCATGACTGCAAGCCCTCACGACGGTTCGTCCGACACCAAGGCGGCCGGCGCTGATTCCAGCCTCCACGTCGTACCGGACCCCGCGCCCAACCCGCACGCCACGGCGGAGCAGGTGGAGGCCGCGCGGAGCGACACCAAGCTCGCCCAGGTCCTCTACCACGACTGGGAGGCCGAGACGTACGACGACAAGTGGTCCATCTCGTACGACGAGCGCTGCATCGACTACGCCCGCGGACGGTTCGATCAAGCGGTCGGCTCCGCTCCCGACGCGCAGGACGCGCTGCCGTACGGTCGCGCACTCGAACTGGGGTGTGGGACCGGGTTCTTCCTGCTGAACCTCATGCAGGCGGGTATCGCGAAGAAGGGTTCGGTCACGGACCTGTCGCCGGGCATGGTCAAGGTGGCACTGCGCAACGCCGAGCACCTGAACCTCGACGTCGACGGCCGTGTCGCGGACGCGGAGACCATCCCGTACGAGGACAACACGTTCGATCTCGTCGTCGGACACGCCGTGCTGCACCATATTCCGGACGTGGAGCAGTCGCTCCGCGAGGTACTCCGCGTGCTCAAGCCCGGGGGCCGCTTCGTGTTCGCCGGCGAGCCGACGACGGTCGGAAACTTCTACGCTCGGTGGTTGGGCCGCGCTACGTGGGAAACCACCACGCGAATCACGAAACTGCCGTTCCTGGAGAGCTGGCGCAAGCCGCAGGAGGAACTCGACGAGTCCTCGCGGGCCGCGGCTCTCGAAGCCGTCGTCGACCTGCACACGTTCGATCCGAGCGATCTCGAGAACATCGCGGCGAGCGCGGGTGCCGTCGACGTCGAGGCGCGAACGGAAGAGTTCGCCGCAGCGCTGCTCGGCTGGCCGGTCCGAACGTTCGAAGCAGCAGTTCCCGCCGAGAAGCTGGGATGGAACTGGGCCAAGTTCGCGTTCGCCGGCTGGAAGACACTCAGCTGGGTCGACGAGAACGTGCTCAAGCACGTCGTGCCGCGTGGATTCTTCTACAACGTGATGATCACCGGTGTGAAGCCGTCCTGACCGTTCGCACTCGCTGAACGTATCGGCACTGTCATGAGCTACACCTTCACCGACGCCGACATCGACTACCTCACCGGTGATGTCGGCGTCGGTGCGCTCGACTGGATGTCCGGCCGGGCGCTGACCAGGCAATCCATGCTCGCGGACGTCACCGCGGCACGCAGCAGGTTCGGCGAGAACGCCGCCGTGCTCGTCGAGACCACCACCGTGCGGCGCAAGGCGTCGGGCAAGCTCGACGGTGCCGAGTCATGGCTGCTGACCGACGACGCCGTGCAGCAGGCGACGCCGACGATCGTGGCGCGGCGCCGTGCCGAGCGGCTCGCGGGCCGCGACGTGCACGACGTCACCTGCTCGATCGGCACCGAACTGGACTCGTTGGTCCGTACCGCACGGACCGTGCTGGGAAGCGACCTCGACCCGGTGCGGTTGCGCATGGCACGCCACAACGTTCCGGCGGCGTCGGTCGTTCGCGCCGACGCACTCGTCCCCGTGTCCCGCGGCACCGTCGTGCTCGCCGACCCCGGGCGACGTTCCGGAGGCAGACGCACCCATGACCCTGCGGCTCTGCAGCCGCCGCTACCGGACCTGATCGAGACGTACTCCGGCCGCGATCTCGTCGTCAAGTGCGCTCCCGGTTTGGATTTCGACTCACTCGGGTGGGCCGGTGAAGTCGAACTGGTGTCGCTCGACGGCGGGGTCAAGGAAGCGTGCCTGTGGTCCGACGGCCTGTCCACGACGTCGATCACACGGCGCGCGTCGGTACTGAGTTCCGACGGATCCGCCTACGAGATCACCGATTCCGAGCCCGACGACATCGACTCCGCCGA
Source organism: Rhodococcus sp. RS1C4 (assembly GCF_002258225.1). NCBI lineage: Bacteria > Bacillati > Actinomycetota > Actinomycetes > Mycobacteriales > Nocardiaceae > Rhodococcus > Rhodococcus sp. RS1C4. Next base: position 10,290 of record NZ_NOXZ01000049.1, on the reverse strand, counting down.
ACCCGGGGAGTGGTTGATCGACCCCGACGGAGCCATCGTCCGCGCAGGTCTCGTTCGTCACTACGGGGCTCGGCACGGGTTGTGGCAACTCGATCCGCGCATCGCATACCTGACCGGCAACGCGGTGCCCGAGGGCGTGAACGGATTCCGCATCCTCGACCGGATCAAGTACTCGGAGAAATCGTTGCGGCAGGCCCTTGCCGCGCACGGATGCGGATCGGTGGAGATCCTGGTGCGTGGCGTGGACGTCGACCCCGCAGTGCTACGGCCCCGCCTGAAGCTGAAGGGGGACACAGCACTGTCGGTGATCATCACGCGGATCGGCCGGTCCGGTGTGGCGTTCGTCTGCCAGGCTCGTCGCCCGGGCAGGACCGATCAGGACGTGAAGGTGAAGATCTCGCCGAGGTAGGTCGACGTGACCACCTGGCCGTCCGGCCCGATCGACGTACCGACCGTGGAGCCGGAGGCGCCGTCGAGCACCTGCTCGGACACCGTCTCCCCGCTCGCCGAGTCCAGCGCAACGAGCACTACGTCGTCACCCCGGCCGACGACCGTGACGATGCGGCCGTCGGCGGTGCTCACCGGAGTACCCAACTGCTGCAGATCATCTCGCGACCACGAGACACTCGCGCTGGTGCCGTCGTCGCGGATGGAGCGCACCGACCCCTCGCCGCCCGACGGGACGATCGAACCGTCGCCCGCGACCGATGGTGTGTTGCTCGCACCGAATCCGGCTCCGAACGTCCACCGCTGCGCACCGTTCGAGGCGTCGAACGCGGACACCCGGCCGTCGACGTCGGCGAGATAGATCGTCGAGCCGTCCTCCGACAGAACAGGACTCGACGACACTCCGGCCGGGAGCAGTTCCGACGACCAACGCTCCGTGATCGACGGTGTCGCCTCCGCGTCGTAGTGCAGCGAGATCAACTGCGGTGCAACGGCACCCGAACGCCACAAAACGAGATAGATGTTCGACGCATCCAGGTCCACGGCAGGCGTGGCCGCCACCGCGCACTCGGCGGAACCCGACGCGCACGCATCGAGACCGGTTGCAGGCGGAAGAAAATCGGCGCCGGGCTCGGCCAGGAAGTCGGGAGGGTCGATCAGATCGTGGATCGGCACGACGGACTTGCCGGTCTGGGTGTCCAGGACATTGATCTGACCGAACTGCGTCACAGCCAGAACGCTACCGTCACCGAGGAACTGCGCAGAACGTGGAACGCCGTTGGTGGGAGTGCGCCAACGCAATTGACCGTGCTCGTTGAACGACGAGAACCCACCGTCGTCGCCGACGTACACATTGGCCACGGAATCGACCAGAGGTGTCTCGGTGCCCACGGACGGCCCCACACGGTTGCACCAACGCTTACGGCCCGACTCGATCTCGAACGAGAAGAGATTGCACCCGGCCTCACCGAACGTCGAGACGAACATCTGACCGCTCGCCGCGATCGACACCGGCGACGACGTCGTCGCCCCCAGCGGCCGCGACCACGCGAATCGAACGTCCGACAGTCCGACATGCTCGGTGGAGCTGCTGTTCCGGGAGTCACCGTGCACGACAGGCCACCCGTCGGGCGCGAAGGCGTCGATTGCCTCGCCGCCCCCGCCGCACGCCGCGGCGGTCAGGGCTGCAACGGTCGCCAGCGACACCACGCGAGCCACACCAGCTCTACCGCCAAGCACCTTGTTACTTCTCCTCGACCGTGTCCGACGCACATGATTCAAGGACAGAGACTATCCCGGCCACCGTCGCGATGGCCAAAGCGGTCCACACCGATCGTCCCGCAGGCTCCACTCGTGCCCTATCGGGTCGTTCCGCAAGCTCCACTCCTGCCGTCCCCGGGTCGTTCCGCAAGCTCCACTCCTGCCGTCCCCGGGTCGTTCCGAGTCACCCTGCAGTGCCGCTAGGGTGGACGGCTATGACGAGCATGTGGAACGCGCCGCTGCGTTCACGCTGGCGGGGATCCCGACGACGCGACGAGGATCAGGCCAGGTTCCTCACCCGCGACTCGCTCCGCTGGGTGCTGAAGAACAAGGCCTACACACCGTGGTACCTCGTTCGGTACTACCGGCTCGCTCGGTTCAAGGCTGCCAATCCTCATGTCGTGCTTCGGGGAATGGTGTTCCTCGGCAAGAACGTCGAGATCCATTCGACTCCCGAGTTGTCCCGGCTGGAGATCGGGCGATGGGTACACATCGGCGACGGCAATGCCATTCGCTGCCACGAAGGATCGCTGCGGATCGGCGACAAAGTGGTCTTCGGCAAGGACAACGTCGTCAACACCTACCTCGACATCGAGATCGGTGCGTCGACGCTCGTTGCGGACTGGTGCTACATCTGCGATTTCGACCATCGGATGGACGACGTCACCACACCGATCAAGGACCAGGGGATCGTCAAGGGACCGGTCCGGATCGGTCCCGACACCTGGATCGCCGCCAAGGTGACGGTTCTACGCGAGACCAGCGTCGGCCGCGGATGTGTGCTCGGTGCACACGCCGTCGTCAAAGGTGTCGTACCGGATTACAGCATCGCCGTCGGTGCACCGGCCAAGGTGGTCCGCAACCGCAAGGCCGACTGGGAAGCCGGTGCTGCCGAGCGCGCGAAATACATCGCTGCGCTCGAGGACATCGAACGCAAGAAAGCACTCAGGGCGGCGGAAGCTGCGCGCGGCGACTCAACTGCGCTCGGGTAGAGCGCGTTCGACGATTGTGGGCCGCGCGAGCGGATACCGCACCTTCCGTTTCGCGGCCAGATAGACCTGGGCGGTGGCTTCCGCGACGTGCTTCCAGTCGAAGTCGACGGTCAACCGCTCGCGGGCAGCGTGCGCACGCTCCTGAGCTGCATCGACGTTGTCGAGAACGCGCCGAACCCCAGCGGCGAGGCCTGCGACGTCGGACGGCTCGAAGGACAGACCGGTCACGCCGTCGACGATCGCTTCACCCAGCCCACCGGCAGTCGACGCCACCAGCGGGGTTCCCGCTGCGGCGGCTTCGAGAGCGATGATGCCGAAGGGCTCGTAGCGGCTGGGTAGGACGATCGCGTCGGCTCCGTGGAGCCAGGACAGCAGTTCCGTGTGGTCGAGCGATCCGAGGAACGAGACTGCGCGGGTCACCCGATGCGTCCGGGCGAGCTCCGCCAGCCAAGCGAACTGCGTTCCCTCGCCTGCGATGTGCAGCGTGGTGCCGGGATGGCTCCGACGGATGCGCGGCATGGCGGCGATGACGTCCTGTATGCCCTTCTCGTATTCGAGACGGCCGACGTACAGCAGTGTGGCGGGTTCCTGGCGAGGCTGGCGAGGACGGAAGTTCCACGTGCGGATGTCGATGCCGTTCCTGATGACCGACACCGCCGAGTCGCGAATCCCGAACAGTCGAGTGACCTCGTCCTTCATCGACGCCGAACAGGTGATGACCGCGTCGGAATCGTTGGCCAGCCACCATTCGATGGAATGCACCTGACGATTGATCGTGCCGGAGATCCAGCCACTGTGCCTGCCCGCCTCGGTGGCGTGGATCGTCGAGACGAGGGGGACGTCGAAGTGTTCGGCGAGCGCGATGGAAGGGTGCGCCACCAGCCAGTCGTGCGCGTGGACCACGTCGGGTTGCCAGCCGTCGCCAAGGCCCGGTTTGCCGAGTGCGATTCCGGCGCGAACCATCGCGTGTCCCATGGCAAGGGTCCACGCCAGCATGTCCTCGCCGAAGACGAAGTGTGCGGGATCCTCGGCCACCGCGACCACCAGGACGCCGTCGTCGATGCGATGGTGCGTGGGATGGGTCGACGCATCGGTGCCCGTCGGGCGGCGCGCCAGAACGACGACTTCGTGCCCAGCGGAGACGAGTTCGGTAGCCAGATGATGGACGTGTCGGCCCAGCCCTCCGACGACGACCGGCGGGTACTCCCACGAGACCATCAGAATCTTCACTTCAGTGCTCCCCTCCGAGCTCCCGATCCGTGCTGCAGGTTCTTCGGGTCGTACTTTCCTGCCACTCGACGAGCGTCGAGCGCCGGGAACAGCCCATCTGCCTGGTTCCACCCGCGTGCGAGCCGCTCCGCGTCGTCGTGACGACCACCGCGGACCGCGTCCGCGATCTCCCGGAGAGCGTGGGCGTGAACATGCGCGCGCTGACGCGCATATCCGGCCGCCGTGTCCTTGCTGACCATGAACGCCCAGTCACTGGCAACCGTGTTGAGTGTCTCACGCAGAATCTGGTCGTTCACCCTGTTGCGCAATTCGGGCATGCCCGATCGCTGCCCGTCCATCGTGCGCTGACCGTCGAGTGCGCTCAGTGCTGCCTCGACCACCTCGGCGTTCAGTGCAACCAGATCGCGTACGGCGTCTCCGTTCCACACGCGCCAGTCCTTGCCCGACCCCCACGAGGACTCGGTCAACTGGACCGGTGCGCCGACGAATCCCTTGGTGCGAGCGTCGTCCAGGGTTCCGACGTCGATCCCGGCTTCCGGCAGGGCTCGCAGGACGCGTTCGAGCCACACCGGGCCCTCGAACCACCAGTGGCCGAACAGTTCCGTGTCGAACGCCGCCACGACGAGTGCGGGTCGACCGATGCGATCGGACTCGGAGCGGAGCCTGCGCCTGACCGTGTCGACGAAATCCGCGACGTGGATGTCGATCGCGGCGGACGCGGCGGCTGGATCGTAGGGCTCTTTGTCGGCCGAGTCGACGGTTCGCCCGGTGACACGGGCGTGCTTGAGCCCGGTCGCATGGTCGTAGGTGTGGAAGTCGCGGTACGAGGCGTGCCCGGGGTAACCGGATTTCGGCGACCACACGCGATAGCTGACCTCGAGATCGCGCCCGAACGCGACGACGTCGGATTCTCGCACCGGTCGCCCGAGCGTCGTGTCGCCTCGCAGGGATGGGCCGTCGACCATGAAATGGGTGACCCCTGCGTCTGCGTATCCGACTTCCATCCCCGGTGCGTACGCACACTCTGGTGCCCAGATGCCGGTGGGCCGTGTGCCCCACCGCCTCGCCGCGTCGGAAAGCCCCTCGGACAGCGAGAATTCGCGCAGTCTCGGATCGAGCAGCGGTTGGAAGGGGTGGGCGAGGGGACCGCCGAGCAGTTCGACCGTTCCTGCGTCGACGAGTGTGCGAACGACCGGTGATCCGCCGTGCCGCCATTTCGTTTCGAATGTGTCGAGTGCCCGTGCAGCGCTTCTGTGTTCGCGGATCGACATCGCGCGATCGGTTGCCTCGTGTGCGCGCAGCTGCCAGTTTCCGAGCCAATGATGCATCCCCGCAAGGCAATGCGGGTCGTCGAGTTGAGCGGCGAGCACCGGCGTGATTCCGAGCGAGAGCAGGTTGGTACGTCCCTCGTCGGCGAGCGTCGAGAGCATGTCCGTCAGCGGCAGATAGGAGTCCGCCCACGATTGGTACAACCACTCCTCGCCGACCGGCCATCGGCCGTGATTGGCGAGCCAGGGCAGGTGCGAGTGCAGAACCAGAGCGAACATGCCCGGTTCGGTCACCTTCGGTGAAGGTGTGCTCACCCGCTCACCGCAGCTCCGCCGTGAGGCTTGATCGCGACGGCGACCAGGTCGAGGCTCCCGTCCATGTCCGTCGGGTGGATGTCGAAATCTGCCGTGGTGATCGATGCGACATCGGCCGAGAGGGCTGCCGGCCAGGGCTCCCCGGCGAGTGCGCGCTCGATCTGAGCGTCGATGAACGACCCTCCGTGTTTGGAGTCGAGATCGCGCAGCGTGGACCCGTGATGAACACCGGTCATCACGTCGACGGTGAAACCGGCCTGTTCCAGCAGCTCCGACAACTCGTCGGCGTTCAGCTCGCGCGTGTGGAACGGATTCAACGGAGTGTCTCGCCCCGGGGAGAACGTGATGCGATTCGGTGTACTGACGAGCAACTCTCCACCCGGGCGGAGGACCCGGAAGCACTCGTCGAGGAACTGCCCCTGATCCCACAGATGCTCGATCACCTGGAAGTTGACGACCACGTCCACCGAGTCGTCGCGAAGGGGCAGCTGCGCCAGATTGCCGCGGAGCATGCGGACTCCGCGATACCGATCGTGCACGTGAGCGGCGGCGCCTGCGTCGTAGTCCACGCCGGTGACCGACTCGGCAACGGCGTCGATCATGTTGGCGCCGTACCCTTCTCCCGATCCCGCCTCGAGGACGACGCGGTGCCGGCACCGCCCCAGCAGGTGCTCGTACACGACCTCGTGTCGGCGGAACCAGTAGTTCTCCTCCGCGATGCCAGGAACCGTGCGCTCGCCGGTGAGGGGGAGCGGTGCGTCCGCGTTGGCTGTCGATGATTCGCTCACCGACGAGAGGGTAGTGCCTAGGTACGGAGAAGAACCATCGGCAGTGGCGTCCGATCAGGAGGGGGCGGATGTATTGTCGGATCGGAAATGCGGTAAGTTACCCACCAGTAACTAAACATGGGGTAATCTACGGCAGGGCCTAGAACAGCAAGAACCCATAAGGCACGACCCGATTCACCCTACGAATCAGCGGAACATGACCAGGAGGTCGACGCAGACCCATGACGAACATCGTTGTTTTGATCAAGCAGGTTCCCGACACGTGGTCCGAGCGCAAACTCACCGACGGTGACTACACGCTCGACCGCGAGGCAGCCGACGCCGTTCTCGACGAGATCAACGAGCGCGCCGTCGAAGAAGCCCTGCTCATCAAGGAATCACAGGGCGGCGAGGTGAAGGTGCTGTCCGCAGGCCCCGACCGCGCCACCGATGCCATCCGCAAGGCTCTGTCCATGGGTGCCGACAGCGCCGTGCACCTCAACGACCCGTCGCTCCACGGGTCCGACGCCATCCAGACTGCGTACGCGCTTGCAGCTGCGCTCGGAAACGTCGCGTTCGAGAACGACGAGCCCGCCGATCTGATCATCGCGGGTAACGAGGCCACCGACGGCCGTACGGGCGCTGTACCGGCGATCATCGCCGAGTACCTCCAGATTCCCGCTCTCACCCAGCTCCGCAAGCTGACCGTCGCCGACGGCACCGTGTCGGGCGAGCGCGAGACGGACGAGGGCATCTTCGGCCTCGAGGCAGCACTGCCGGCCATCGTCAGCGTCACCGAGAAGATCAACGAGCCGCGCTTCCCGTCCTTCAAGGGCATCATGGCCGCGAAGAAGAAGACGGTGCAGACCATCACGCTCGCCGAGATCGGCGTCGAAGACGGCATCGTCGGCGTGGAGAACGCAGGAACGACCGTCACGTCGTCCACCCCCAAGCCTCCCAAGACTGCAGGCGAGCGGGTCACCGACGAGGGCGACGGCGGCGACAAGATCGCCACCTACCTCGTAGGCCAGAAGATCATCTGATCCCGCCGACGTAACGCCGCGCAGACCACTTAAGGAGAGCAAGTCATGGCAGAAGTACTCGTGCTCGTGGAGCACGTCGAGGGAACCCTCAAGAAGGTCAGCACCGAGCTGATCACCGCGGCCCGTGCACTCGGCGAGCCGTCGGCAGTCGTCACCGGTCCCGCCGGTACCACCGACAAGCTGGCCGACGCATTGACCGAGGCAGGCGCGGAGAAGATCTACGCCGCAGAGTCCGACGACATCGACGGCTTCATCATCACCCCCAAGGTCGACGTACTCTCGGCACTCGCCGAGTCCGTCTCGCCCGCCGCGATCATCACCGCAGCCAGCATCGAAGGCAAGGAAGTCGCGGGACGCCTCGCGGCGCGCCTGGGCTCCGGTCTGCACAACGACGTCATCGCCGTGAACGGCGACGGCAGTGCCACCTACTCGATCTTCGGTGGCGCGTTCACCGTCGAGGCGAAGGCCAACGGAGACGTCCCCGTCATCTCGTTGCGTCCGGGTGCCGTGGAAGCCGAGCCGAAGGCAGGCGCGGGTAGCCGCGAAACAGTCGAGGTACCGGCACAGGAAGACGGCGTCGTCAAGGTCACCTCGCGTGACCCGATCGTCGGTGGCGACCGCCCGGAACTCACCGAAGCGACCGTCGTCGTGTCCGGTGGCCGTGGCGTCGGCAGTGCGGACAAGTTCAACGTCGTCGAGGACCTGGCCGATTCGCTCGGCGCAGCGGTCGGTGCGTCGCGTGCAGCGGTGGATTCCGGTTACTACCCGGGTCAGTTCCAGGTGGGTCAGACCGGTAAGACGGTCTCCCCGCAGCTCTACATCGCACTCGGCATCTCCGGCGCCATCCAGCACCGCGCCGGAATGCAGACCTCGAAGACCATCGTCGCAGTCAACAAGGACGAAGAAGCACCCATCTTCGAGATCGCCGACTACGGCATCGTGGGCGACCTGTTCAACGTCGCACCTCAGCTCACCGAAGCGGTGAAGAAGCACAAGGGCTGATATCGCCCGGACAGACGACACGCCCCCGCCTCCCCGTTTCGGGGGGGTGGGGGCGTTTCTGTCGTTCACGCAACGTGTTCGGACACGTTACCCACCTGATGCGCTGACGTGGCCGCGGCTCGTTAGACAACTTGCATGACCACTTCAGTCATGAACTCGCGTGCATCGTCCGTGCCCGAGTCGGCCACGAAGGGCCGAGCTGCCGACCGCTATTCGCTCGTCCTGTCCACCGACCGAGATCATCGCGACGCCGCTCAGAAACTCCGCTACGACGTGTTCGCGTCCGAACCCGGATACGACATCCCCCGAGATCCCAGCGGCCGCGACGCCGACCGCTTCGACGAATTCTGCGACCATCTTCTCGTCCGCGACAACACAACCGACGACTTCGTCGGTTGCTACCGCATGCTCACTCCCGACGCCGCCATCGCAGCCGGGGGTTACTACACCGCAACGGAATTCGATCTCACAGCCCTGAATCCGTCCGCATCCTCGGTAGTCGAGATGGGACGCGCCGTCGTGCGGCCCGAGCATCGATCCGGCTCCGTCCTCGGACTCATGTGGGCTGGAATCCTGCACTACCTCGAAGTGACCGGCCTCGAATGGGTCATGGGATGCGTATCGGTACCCATGCAGGCGTCCGCCGACGACGTTCCGGGGGCGAACGTCCGGGGCGTCCGCGACTTCCTGCTGGACAAGCATGGATCGGCACCCGACCGCCGCGTGATCCCACGTAACCCCGTCGTGGTCGACGGCCGCGGTCTCGACGAGATCGTGGCCCCTGCTCGCACATCGATCCCTCCGCTGCTTCGCGGATACCTGCGACTGAACGCGGTGGTGTGCGGAGAACCGTCGCACGACCCCGACTTCGGTGTCGCGGATTTCGTCGCACTGCTCGGGCTGAGCGATGCCAACACTCGGTACCTGGACCGGTTGAGAAGCGCGGCCAACACCTACGAGACGAGGGGACAGGGATGACCGCATCGAACATCGTCGACTCGTCCGGCCGCGCAGCCGAATCGGCCGTGACGGAACAGGTGGTGGATCATGCGTGGATGCCGTCCAGCCCGTGCGGAGACGGCTGCATCGCGCGCGGGAGCGCAACCGTGGGTTCGGTGGTGGTCGCACTGCGCATTCTGGTCGCGCTGTTCGCGGTCGCGCTACTTCCGGTACTGATCGCCGTCGGTGTGGTCTCACCCCGACTGCGCAGGCGCGTCACTCGATTCGGTGCGCGGATGTTGCTGTTCGCCGTCGGTATCGGGCTCTGCGTCCACGACCCGCGGTCGGATCGGGAACGCTCCCGTACCGAACACGGCGCGCTCGTCGTGGCCGGACACATTTCCTGGACGGACGTACTGGTCCTGACGGCACTGCGACCGGCGACGTTCGTCGCCCGCGGCGACCTGATCGAGTGGCCGGTACTGGGCCTGTTGGCCAGGGCAATGAAGGTGCTTCCCATTAACCGGCAGAAACTACGTGCGCTCCCGGGGACCGTCGACCAGGTTGCGGACAGACTGCGCGGCGGTGGAACGGTTGTGGTGTTCCCGGAAGCGACGACCTGGTGCGGACAGGCGTACGGCTCGTTCCGGCCTGCGATGTTCCAGGCCGCGATCGACACCGAGACCTGGGTGCAGCCGGTCCGGCTCGCGTACGTAGACGGAAATTCTGCTCGTACGACGGCGACGTGCTTCGTCGGCGACGAGACCATCGGTCAGTCGATCGGCCGAATCCTGCGGCTGAAAGGAATCGTCGCGCGCGTGGAACTGACCGCTCCCGAGGCGCCGGGCTCCGACCGTCGGGATCTCGCGAGGCGTTGCGAGGCGGCGGCGCGATCCGGTGATCGGCTCGACCCGACCGTGCACGATGTCGTCACCCTCGACGTCGTCCGAGCCCCGCAGCGACCGGTGCACCGCTGAGCAGGAACCTCGGCTGGACGGGTGTCGTGGCAGCATGATCGAGGTACACG
>NZ_NOXZ01000002.1:0-19961 GCF_002258225.1 Rhodococcus sp. RS1C4 | reverse complement strand
CAACACCTTGGGATCAGTGGTCGTAATCGCCTTGTGAACGAACGAACCCTTAGGTCCCATCCGCGGCGGAAAAGGCCGAGCCGCCGTCACAGCGGGAGTGGGCCTAGGCGCTAGGGCAGTCACACAGTCCTCCTGAAGATGCGAGTGGAGTCATCGTAAACCCGCAACGGCTCGGGTACTACCTTTGGTCGTAGTTCGTTGCGGCGGAGTCGTGTATCTCGACGAAAAATCCCGCCACCGACGACGGTGGCGGGATTTCACGACGACTGTGTCGGTGAGCGTCAGTTGCCCAACGCGCAGAACTGGCCCGAGGACAGGTTGAGGGCGAGCGACCACTGGCCGACGCAATCGACGCCTGCGGCTTCGGCGGTTGCTCCCGAACCCCAACCCGCGATGGCGATGGTGGTTCCGCCGTTGTCCGCCCAGGAATGCGCGATTCCGCCGCCGATGGCTCCGGCGTACGCGGTGCCTCCGGCGCGCGAGGCCCCGAGTGCCGTGCCGTAGCCGGTTGCCAACGTGGAGGTGCTGCCCGCGCCCTCGGCGACGCTGACGGCGGTGCCGCTGTCGGTTGCGGTTGCGGTAGCGCGTGACGCGTCCTGAGCGGTGGCGCCGCAGCTGGCGTAACCGTCGACCTGGATGTCGTTCGCGGACGGAGGGGACACGCACGTCACCGGTGCCGCGGAGGCCACGCCGACGCCGGCGAAACCAGCAGCGACGATGCCGCCACCGACAGCGAAAGCTGCTGCAGCACGGGACATTCGACTACTGGAGCGGAAGGAGGAGCCATCCTGGGGCGAGCGGCGGAGCAGAGAGAAAGACGGAACAGCGAACAACAGGGGGGCTCCTTCACGGAATCTTGCAAATGGGTCGATGCGGCACACCGTACCCCGGTTCGGGCGTCAGGTCATCAGTGAATGTTCCCAATGGATGTAACGATTCGTCACCGTCGATGTCGTGGCCGTCTTCCGCATGTCGATGGTGCTCTAGCATCTTCGAAGATGAAGCGCAGTCTTGTCGTCGTTCTTGCCGGAGCGCTGGTGGTTCTCGCCGGATGCAGCGGGTCGTCCGACGGTCCAGCGGGTCCGCCGGCGGCGGATTCGTCGTTCACCTCGCCCGGTGTCGCGCTCGCGCCGGACTCCGGCGGAGCGGTGCGAGAGCAGGCGCCCTCGCCCGTCGAACGCAAAGAGGTTGTCACGGGCCAGATCTACGTCACCGCCGACGATCCCGTCGACGCTGCACGCGAGGCGGTCGGCGCGGTGGAGAGCGCCGGAGGCCGCATCGACAACCGAACCGAGAATCCAGCGACGGAGAACTCGACGGCCAGTAGTTCCATCACCGCCAGGATCCCCGCGGACGAGCTGACCGTGACCGTCGACAGGATCTCTGCCCTCGGCAAGGTCACCAGCGTCAGCATCACTCGTGACGACGTCACCATGCAGTACCAGGACCTCGACGCCAGGATCGCGGCTCTTCAGGCGTCGGTCGATCGGTTGCGGGCGCTCATCGCCGGTGCGACGAACACGGCCGACCTGATCGAAGCGGAATCGGCGCTGTCGAGCAGGCAAGGCGAGCTCGACGGGTTGGTCTCGCAACGCAGCTACCTCGGCGATCAAGTGGAACTGTCCACCATCACAGTGCAATTCAGCACCGACGACGTCACGCCGTCGCCCGGACCGGACAACTTCCTCGACGGCCTGGTCTCCGGGTGGAACTCGTTGCTCGACGCGATCGGAGACGGGATCGTTGCCGTGGGGCGTGCGATTCCGTGGCTGGGTGCGCTGGTGGTGGGAGCAGGTGTCGTCTACGCGGTGGTGCGGACGGTGCGTGCAGTCCGGCCGCGCCGGACAGTCGAGAAAGACAACAGCGACGACACGGATGCCGTCGGGACCGACGGCGTGGGGACCGACGAGAGCGAAGGCAACGCCGCGCCTCGGGAATGAATCCCTGTCGGTCTGCGGTGCAGCAGTACCGGACCGGAGTGAGTCGAGCCGGACTCACACCGCCCCGTCGAATCCGTGTTGACGCCAGGCCTCGTACATCACGACGGCGGCCGAGTTCGCGAGATTCAGCGATCGCCGCCCTGGGATCATGGGGATGCGCAACCGGTCGGTGACGCGATCGTCGCCCAGGACGTCGTCGGGGAGCCCGGTCGGCTCGGGGCCGAAGAGGAGAACGTCGCCCGGGAGGTAGTCGACGGACGTGTGGAATCGCGTCGAGTGAGCGGTGTACGCGAAGACGCGATCGGGCTTCAGTGCTTCCCACGCTGCGGCGAGGTTCTCGTGCACGGTCACCGATGCGAGGTCGTGGTAGTCGAGTCCCGCTCGTTTGAGTTTGGGCTCGGACATGTCGAAGCCCAGCGGGCCGACGAGGTGGAGTTCGCACCCCGTGCCTGCGACGAGGCGAATTGCGTTGCCGGTGTTCTGAGGAATCCGGGGCTCGAAGAACATGAGTCGAAACACCCGGCTCACTCTGCCACCACGCGTCGGGGAAGGATGGTGCAGGTGGACGAGGAACAGATCATCGGCGAGGACTACTCCGACAGCAGACTCGATCGGCAACGGTGGAACGGCCGAAGTTACGTGGCCTGCACCTTCCGGGATGCGGACCTCAGCGGCCTGGAGACGACGTCCGTGGTGTTCACCGAGTGCGACTTCACCGGCGCCGATCTGACCGAATCGGTCCACCGCGACGCGGCCTTCCGGTCCTGTACTTTCACTCGAACCAATTTGCTGCACTCCACTTTTCGCAATTCGACGTTCATGGGTTCGACATTCGTGGACTGCAGGCTGCGGCCCGCGACGTTCGACGAGGTCGACTTCACTCTGGCAGGGATGGGCGGCGCCGACCTGCGTGGAGTGGACCTGACGGGATGTCGATTCGTCGAGGCCAACCTCGTGAACACCGACCTGCGCAAGGCGACGCTCGTGTCGGTCGACCTCTCCGGCGCGCGAGCCACCGGCGCCAAACTCGACGCCGCGGATCTGCGCGGGTCGAGGGTAGACGGGGCGCTCTGGGTGGGAACCTCGCTCGTCGGCACGAAGATCGAGCTCACCCAGGCGGTGGCCTACGCGCAAGCGCAGGGACTCGCTGTCGAGGGGTGAGAAATCGGCCGGTGACAGACCTGGAACAATGTGGGTCGTGACTGCAACGATTCTGGACGGCAAGACGACCCGCGACGAGATTTTCGTCGATCTCACCGAGCGGGTTCGGACCCTGCGGGAGAACGGTATCGTTCCCGGCCTCGCGACGGTTCTCGTCGGCGACGACCCGGGTTCGGCCGCCTACGTGCGGGGCAAGCACAACGACTGCGCGAAGGTCGGGATCACATCGATTCGACGCGATCTCCCCGCCGACATCACCCAGGCGGATCTCGAAGCCGTCATCGACGAACTCAATGCCAATCCGGCGTGCACCGGATACATCGTCCAACTTCCGTTGCCGAAGCATCTCGACGAGAACGCGGCGCTCGAACGCATCGACCCGGACAAGGATGCCGACGGCCTGCACCCGATCAACCTCGGGCGTCTGGTGCTGGGCAAGGACGCTGCGCTGCCGTGCACACCGCGCGGAATCGTGCATCTGCTGCGTCGGTACGACGTACGGATCGACGGCGCTCACGCCGTCGTCGTCGGTCGCGGTGTGACGGTGGGCCGCCCGATCGGACTCCTGCTGACTCGCAGGTCGGAGAACGCGACAGTGACGCTGTGCCACACCGGAACTCGTGATCTTGCGGCCGAGGTGTCTCGCGCCGACATCGTCATCGCGGCCGCCGGTGTGCCGGGCATCATCACCGCCGACATGGTCAAGCCGGGTGCTGCGGTCCTCGACGTCGGCGTCAGCAGGACCGAGGATGGTCTGCGCGGCGACGTCGCTGCAGGCGTCGCGGACGTCGCGGGATTCGTCTCACCCAATCCCGGGGGCGTGGGACCGCTCACTCGCGCCTTCCTGCTGTCCAACGTTGTCGAACGTGCCGAGCGAGACCTCCCGGCGACGGTCTGACGTCGCATGGGCGCTCAGATCCGCAAGAACCTGCCTCTACTGGCCGTGATGGTCGTCCTCGCGGCCGCGCTCGTGCTCGTGCTCGCGGACCGGTGGCGCCGCGGATCGTTCGTGCTGGGCGTGGCCACTCTTCTCGCGGCGGGGTTCCGGCTGTGTGTTCCCGAAAACCGCGTGGGGCTGCTCGCGGTACGAAGCCGTGGCTTCGACGTGTCCGCCCTCGCGCTGGTGGGCGGCGCCATCGTCTTTCTGTCGTCCTCGATCGACCCACTCGGTACGGACTGAGCGCCGCACCGAGTCGGTCGACTCCTGAGTTCAGGCGTGGCGAGCAGCGCGTGCGTGCTGCATCGTCTCGCCGAGCAGCTTCGCGACGGACCCGGCTTCGGTGAGAAAGCCGTCGTGACCGTCTCTGGACTGAATGACTTCGAGTCCACGGCACTCGGGTAGACCGCGCGCGATCTCCTTCTGCTGACGCAGCGGATACAACCGGTCGGAATCCACACCGCCGACGATGGTCGGCACCGTCGCGCGCGCCAGGGCTTCGTCGACGCCACCGCGTCCCCGACCGATGTCGTGCCGGTTCATCGCCTCGCTCAGTAATACGTACGTGCTTGCGTCGAACCTGTCGGCCAACTTGTTGGCCTGGTGCTGAAGGTAGCTGTCGACGGCGTATCGGCCACCGTTCCACGGGTTCTCGTCGCCCTGGGGGTTGTTCTCGAACCGGAGGTCGAGCTCGCTCTCGGTGCGATAGGTCAGGTGCGCGATGCGACGAGCGATCTTCAGTCCAGCGCGAGGGGATCGAGCCGTGCCGTGGTAATCACCGCCCTGCCAGTCCGGATCCGACGCGATCGCTTCGATCTGAGTGGTCTGCGTACCGATCTGGTCCGCAGTGGCGCGGGCGCCGACGGCGAGTACGAGAGCGGCGCCGACACGCTCGGGATGGCCGACGATCCACTCCAGTGTGCGCATGCCGCCCATGGAACCGCCGACAACAGCAGCGAAGCGGTGGATGCCGAGCGCATCCGCGAGCGCGACCTCGGCCGCAACCTGGTCGCGAATGGAGATGCCGGGGAATCGGCTGCCGTACGGCTTACCGTCCTCGGCGAGCGAGCTGGGACCCGTCGTTCCACCGCAGCCACCGAGGACGTTCGATGCGACGACGCACCACTCGTCGGTGTCTATCGGTGCGCCGGGTCCGACCATCCCGTTCCACCAGCCGGGCAACGCGTGATCCGCGTCGGCGGGTCCGCTGACGTGCGAATCGCCGGTGAGGGCGTGCTCGACGAGAACCACGTTGTCACGTCCGGGTGCGAGCTCTCCCCAGCGCTGCACCGCAACGGTCACCTGGGGTAGCGAGGCACCGCTCTCGAGGTCGAGCCGGCCGATGTCGATACTGCCGAGCCGTCCGTCCGGCGGCGGGAATCCCGCAGCCGGACGGACGTCGTGCACAGAGCCGATGGTCAAGACGCCGCCGCTGCGAATCCGGTTTCGAGATCGGCGAGAATATCGTCGATCCCTTCGATACCCACAGCGAGCCTGACCAGGCCCGGAGTGACGCCCGAGGCCAGCTGCTCCTCCGGCGTCAACTGCGAATGTGTGGTCGAGGCGGGGTGAATGACGAGTGAACGCACATCACCGATGTTAGCCACATGGCTGTGAAGGCTCAGCGCGTTGACGAACTTCTTGCCGGCGTCGACGCCGCCCTTCAGCTCGAACGCGATGATGGCGCCCTGGCCCTTCGGTGCAAGTTCCTGGCCGCGGCCGTACCACGGCGAGGACTTCAGACCCGCGTAGTTGATGGACTCCACCTCGTCCCGCGCCTCGAGGAACGCCGCCACCTTCTGTGCGTTCTCGACGTGACGTTCGATGCGCAGACTCAACGTCTCGAGCCCCTGGCTGATGAGGAACGCGTTGAACGGAGACACGGCCGCGCCGACATCACGCAGCAACTGGACGCGGGCCTTGAGCGCGAACGCCGGAGCACCGAGGTCCGCGAACACGACGCCGTGATAGCTGGGATCGGCCGTCGTGAAGTTGGTGTGGCGCCCCTGCGTCCAATCGAAGGTGCCACCGTCGACGATGACGCCCGCGATGGCGGTGCCGTGCCCACCGAGGTACTTCGTCGCCGAATGCACGACGATGTCCGCGCCGTGCTTCAGCGGCTGGATGAGATACGGAGTCGCGACGGTGTTGTCGACGATGAGCGGAATCCCGTTCTCGTGCGCCACGGCGGAGATACCGGGGATGTCGAGAATGTCGTTCTTCGGGTTGGAGATGGTCTCGCCGTAGAACGCTTTGGTGTTCGGGGTGATGGCTGCGCGCCACTGCTCGAGATCGTCCGGATCCTCGACGAACGTGACCTGCACACCGAACTTCGGAAGCGTGTAGTGAAACAGGTTGTACGTTCCGCCGTACAGACGAGGGCTGGAGACGATGTGATCGCCCGCTTCCGCGAGGTTGAGGATCGCGAACGTCTCGGCGGCCTGCCCGGACGCCAGGAGCAGCGCGGCGACGCCGCCCTCGAGAGCAGCGATGCGCTGCTCGACCACGTCCTGGGTGGGGTTGATGATGCGGGTGTAGATGTTGCCCGGTTCTGCCAGCCCGAACAGTGCGGCGGCGTGATCGGTGTTGTCGAACGTGTACGACGTGGTCTGGTAGATGGGCAGAGCGCGCGCGTTGGTCGCGCCGTCCGGAGTCTGACCCGTGTGAATCTGCTTGGTCTCGAAAGCCCACGAAGCAGTGGGGTCTTCGATGGGGGCGCCGGTTGCGTCCACGACGTCAGGGGTGTTGTCGGTCATGTGAGTGATAACTCCGTCTTCGAAGGATGATCAGGTTTCGAATCGGCTCTCGTCCGGAAAGCCGGGGCGGGGCGTATCGGTACAACAACACATGATCAACCTCTTCCTGGGGCCGCCGACGTGTCGGACAACTCCCGGTCAGTGGGCCCACCGACATCATGTGACATCACCGTGGCGGGCCCGCGCTTGCTCGACGGCAACGCGTGTGCGCAGCCGACTAACCAGGTCTTCTCACCCGGGGCACCCCACCGCGGTTGGAGGGTTGCCGGCCAGCAAGCCGGGGCTCGATGCTGGCACTCATGACCTGGCGTGAATCCTAGCGGTGCGATCGACTTCGGGAAACAAGCAGTCCGGCCACAACACGCCTGCCGACGGCCGGGAGTGGAGCCTGCGGAATGAGCACTATAAAGGTAGTAGTGGGGCCTGCGGATCGACCGTTGGACGGCGGCGTGAGCACTATCACCGCCGGAGGATTCGAAAATCGCTTGTGCCGGGGATGACAATTGACGCCTGGGACGTTGCCGATCCAGTCCGTCCTTTTTCTTCTTGATCGATCCCGAAACCCCGAAAGGTCGTTGTGCCGTGTCTGTCACCGATTCCGCCCTCGCCAGGAATGTCGGCGCCGTGCGTTCGAAGGTGTCGAGCGGCCTGAGTACCAGTAACCGTCCGCACTCCACGCGGAGACGGTTCGCGATGTTCGCCCTGTCGATCGGTGGGTTCGGTATCGGGACCACCGAGTTCGCGTCGATGGGTCTGCTTCCCGACGTGGCGTCGAGCATGGGTATCTCCGAGCCCTCGGCCGGTCACATGATCTCGGCGTACGCCCTCGGCGTCGTCGTCGGTGCGCCCGCGATCGCGACGCTGGCCGCGCGTGTACCGCGTCGAGCACTGTTGATCGCTCTGATGGTGGCGTTCACTCTTGGCAACCTCGGTACCGTGTTCGCTCCCAGTTTCAACGAATTGGTCGCGTCCAGGTTCGTCGCGGGCTTGCCTCACGGTGCGTACTTCGGTATCGCGGCGCTCGTCGCGGCGCATCTCGCCGAGCCGGGCAAGCGCGCCAAAGCTGTTGCGATGGTCATGATGGGGCTCTCGATAGCCAACGTCGTCGGTGTCCCCGCAGCTACCTGGCTCGGGCAACTTCTCGGCTGGCGCAGTGCGTTCGCCGTCGTCGGGGTGATCGGTGCACTCACCGTCACCGCCTTGATCATGTGGATGCCTCGTCTCGACGGCATGCCGACCACCAATCCGATCACGGAGCTCGGTGCACTTCGCCGCAGCCAGGTGTGGATGACGCTGTTCGTCGGCATGGTCGGCTTCGGTGGCATGTTCGCCGTGTACACCTACATCTCGTCGACGCTGACCGATGTCGCGGGACTGGCACGCACTCTGGTGCCGGTCGCGCTGATGATCTACGGCCTCGGCATGGTTGCCGGCAACTACTTCGGCGGATGGCTCGCGGACCGCTTCAAGCTGAAGGGAACGTTCTTCGGGCTGGCATCGATGGCTGTGTTCCTGGCTGCGTTCGTTCTGGCCGCACACAACCCGATCAGCGCGCTGATCCTGGTGTTCCTGATCGGCGCGTCGGGCTCGTCGGTGATCCCCGGACTGCAGACCCGGTTGATGGACGTCGCCGAGGACGCTCAGACACTGGCGGCGTCGCTCAATCACGCGGCGTTCAACCTCGCCAATGCAATCGGTGCCGCGCTCGGTGGTGCCGTCATCGCCGCCGGCTTCGGGTACACGGCACCCGCGGCTGCAGGTGCCATCCTGGCCGTCGCAGGCCTCGTCGTCCTGTCCATCGCGATGTGGATGCAGCGACGGACCGACGCCCGCGCTGCTTGATCGACTCGCCTGGATCTTTCGATGCGCACCGCTCGGTGTGCGTCCGAGAGATCCAGGCCGAGGTCGGTCAACTCGTGGTGGTGGCTGCGCCGCCCCCGGCGAGCGTGCCGGCGAACGCCGGGACCAACTTGTCGATCACGTACGGCAAGCTCAGGACGCTGGTGAAGTAGATCGCGCCTGCTGTGACGCCATCGGTGAACACGAGCTTGTTCTCTTTCACCCGCTCGAGGTTCCGATACACCCGCTCCTGCTCGAGTGCGGTGCGATCTTCGGGCTTCTCGGTGCCCCAGAGCAGCACGTCGGCCGAATCGAGGACCGACAGGTTCTCGAGCGGAATGTATGCCTGGCCGCTGCCGTCCGCGGGTGCGAATTCATCGATGTCCGACGGCACGACGAACCCGAGATCGGTCAGAAAGTCCGTGCTCAAGCCGTTCTGGTAGGCGATGGCGTCGCCGTCGTAGATTGCGTTCTGCAGGAAGATCGCCTTGGTTCCCTCGAACTCCGGGTGCTCGGCCCTCGCGGCTGCGAACTTCTCGTCGACGCCCGCGATGAGATTCTCGACGTCGTCCTTCTTGCCGACGGCGGCGCCGATGCTGCGAGCTTGAACATCCCACGGTTCGAAGTACTCGGAGTACTCGCCGGAGTGTGCAATGGTCGGCGCGATCTCGCTGAGCCGGTCGTAGGATTCCTGATCCAGACCCGCGTTGGTCGCGATGATCAGATCGGGCTCGAGCCCGACGATCCGTTCGTACTGAAAGCCGTCGGCGATGTCGAGCACCTCCGGTTGTGCGTCGCCGAGCGCGTCCTGTGCCCACGGCCAGGTGGCGTACGGCTGCTCGCCGTACCATTCGGTGACGCCGACGGGGATCACGCCGAGTGCGAGGAGGGTGTCCTGCTCGGTGTAACCGACGGAGACGACGCGTTGCGGTTCCGATTCCACCGTCGTCTCGCCGAAGGCGTGGTCGACGGTCACCGGAAACGCCCCGCTCGACTCGGAACCGCTGGTGGGAGTGCTCGCCGTGTCGTCGGACGAACTCGAGCATGCGGACAGCAGGAGCGCGGCAGCTGCCGCGGCGGCGGCCCACCGAAGCAGTCGCGTGGATTCGACCATGAAGGTGCCTTTCGAGGGGGTGACGTGGCTCGAGTTCTGTCGGGCCTCGCTCGGATCCGTAAGGGTAGCCGACCCTTATGTGACGGAATCAGGCCGTGTCCCGCGACGCCCGCGCGGCCCGACGGATCTTCACCGAACCTCCACATTTCCCGACGGACTCCTCCATGTTCGGGCTCTAGGGTCGACATCATGAACCGCACAGTGCTGGTCGTCGACGACGAACCCACGATCTCCGACGCGTTGGCCGCACGACTCCGCGGCGAAGGTTTCGGCGTGGTGACGGCGCACGACGGACCGTCGGCGGTCGAGGTCTGTGCCCGCGAGAAGCCGGACGTCGTAGTTCTCGACGTCATGCTGCCGGGCTTCGACGGCCTGGAGGTGTGCCGACGGATCCAGGCGGACCGTCCGATTCCGGTGCTGATGCTGACCGCGAAGTCGGACGAGACCGACATGCTCGTCGGACTCGGCGTCGGCGCCGACGACTATCTCTCCAAGCCGTTCAGTATGCGCGAGGTCGTCGCGCGGGTGCACGCACTCCTTCGTCGCGCCGAACGCACCGCCGCGGCATCGACTGCGACGGCGGCGATGACGCTCGGCGCGTTTCGAATCGACCACGATGCGCGACGCGTGAGCGGACCCGACGGTGAAATTCACCTCACCCGAACCGAATTCGACATCCTTGCATTCCTGTCGGCTCGACCCGGCGCTGCGGTCGCCCGCGACACCCTCCTCGCCGAACTGTGGGGTTGGGAGGATTCTGCCAGCAGTCGGACCGTGGACAGTCATGTGAAGGCGTTGCGCCGCAAGCTCGGCGGCACGCTGATCCGGACCGTTCACGGCGTCGGGTACGCGCTGGAGACTCCACGATGAGGGCTCCGATCCCGCTTGTCCGGTTGCCGCGACCGCTGGACTCGCTGACGTCGTTCAAACTCAAGGTCGCTCTGATCGTGGGGATCGTTCTGCTGTTGGCAAGCGTGACGTTCTGGATCGGTGCGAGCTGGCAGTTCCGCTACACGCTGCTGGCCGCGCTCGTGGTGTCCATCGCAGCAACGCAATTGGTGGCGCACGGTATGACTTCACCGCTGCGAGAGATGACGGCCGCGGCCCGCGCAATGGCACGAGGGGACTATACGACGCGGGTGCGCGCGAGCTCGCGTGACGAGGTCGGCCAACTCGCCGAGGCCTTCAATACGATGTCCGCTGATCTCGAAGCAGCCGACACGTACCGGCGTGAGCTCATCGGAAACGTCTCCCACGAACTCAAGACGCCGATCGCGGCACTTCGTGCGGTGCTGGAAAACATGGTCGACGGCGTGACCGAGCCCGATCCTGCCACGCTGAACGTCGCGCTGCGTCAGACGGAGAAGCTCGGTGACCTGGTGACCGAGTTGCTGGATCTGTCCCGGCTCGAAGGGGGAGTGCTCCCACTGCGGCCGGAACGATTCGGTGTGCACGACTTCCTCGGCGCGGTGGCGTCGGAGTACGGGCGTGTGCGCGTCGTGGTGACGCCGCACCAGCTGCAGATGTCCGCCGACCGGTCACGAGTGCAGCAGATCGTGACGAACCTGCTGAGCAATGCAGTCGAGCATTCCCCTCCGGGCTCGGCCGTCACAGTGTCCGCGATGCCTGCACCGGAAGGGGTCAGGATCGAGGTGTCCGACGACGGTCCGGGAATCTCGCCCTCCGAACGTTTTTCGGTCTTCGACAGGTTCACCAGAGGTGGTGCCACAGGCGGCGGAACCGGACTCGGTCTGGCGATCGCCCGGTGGGCGACCGAACTGCACGGCGGGACGATAGAAGTCCTGGACAGATCACCCGGGTGCCACATCCGGGTGTGCCTTCCACAGAACTGAACCCTGCCCGGTCCCACACGAGAACCACTTTCACTCACGGCGCACGCACAGGCGTGTCGTCGCTCCAAGTCCTGCCCAGAACAACTGTGAGGTAGAGGAAATGAACGCAATCACTACACCGAAGTCCACCTCCACCGGGCCGGCTCCGGTGCTTCCGCCGAGCAACCGGTCATCGCGTCGATGGTCACCGTGGGCCCCGCGAGTGTGGCCGGTGCTCCGCCACGCATCGGCGCCGCGAAAGGCTTTGATCGCCGCGATGTCCGCAGGTGCGGTGGGGGCATCGGTACTCGGAGGACAGGGCGTCGGATACTCCATCACCACGGCCGTCATCGTCGCCGCAGTCGCCTTCGCACTGCGGGAAAGGCCCACCCCGTGGCAGCTCGCCGGCGCGAGCGGAGTGCTTCTGCTGGGATCGGTCGCGACCGTCCGCGCAGCGGAATGGCTGGTGGCACTGTGCATATGGACGTCGATAGTCGTTGCTGCGGCGGTACTCTCCGGCTCATGGACCTGGCGAGGTCTCGGGCTGGGGGCCTTGGCTCCGCTGTTTCTGCCGGTCCGCACGTGGAGATGGGCGTCCACCGGTGCGCGGCGGCTGGACACCGACCGTGCCCACCCGCGCCGACTGGCCGCGGTCTTCGCATCGACGGTGATGCTGGTGATCGTGTTCGGCGCGCTGTTCGCTGCAGCCGACCCGACATTCGGGAAGATCGTCGACGCGGCGACTCCCGACTGGGATCTCGGTGGCACCGTGACACGCATCCTCGTGTTCACCTTCGTCGGCGCAGCGACACTGGGTGCGGCGTATCTGGCGGTCAATCGACCGCACTTCGATCTGCTCGCGCGGCCGTCGAAGTCGTCGGTGTCACTCTGGGAGTGGATGGTGCCCGTCGCGGCTCTCGTCGGAGTGTTCGCCCTGTTCGTGGCCGTTCAGACGACAACACTGTTCGGCGGTCAGAGCCACGTGCGCACGACGGACGGCCTCACCAACGCCGAGTACGCCCGTCAAGGGTTCTGGCAGTTGCTGGCGGTGACGGCCCTGACTCTTCTGGTACTGGCCACCGTTGTTCGCACAGCGCCGCGAGGTACTCGTACCCAGCGGACGTATCTGAGGGTTGTTCTCGGCTTGCTGTGCGTCCTCGCCCTCGTGGTGGTGGCCTCGGCCTTGCATCGCATGTCCCTGTACGAGCGTCAATACGGGTACACGACGCTTCGTCTGTTCGTCACGGTCGTCGAGGTTCTGCTGGGAGCGGTGTTCGTGCTCGTCATGGTCGCCGGAATCGGTATGACAGGGAAATGGCTGCCGCGAGCTGTCGGGGTCGCTGTCGTCGGCGCGGTTCTTTCCCTCGCTGCGCTGAATCCGGACGCGTACGTCGCCCGGCACAGCGTCGAGCGGTTCGAGGACACCGGCAAGATCGACACGCGGTATCTCCGAAGCCTCTCGGCGGATGCGGCACCGGAGCTCGACCGCCTGCCCGAGCCCTATCGCAGTTGCGTGCTCTCCGACGTCACGGCAACGGTGAAGTGGACAGAGTGGAACCTTGCCGAGGATCGAGCTGCAGCACTCGACGGGCGTGGTCCCGGAGGCGCGAACTGCGCGTGATCGGATGGACGCGATACGCTGGCCACCGGCGAAGCGAACGGAAGGGGTGGACGGCAATGCGATACCTGAGCGCAGTCTCGGCATACCTCGTCCTGCTCCTGATGCTCGCCACCCTTCCCGACACCGCCGTGACCACAGTTGCCTTCGGGCTGGTCGTCACCGCAGTGGCCGTGGCGCTCGCGTCGTCGGCGGCAAGGCGAATCGTGCTCGACGCCCTGTTCGGCGTCGCACACGGACCACGGGGAGAAGAACGCAGGCGCCGCGGGTCGTTCCGCCGTCAGCAACGGCCCGACGAAGCGGGCCGCCCCATGCCCAGAGCCCCGGGCGCACCGGTGGGGGCACACTGAGCGACGCTCGCGTCCGCGGCTCTGCCCCCGAACCCTTTCTGCCGAAAGAAGTTCGTTCACCCGGGGAGTTCTCGTGCGCACAATCTTCGTTTCACTCGTCGTCACCGTACTGCTGCTGCTGGCAGTCCTCGACGACCCGTCGACGGTCGGCGGACTACTGCTCGGGATCGCTGCGGCAACACTCGCCGCTCTCGGTGCGGTCGACGCGACAGTCGGACTGGACCGAACCCGGGTGCCGGGTCCACCAGCGGAAGAGCGACGTCTGCGTGGACGATTCCGTCGCCAACACCGCCCTGATGCACCCGGGCGCCCCATGCCGAGAGCACCCGGATCGATGACCTGACCGTTCCCGCAGGCTCCACTCCCGTCGGCGAGTCTTGCCGGGATCGGTCGTGACGTTCATCGACCGACTCCCTCGAAGAGGTGCTCTCATGCTCGATTTCATCTACTACCCCGTGTCCGGAATCCTCTGGGTCTGGCACACCGTGTTCGGCTCGGTCCTCGGACCGGACAACGGAATCACCTGGGCTTTGTCCGTGATGTTCCTGGTGTTCACCCTCCGGCTCGTGCTCTACAAACCCTTCGTGAGCCAGGTGCGGACCCAGCTCACGATGAAGAAACTGCAACCGGAGATCAAGGCGTTGCAGAAGAAGTACAGCGGTGACCGCGCGCGGCAGGCCGCCGAGATGCAGAAGCTGCAGAAAGCGCACGGATTCAATCCGCTGCTCGGCTGCCTACCCGTGTTGGTGCAAGCCCCGGTGTTCATCGGGCTGTTGCACGTGCTCCGCTCCTTCAACCGAACCGGCACCGGTATCGGGCAACTGGGAATGTCGCCGGAGGAGAACGCGAACACCGCGAACTACTTCTTCAGCGCAACAGACGTCCAATCATTCCTGGACGCACGGCTTTTCGGTGCACCGATCTCCGCCGCGATGAACAGCGGGGCGGCGACACTGGAGGCGTTCGCGCCGTTCGGCGGTGTACCGACAGTGATCGACATCGCGATGGTGGCAGTACCGCTGATGGTGCTGGCCGGCATCGCGACGCACTTCAACTCTCGTGCGTCGATCGCTCGACAGGACGACGCTGCGCGCGCCAATCCGCAGACGGCGCTGATGAACCGTCTGGCGCTGTGGGTGTTTCCCGCGGGCGTACTGCTCGGCGGTCCATTTCTGCCGATTGCCGTGCTGCTCTACTGGGTCAGCAACAACCTCTGGACCTATGTTCAGCAGCATGTGGTCTACCGACGCATCGACTCCCTCGCTGCCGCAGTCAGCGACGCGGACGACGGGACGACGCAGGCCGACGCCACGGTGGCCGCGCCGTCGAAGCCCCGGCCCGGTGTCAAGCCCGGAGGCCGTAAACGTCGACGCCGATAGATTCCAGGTCTGTCGGTGGTCTCGGCTACGGTGCCCTACGTGACTATCACCGTGTCCACAGTCAACGTAAACGGAGTACGCGCAGCAGCCAGGAAAGGCATGTTGCCGTGGCTCGAGACCACCGACGCGGACGTGATCTGTCTGCAGGAAACCCGCGCGAACGACGGCGAACTCACCAAGGCGCTCGCCCCCGCACTCGACGCAGGCTGGCACCTGGCCTCCGCCGAACCGTCGGCGAAGGGGCGCAACGGTGTGGCGATCCTGTCCCGCACGGCGCCCGATGCCATCCGGGTCGGCATCGGCGCGAAGGAGTTCTCCGATTCCGGACGCTACATCGAGGCCGATTTCGGTGATGTGTCCGTCGCGAGCCTGTACCTGCCGTCCGGCGAGGTCGGTACCGAACGCCAAGAGGAGAAGGAACGCTTCATGGCGGCGTTCGCCAAATACCTCGCCGCATCCGCGAAAGCAGCGAAGTCCGCGGATCGAGACGTGGTCGTGTGCGGAGACTGGAACATCGCCCACACCGAGGCCGACCTGAAGGCGTGGAAGACCAATCGGAAGAACTCCGGATTCCTGCCGGAAGAGCGCGCATGGGTCTCCGCTCTGCTGAAGGAGAAGGCGCCGTGGACCGACGTCGTGCGCGCTCTGCACCCGGATGTCGAAGGACCGTACAGCTGGTGGTCCTACCGGGGGAAGGCGTTCGACAACGACGCGGGTTGGCGTATCGACTACCAGCTGGCAACGGCGTCGCTCGCAGAGCGAGCCAAAGAGGCCGTCACCGAACGTGCCGAGGCCTACGACCAACGGTGGTCCGATCACGCGCCCGTCACCGTCCGGTACCGGTAACACCTGAGAAGAATCGCCTTGCTCGGGCGTGAAAAGATTACGAGCATGTCTTCTCCTTCGCCCACCGACGCACCACAGGGCCCGCGTCAGCGAGTTCTGTCCGGGATCCAGCCGACCGGGGATTCGTTCCACCTCGGCAACTATCTCGGTGCGGTGCGTCAGTGGGTGGCGTTGCAGGAAGACTACGACGCGTTCTACTTCATCCCGGACCTGCACGCCATCACCGTTCCCCAGGACCCCAAGGCGCTGCGCAACCGCACTCGCATCGCCGCGGCGCAGCTGCTGGCGGTGGGAATCGACCCGAAGCGCTCCACTCTGTTCGTGCAGAGCCAGGTTCCCGAACACGCGCAGCTCGCGTGGGTCCTCAACTGCATCACCGGATTCGGTGAAGCAGGGCGAATGACGCAGTTCAAGGACAAGTCGGCGAAACAGGGGCGTGACCAGACCACTGTCGGGCTGTTCACCTACCCCGTTCTCCAGGCTGCCGACATTCTGCTGTATCGCCCCAATCTCGTTCCCGTCGGCGAGGATCAGCGTCAGCACCTCGAGTTGACCCGTGATCTCGCGCAGCGTTTCAACACTCGCTTCAAGAAGACGTTCGTCGTGCCCGACGCGCACATCATCAAGGGCACGGCAAAGATCTTCGATCTGCAGGAGCCGACCTCAAAGATGAGCAAGTCCGGATCCAACCCGGCTGGCATCGTGAACCTTCTCGACGACCCCAAGGTGACGGCGAAGAAACTCCGATCCGCGGTCACGGACAACGATCGTGACATTGTGTTCGATCCCGAGAACAAGCCGGGCGTCAGCAACCTGCTCGTCATCCAGTCTGCCCTCTCGGACCGGTCGATCGAGGACCTCGTGTCCGGGTACGAGGGAAAAGGCTACGGCGACCTCAAATCCGACACGGCCGATGTGCTGACCGAGTTCGTGACGCCGCTTAAGGCGAGCGTCGACGGGTATATGTCCGATGTTGCCGAATTGGACCGCATCCTTGCCGACGGCGCGGATCGGGCCAGGGAAGTAGCGTCGCGCACGTTGGCGCAGGTGTACGACCGGGTGGGGTTCTTGGCTCCGCTCTCCTGACTGACGCTTTCTCTGACAGGCTGGGGGGACTGACAGCGAGGGCCCGACTCCAAGAGGGTGATTGTCGTTCCTGACTTCGCAGCAACTCTGCAAGACCGTCGTGACAAATGGCCGTGGTTCGATCACACGGTCCGCGCAGCAACTCGATACCAGGCTCAGAAGGGCGACTACTACGCGGCGGGCATGACCTACTTCAGCGTCCTCGCGCTGTTCCCGTTGCTGATGGTCGCGTTCGCAGCTGCCGGGTTCATCCTGGTCGGTCAGCCGGAGTGGCTCGATCAGATCCGTGACCAGATTGCGCAGAACGTTCCGGGAAGCTTCGGCGAGACCATCAATTCGTTGATCGACACCGCCGTCGAGTCCAGAACGAGCGTCGGCATCATCGGTCTGCTCGGTGCGCTCTACGCAGGTCTTGGGTGGATTGCCAATCTGCGCGAGGCGCTGACGGCGATGTGGGAGTTCGTACACGAGCCGGGAAGTTTTCTCGCGACCAAGCTGAAGGATTTCGCGGCACTCGTCGGCCTCGGGTTGGCGCTCGCGCTCTCGCTCGGCCTGTCGGCGTTGAACGGCGGATCCGTCATGCGCAGTCTGCTGGAACTGGCGAATCTCGACCAGGCTCCCGGCGTCGGGATTCTGTTACGAGTCGTGTCGGTGCTGTTGGCGCTGGCCGCGACCTGGGCGGTGATGACGTGGGTCATCTCGAGGCTGCCGAGAGAGCCCGTCCCGTTCCGCAGCGCGGTCAAGGGCGGCTTGATCGCAGCCGTCGGCTTCGAGATCTTCAAGCAGATCGCCGCGATCTATCTCGCGTCGGTCACCAACGGTCCCGCCGGAGTCGTCTTCGGCCCCATCATCGGTCTCCTCGTGTTCGTGTTCACGACATCGCGATTCATCCTGTTCGCCACGGCATTTGCGGCGACGACCCGAGAAAGCATGGCGCTGGCCTACGTCCCTCCGCCGGAGCCGGCCGTCATCAACACGCGGGTGGAGGTCAACGAGGGCCCGACCCTCGGCGGCGGAATTGCGCTCGTGGGCGCCGGCGCGCTGGCCGCCGTCGGGCTCGGGTTCTTGAACCGGAGACGCTGACCTCAGCGACGCCGGTGGAGTTGCCGAGCCCACAGCAGGAGCCCGATCACCACCAACCCGCCGACGACGGCGACGCCGATTCGTATCGCAGTGTCACCACCCGCCTCGAGGGACGTCTCCCGTTCGCCTGCCGTGCTCGGAGTGTCCGGCGGAGATGCCAGAGTCGGCGCGGCCGTGCGTGTGCTGGTGACGCCTCCCACCGACTCCGGCGGCACCAGCGTTCCCACACTCGTGCCCGGTGGTAGCGCGAAGCCGTAGTCGAGCAGCCTGGCTGCTTGCTCCCACGGACGAATCGGCAGCACGTCGCCCTTCATGATGGTGACTGCGAGGCGTCTGCCGTTCTTGTCGGCGCCTCCGACGAACGTCTGACGTGCGTCGTCGGTGTATCCGGTTTTGCCGCCCACGGCGCCGTCGTAGTTGTACAGAAGCTGATTGTCGTTCGACAGGGTGAATCCTGGACGGTCGACGTCGTCGGGGATGTTCGGATCCTTGGGGAAGCCCGGAAACTGAACGGTCTCGGTGGAAATCAACTGAGCGAACGTGGGGTTCTCCATCGCCGCACGGAAGAACAACGCGAGATCGTATGCAGAACTGGACATTCCAGGACCGTCGAGACCGGACGGCGTCGCCGTGCGTGTGTCGAGCGCGCCCAGAGACCGTGCCTTGGCGTTCATCTTGGCGACAGTGGCGTCGTCGCCGCCCATCTGAGAGGCCAACGCGTGCGCAGCGTCGTTCCCCGACGCCATCACCAGGCCCTGCATCAATTGAAAGTTGCTGTACACGCCGCCCTTGCCGATGCCGACGGCGCTGCCCTCGGCATTCGCGTCCTCGGCTGTGGCGACGACGGTGGTGTTCAGGTCGAGCTCGTCGAGGGCGACCAACGCCAGCAGGATCTTGATCGTGCTTGCCGGGCGGTACCGGCCGTGCGGATCCTTCGCGGCGATGACGTCACCCGAGTCCAGATCCGACAGAACCCAACCCGTCGCAGAGATGTCCTCGGGGAGGGCGGGTGCACCGTCCGGCACCACCACGCCGCAGTAACCGAGTTGCTCACCGCCCACGGCGTCGGCGGGAACCGGGAGTGGCGTGGGCGCGCTCTCCCCGGGCTTCGGCACCTCGGACAGATCGATGGCTGGCGGTGGCGACGTCGCCTGCGGGCAGTCGTCGGTGTTCGGCGTCGAGAACGGGGTCGAAGTCCCGGCGGGAGGGTCGGGTTCCTGCGCAGCAGCCGGGCCGGCTGCCACGAACAGGACCGCAGCTGCGGCCAGTGCCGCTGCAGTTCGCGAAATCGTTTTCATCGCGAACAACCTTAGGTCTCGGTGTGAGCGACGCGGGCACGACTCACCGGACCGTCGATGGGCAGTCAGATCTGGTCGGACAGGTCGGAGAAGTAGTTGAGCTGCCAGGTCTGCGCGGCCACGCCGGACCTGTTGTTCGGTTCGTCCCATTCGGGGTAGACCCGAAAACCGCGCTTGCCCTCGGTGGTCCCCACCGTGAGCACGCCGTGCTCGGACAGTGCGTGCTTGGGGAACTCGAAGTAGCCGTACGATTTCGGCGTCCACGTGACAACGATCAGACGATCGAAGTCGTCACGTACATCGAAGGGCTCGATCTGATCGCCGGTCGCGCGCTTCCAGAACGTCACGAACTGGCCGACCTTCTTGGGTGTGGTCCGAGCAACGCGGAAGTGAACGGAAAGACCGTCGATCGTCAGGTGATGAGCTCCGTATTCGGAACCTTCGGTTTCGGCGACAGCATTGTCCAGTACGGCTCCTCGCGCATCGAGGACAAGGGACTTCAGCTGCTGTAGTTGTGCGTTCACTGGTACCAGTTTGCTATATCGACGGCAGATACGAAAAACGTCGTGAGTGGAAATGTAGGTGCTCTCTGGTCGCTCCGCGGGCTCCGCTCCTGACTCAGTGCCTACATTTCCACTCACGTGGGGTCTAGTTGTTTTCGGGGAATCCGAGGTTGATGCCGCCGTGGCTGGGGTCGAGCCAGCGGGAGGTGACGGCTTTGC
>NZ_NOXZ01000050.1:0-240309 GCF_002258225.1 Rhodococcus sp. RS1C4 | reverse complement strand
TGCGTCGCCGAGGTTGGCGAGTGCGAGCTGGCCGGTGACCTCGCCGGTGGCGGGGTTGGTGACCGGTGCGGTGGTGGTGGAGGTACCAGCGAACGGCTTACCGTCCACCCAGTGTCCGATTACGTTGCTCATGAGTGTCCTTGTCCTTTGTAACTGATGTCAGCGGTGCCGTGCGATGTAGTCGTTGATGGTCTTCAGCTGGTAACGCGACACTTCGTCGGCGTTCTCGTTCTCGCCGAACACGCTGGAGACCATGACGGTGTTGTCCTTGTCGTAGAACCCGAGCTTGCTCAGGCCGCCGAAGAACTCGTCCCAGTTGACGTCGCCATCCCCGATCTTGAGGTGCTGGTGAACGCGCACTGCATTTCCGGGCGGGTTCGTG
Organism: Rhodococcus sp. RS1C4; assembly: GCF_002258225.1. Classification (NCBI taxonomy): domain Bacteria; kingdom Bacillati; phylum Actinomycetota; class Actinomycetes; order Mycobacteriales; family Nocardiaceae; genus Rhodococcus; species Rhodococcus sp. RS1C4. The sequence continues at coordinate 239,927 of NZ_NOXZ01000050.1, read as the reverse complement.
ATGTAGCGAAGCCCGTGCGAGCGGTGGTGGTCCATCGTGTCCGCGACGTGCACCAGACGAACGAGATCGCCTGCGGTCTCGAAGATTCCGGGCAGATCGCCACCCATGTGGAACTGGTGGCACGCGACGACGACCATGCCGAAGTTCTTGGAGTTGATGCCGCGGATGACCCGGATGGCAGCCTGTCCGTCTTCGACGAAATCGTCGGGGTGCGGGTCGATGCGAACGTCGATACCTTCACGTTCGACGATCGGAACCAGTTCCTCCATCGAGCGGTAGAACGCTCGCTCGGATTCCTCCGCCTTCTCCGGGCGTCCGCTGAACTCGGTGTTCATGACGTTCACGCCGAGGTCGACGGTGATCTGAATGGCTCGCTTCCAGTACCGAACTGCGGCCTCGCGCGCATCCTCGTCCGGGCCTGCCCAGCGCAACACGGGGAGCACGGAGGCGATGCCGACGCCGGCATCCTTGCAGGCCTTCTTGAACTTGGCGACCAGGTCGTCGTCGGCCTTCGGGTGGTTGTAGAACGGGATCATGTCGACGTGCGGGGTCAGCTGCAGGTACTCGTAGCCGAGGTCGGCTACGACGCGGGGCAGCTCCAGCAGCGAGAAATCGTGATGGAACGGGGTGGGATCGAGTGCGATCTTCATGGTGTCGGCTTGGTCCTAGTGTTGTCAGTTGCCGGACGGGCGGAGGAAGGGGCGCTGGATCTTCTTCCACTTCTCGTAGGTGGCGTACGCGGTCTGTGTCGATTCGAGAGTCGAGGTCGCGCTGACCGGTACGTCCCACCACGATTCGGAGTCCGGTGCCGCGATCAGCGGATCGGTCTCCACATGGATGACGGTGGACGTTTCGCTCGCCTTGGCGGCCTTGACCGCGTCGGTGAACTCGTTGCCGTTGTTCACGCGCACCACGTCGACACCGAGGCTGGCTGCATTGGCAGCGAGGTCGACCGGCAGAATGCCGCCCTGCAGTCGTCCGTTCTCGGCGCGGTAGCGGTAGTCGGTGCCGAAGCGCTGGGAACCGAGCGATTCCGACAACGATCCGATCGACGCGAACCCGTGGTTCTGCACCAGGATCATGATGACCTTGACGCCTTCCTGCACGGCGGTGACCAGTTCGGTCGCCATCATGAGGTAGGAGCCGTCACCGACCATGATGAACACGTCGCGGTCGGGCTCGGCCATCTTGGCGCCGATGCCGCCCGCCACCTCGTAGCCCATGCACGAGAAGCCGTACTCGACGTGGTATCCCTTGGAATCCCTTGTGCGCCAGAGCTTGTGGAGATCTCCGGGCATCGAGCCTGCTGCGCAGACGACGACGTCGCGCGGGTCGGACAGCGTGTTCGCGAGGCCGATGACCTGGTTCTGGTTCAGAGGTGCGGTGGAATCCTCGATCTTGTAGACCGAGGAAACCGTGTCGTCCCACTGCTGAGTGAGCTCGGAGACGAGAGTGCGGTACTCGGCGGGAACCTCGTAGTCGCCGATGGCGTCGATCAACGCCTCCAGGGCCTCGCGAGCGTCGGAGACGACGGAGATGCCGCCCTGCTTGACCGAGTCGATCGACGCGACGTTGATGTTGACGAACCGAACATCGGGGTTGTTGAACGCGGTGCGCGATGCAGAGGTGAAATCGCTGTAGCGCGTACCGATCCCGATGATGACGTCGGCGTCGGTGGCCAGCGCGTTGGCAGCGGTGGTGCCGGTGGATCCGAGAGCGCCGACGGACTGCGGGTGGTCGTACTTCAGCGAGCCCTTGCCTGCCTGGCTCTGGCCGACCGGAATGCCGGTCTTCTCGCACAGTGCAGCGAGTGCATCGGTGGCGCCGGAGTAGATCACGCCGCCGCCCGCGACGATCAGCGGCTTCTTCGCGGTGCGGATTACCTCGGCCGCTCGCGAGATCACGGACTTCTCGGGCAGCGGGCGTGCGACGTGCCAGGTACGCGGCGCGAACAGCGACTCCGGCCAGTCGAATGCCTCGGCCTGAACGTCCTGCGGGATGGCGACGGTGGCGGCACCGGTCTCGACGGGATCGGTGAGCACGCGCATTGCACCGAGCAGTGCGCCGGGCAACTGCTCCGGGCGCCACACGCGGTCGAAGTAGCGGGAGAGAGGCTTGAACGAGTCGTTGACCGTGACGTCGCCGCTCGACGGCAGCTCCAGTTCCTGCAGCACCGGGGCGCTCGCGCGGGTGGCGAACGTGTCGGCAGGCAGCAGCAGGACCGGCAGGCGGTTGATCGTCGCCAGAGCAGCGCCGGTCAGCATGTTCGTCGAGCCGGGTCCGACGCTGGCCGTGACGGCCCACGCCTGGAGACGATCCTTCTGCCGTGCGTAGGCGACGGCGCTGTGCACCATCGCCTGCTCGTTGCGTCCCAGGACGTAGGGGAGTTCCGGCTCGGTGCCGGCTTCGACGGCGTCGATCTCGGCCTGCAGAAGCGCCTGGCCGAGGCCGGCCACGTTGCCGTGTCCGAAGATGCCGAACGCGCCTGCGAAGAACTTGGTGCGCACGCCGTCACGCTCGACGTACTGGTTCGCCAGGAACTTCACGGTTGCCTGGGACACGGTGAGATGTACCGTGCCTTCGGTGTTTTCGGTCTTGCTCGCCGAAATCGGTGCGGTGGACACCACGGTCATGCTCCTGTCGATGCGGAGTTGAGGGGAAGGCGAGGATCGACGGCCTGGTCTGCCCAGGTGCCGCGGATCCAGGTGTGCTCGGGGTCGTCGACGATGTTCCATGCCCGTTCGCGGCCCGGACCGGCCATGACGTTCAGGTAGTACATGTGGTAACCCGGTGCAGCGACGGACGGGCCGTGGTAGCCGTGCGGAACGAGGACGACGTCTCCGGTACGGACCTCTTCGAGGACCTCGATGGGACGTGCCGGGGTTCCGTAGACGCGGTGGTAACCGAAACCGTTGCTGCTATCGGGGCCCGGTGCGATCTCGAAGTAGTAGATCTCCTCGAGGGCGGACTCGTGCTCGGTGTTCTCGTCGTGCTTGTGGCCCGGGTAGGACGACCAGTTGCCACCGGGGGTGATGACCTCGCACGCGATGAGCGAGTCGGCTTCGAAGGTGTCGGCGGTGCCGAAGTTGTGAACCTGCCGGCTGCAGTTTCCTGCGCCGCGCAGTTCCACAGAGATGTCGGCTGCGGGGACGTAGCGGAACGGAAGCTTCTTCTCGGCGCGGGCGCCGCACAGTGCGAAGCGTCCGCCGTCGCGGCTTTCGAGGGTGTACGCCGAGTCCTTGCCGACGTACGCGAAGTCGGACGGGCCGTCGAACACCGACGCACGGCCGGCGAGGTCGAACTTGGTTCCCTCACTGGTGACGGTGGCCGATCCGGACAGCGGAACGACCATGATCTCGTCGGGGCCGGAACTCAGATCGATCGACTGACCGGCTGCCAGTGTCACAGTCCAGAGACTCGATTCCGTCCAGCCTGCGGACTCGGGCGTCACGGCGACGTCGAAGCCGTCCTTGCTACCGGATCCAGCTGCGATGTAGTACTCGGAATTCATCGACTCACCTCACCATGTTCACAGCGGTGGCAACGGCGCCTGCGACATCGCCGTCCTGGGGGTACAGCAGGGTGCGTCCGACGATCAGACCACGGACGGCCGGGATCTCGAGCGCCTTGGCCCAGCTCGCGTACGTCTCTTCCGGTGCGGTCTGAGGATCTCCACCCAGAAGCAGCGTGGGGAGCGTCGTGGCGTCCATGACGCGCTCCATCTCGTCGACGACGGGGAGCTTCATCCACGTGTAGGCGGACGTCGAACCGAGGCCCTGCGTGATGTGAATGGACTTGATGACGGCGTCGGCACTGAGATCGTTCTTGACGCGGCCTTCGACGCGGCTGGACAGGAACGGCTCGACCATGGCGATGAGCTGACGCTCGGCGAGCTCGTCGATCGCCTGGGCGCAGGCGGTCATCGTCTCCAGTGTTCCTGGATCGTCCAGGGCGATGCGGGTGAGCATCTTCGCGCCGTTCATCCGGGCCTTGGCGGTGGATGCGGCGGTGGCGCCCGTCATACGGTCGTCCAGTTCGAACGATGCGCCCGCGAGCCCGCCACGGTTCATCGACGAGAACACGACCTTGTCTTCGAGTGCGCCGAGGAGCACCAGGTCGTCCAAGATCTCCGAGGAGGCGAGGACACCGTCGACGCCGGGGTTCTCCAGTGCGGTGCGCAGACGGTCGAGCAGCTCGGTGCGGCTGTTCATCGCGGTCATGTTGGATCCGACCGACAGTGCGCCGCGGGCGGGGTGGTCGGCGGCGACGATCATGAGCCGGCCGTTTCCGCGGATGGTCTCACGCGTGGCGCGGGTTGCCCATGCTCGTTCGATGGCCTGCGGGTCGCTCGCACGAATGGCAGCAATTTCGGCGTAGCTGGACGCTGCAGGTGCAGGGGTCAAAGTGGTCTCAGACATTGGCGGCCTCGGTCTTCTTCTCTTCTGTGGCGGAATCTTCTGCGAGAGCGGCGACCTCGGCCGCGGTGGGCATTGCGGTGGAGCACTCGAGCCGCGAGGCGACGATGGCGCCTGCAGCGTTTCCGTATCGGAGGATCTTCTCGAGCGGCCAGCCACCGAGCAGTCCGTGGCACAGCGAGCCGCCGAAGCTGTCTCCTGCACCGAGGCCGTTGACGACGTCGACGAAGTTGGGGGGAACGGTGACGGTTTCCGATCGGGTCTTGCCCATGACGCCCTTCGGGCCCATCTTGACGATCGCGAGCTCGACACCGAGGTCGAGGAGGGCGTCGGCGGCCTTGTGCGGGTCCGTCTCGCCGACGGCCACCTCGCACTCTTCCTTGTTCCCGACGGCGACGGTGACGTGCTGGAGCGCCTTCTGGACCTGTTCGGTTGCGGCTGCGGTGGTTTCCCAGAACATCGGCCGGTAGTCGAGGTCGAGAACCGTCAGTGGTGCCCGGCCGCGTGCCTCCCAGGCTGCGAAGTGCGCGCTGCGGCTCGGCTCCTCCGACAGTCCGGTGACGGTGGACCAGTAGAGGCGTGCGTTCTTCACGGCTTCGACGTCGATGTCTTCGGGTCGGATCTGCAGGTCGGGTGCGGACGGCTTGCGGTAGAAGTACAGCGGAAAGTCGTCGGGCGGGAAGATCTCGCAGAAGGTGACCGGTGTCGCGTACTGCGAGTCGGTGACGACGAACCGATTGTCGACACCGAGTCGGGCCAGTTCGCCTGCGACGTATCGGCCGAACGGATCGTTGCCGACGCCCGAGATCAGAGCCGACTTGTTGCCCAGGCGTGCTGCGGCGACGGTGACGTTCGCTGCGCTACCGCCGAGGAACTTGCCGAAGGTCTCGACCTGTTCCAGGCCGACTCCGGTCTGCAGGGGGTAGATGTCGACGCCGCTGCGCCCGATGGCGAGGACGTCGAAGGCCGTGGTGTTCGCATCGGCTGAGGTGGTCAAGATCGACTCCAGAGGGTATTGGGGACACAACTTGCGAGGTGCTACGCAGGAAAGCCTGTCTGCTATTACTGTGCTTCAGACCACAGCGTCATGTCAATACTTTGTCCTGACATTCTTACTTCCAGTCATGCCGATGTTAGTGTTCGCCTACACTCTCGATCAAGCTGGGCGTGGATCTGCTCGCCCTTCGAGGAGATATGGAGAGCTGGACTGTGACTGCGTCCAACGTGTCCGCAGGCGAAACCGGCACGCCCCCCGTGGGGTCGTCGGTCGCCACGCCCTTGTCCGTCGAGCTCGACAGGGGCAGCCCGGTACCTCTCTACTTCCAGCTCGCGCAGGCGATCGAAGCCGCGATTCTCGGTGGGCAATTGGCTCCCGGGGACCGGTTCGAGAACGAACTGGCCCTGGCCAAACGGCTGAACCTGTCCCGTCCGACCACCCGCCGCGCCATCCAGGAGCTGGTCGACAAAGGCCTGCTCGTACGCAAGCGTGGCGTCGGGACCCAGGTCGTGCAGAGTCCGGTGCACCGCCCCGTCGAGCTGACGAGCCTGTTCGACGACCTGGCCCGCGCAGGCCAGAGCCCATCCACCAAGCTTCTCGACTATCACGTCGGTATCGCGACGGACGAGGTCGCGCGTGAGCTCAACATCTCCGACGACACCGAGGTCACGACCATTCGGCGACTCAGGAGTACCAACGGCGAGCCGCTGGCGCTGATGACCAACCATCTGCCCACGGCCATCGCTCCCGACCCGGACGAACTCGAGACGCACGGTCTCTACCAGTCGCTGCGTACGCGTGGAGTGCACATCCGGCTCGCTCGGCAGCGCATCGGCGCCAAGGCCGCGGACCGCGACGAGGCGCTGCTGCTGGACGAGAAGTACAAGGCCCCGCTCCTCACGATGCACCGCACCGCGTTCGACGACTCCGGCAGTGTCGTCGAGTTCGGATCGCACGCCTACCGGGCGTCGCGGTACTACTTCGACACCACGGTGGTCGACCGGTAGTACGTCAGCGCGGCGCCGCTGTCGAACCCCGAACCTGCAGGCTCGGGGGGATGAGGGTGAGCGTGCCCGGTGCGGCGGCGTCCGAGATGCGGCCGACCAGCGACGTAGCCGCCAGTCGCCCCAGTTCGTAGGTGGCGTTGTCCACGCTGGTGAGCCACACGTGCCGTAGTCCGGCGAGTGAGGTGTTGTCGTAGCCGACGATGGAAATGTCGTCGGGCACGGAGATCTGCCGTTCCTTGCAGGCCGTCATCGCGCCGATGGCCACGATGTCGTTGACGGCGAAGATCGCCGAGGGTGCGTCGGTACCGTCCAGAATCGCCGACGCGGCGGCGTACCCGTCGTCCTCGGTCATACCGCTCGGGACGACCGAGGCGAACCGGTCCAGTCCGTGCTCGGCCATGGCAGCGCGGTAACTGGCGGCCCGAATGTCCGCGACTGCACCGGTTCCGGCGAGATGAGCGATTCGGGTGTGTCCGAGTGCGACGAGGTGATCGATCGCGAGTGCGGTGCCCATCGCATCGTCGTTCGCGACGACGTCCACGCCGGGCAGATCCAGATCGCGGCTGGCGACCACGACCGTCGGAATGGTGCGAGCCGCCTCGAGGATCGTGGGGGTCGGTGTCCGGGTGCCGACGAGCGCGAGGCCGTCGAGGCGCAGATCCATGAAGCTTCGGACAAAGGACGAATCGGAGCTGCGGTCCAGCCTGCCGTCGGCGAGGAACATCTTAAGGTCCTGTTCTTGCAGAACCGAGTTCATGCCTTCGAGGCAGTCGACGAACCAGGGGTTGCGTAGGTCGTTGAGAAGAACGCCGACGATGTCGGTACGGCGTTGGGTCAGGCTGCGGGCACTCAGGTTGGGGCGGTAGCCGAGCTCGGTGATGGCGTGTTCCACAGCGGCGCGTTTCTCGTCGCTGACCGAGCTGGATCCGCGGAGGACGAGCGAGACAAGAGATTTGGACACGCCGGCGTGGGCTGCCACGGTGCGGATGGTCGGCCTGCTCACTGCGCCGTCCTCTCCTCGTATCCCGGTGGTCCGGGTGAACGCTAGCAGTTCGGTGTTGACTCGACCGTCCTGCGTGGTTCACACTTTACATAGATTGGACCGGTCCAAAGCTGGCGTCCATTCGCCACCGTCCCCTTCACGTGAGTGGGAATATAGGCCCGGGCCTACATTCCCACTCACGTAAACGTCAGGAGAACAGCTCGTGAGCTCAGTGCAGAACATTCGCGTCGGAGTTGCCGGATTCGGCTGGATGGGCCGGGTGCACACCCAGGCCTACGCCCGCGTCCGGCATCACTACCCGGATCTGGCGCTGACGCCCGTGTTGGCATCCGTCGCGGACGAGGTTCCCGGGCGCGCCGAGGAAGCCGCTGCGCAGTTCGGTTTCGCCGACGCCACCACCGACTGGCACGACATCGAGAACGATTCGACCATCGGTGCAGTGTCGATCACGGCCCCGAATTTCCTGCATCGCACCATCGGCACCGCCATGGTCGAGGCGGGCAAGCACATCTGGATCGAGAAGCCCGTGGGATTGTCGTCCGACGATGCGCGCGCAGTCGCCGTCGCGGCGGACAAGGCGGGCGTGCAGACGGCCGTCGGCTTCAACTACCGCAACGCGCCCGCGGTCGAGGAAGCGAAGGCGCTCATTGCCGCGGGTGAGATCGGAACCGTCACCCACGCGCGTTTCCGATTCTTCAGCGACTACGCCGCACACCCGGACGGTGCACTGAGCTGGCGCTTCGAGCGGGCGCGCGGCGGCAACGGCGTCCTCGGTGACCTTGCCTCGCATGGTGCCGACCTGCTCTGGTACCTGCTGGGAGACATCGAGTCCCTCGTTGCCGACACCGCGGTGTTCGTCCCGCAGCGCGCCAAGCCGACCGGCGCGACCAGTGGACATGCGCTCGCCACGGGCGGGGAGCTGGGTCCGGTGGAGAACGAGGATTATGTCTCGAGCCAGATCCGGCTCGCGTCGGGTGCCCGCGCAACGCTCGAGGCGAGCCGAGTGTCGGTAGGGGAGCAGAACGCGTACGGCTTCGAGATCCACGGCACCAAGGGCGCTGTCTTCTGGGACTTCCGCCGGCTGGGTGAACTCGGGCTGAGCGTCGGAGACAAGTACCAGGATCAGTCCGTCCAGACGGTGTACGTCGGTCCCAAGCACGGTGAATACGGTGCGTTCCAACCGGGTTCGGCCTCGTCGATGGGCTACGACGATCTCAAGATCATCGAGGCCAAGCGGTTCCTCCAGTCGATTGCAGACGGCAAGCCCGCCGGTGCGACGGTGTGGGACGCCGTTCGTAGCGCCGAGGTGCTCGACGCGATGACGCAGTCGGTTGCTTCGGGCAGCTGGGTGACGCCAGGGGCGTGATGCCGAGATGTCGCCCCGTTAGCGGGGCGACATTCCTGCGGCCCGGTAGGCGTCGTCGACCATCGCCATGTTCGCGACGGCGTCGCCGGGGCCCATCGGAAGCTCGGTTCCGTGCTGCAGGTGACGCGCGAACGCCTCGAGCTGATACAAGTACGACGAGCGGGTTCCCAGATGCTCGGTACTGGTGGTGTTTCCGACGGTGATGCTCACGCGGTCGTCGGTGCTGGGCTTGATGTAGTTGTGCGCGAACGCTTCGCCCCTGGATCCGGTGACGCGCAGGGTGAACAGATAGTCCGGGTCCGTCATCGAGTTCAGGGTTGCACCTGTTGCGCCGCTGGGGAATTCGACGTTCGCGTCGAACGATTCGTCGACTCCCGGGTGCCGTTCGACGGCGCGTGCCTCGCGAACGGTCGGTTCGCCGCCCGCGTAGGCACCGAGGTGGCGCAGAACGTGCAGCCCGTAGCACCCGAGGTCCATCATGACGCCGCCGGCGAGGTCGAGTGACCACCGAAGATCATCGGGCTCGGGTGCGGGCATACGCATCTCGACCTCGACGTGGCGCAGTTCGCCCAGCGTGCCGTCGGCGACGAGTTGGAAGATCCGCTGCGTCACGGGGTGGAAGAGGTAGTGAAACCCTTCCATGACAACGATGTTCGCGGCGTCCGCCGCAGCGGAGACCCGGACGGCCTCCTCACGATCGCGCGAGAACGGTTTCTCGGTCAATACCGATTTGCCCGCACGGATCGCAGCCAGATTCCACGGAGCATGCAGCGAATTTGCCAGTGGGTTGTAGACGACGTCGACGTCCGGGTCGTCGACGACGTCCTGGTAGGACTCGAGCACGCGCTCGAATCCGTACTTGTCACCGAACGCCTCGGCACGCGCCTTGTCACGCGCAGCGCACGCGACGAGGCGGTGTCCGAGGGCGGTGGCGGGCTCGACGATTGCTTCCTCGGCGATTCGAGATGCACCGAGGACGCCGATCCTGAGTTGATTCACGTCTCAGGACGGTACCCGGGCCTCCACGACGCTCCGAAGGTAGGCGACGCTGGAAATGACGTCGCTCACAGGACCGGCACCGGCAGGCTCCTCGGCGAGAATGGTGTCCTGCTCGAGCACGAACCAGCCGTGGAAACCGGCGTCGAGCAGCTCGTTCACCACCTTCGCGATGTCGACGTCGCCCGTTCCGAGTGGCGTGTACATGCCCTGCGCGACGGCTTCGGTGTAGGTCAATTCACCGGCTTGCACGCGCCCGGCGAGCGCTGCGTCGACGTCCTTGAGGTGTGCATGGGTGATGCGTGACGCGTAGGCCTCCACCAGTTCGAGCGGGTTCGTTCCGCCGATGAGAAGGTGGCCGGTGTCGAGGCACAGTGGGATCGAGGAGCCGTCGAGCACGCGCAGCACCTCGTCGCGCTGTTCGATCATCGTTCCGACGTGCGGGTGAAGCACGGCGCGGATGCCCCGTTCCGCGGCAGCGGCTTGGAGTCGATCGAGGTTGCCGAGCAGTGTGTTCCACTGTGCGTCGTCGAGTTCGGGGCGTGAGTCGTAGCCGTCGCTGCCGGTGGCTGCCGCGAGGACGAGTACTTCGGCGCGGGAGGCGACGAACGCGTCGAGCAGGGGGGCGATGCCGGGCACCGGGTCGTGGTGGGCGTGATGCAGCAGCACGGGTGCGAAACCGCCGACGGATTTCAGGTCGTACTTGTCCAGGGTTGCGGCCAGCTCGTCGGGATCGGCGGGCAGGAACCCTTCGGGTCCGACCTCGGTGGCGGTCAATCCGGCGTCGCGCATCTCGGTCAGGACGCGCTGGGAGTCGATCTGGTATCCCCAGCCGGGAACTTCGCAGACGCCCCAGGAGATGGGCGCGCCGGCGATTCGGATGTCGGTGTGTGTCGTTGTCACAGTCGTACCTCGTCGATTCGCACCGGTCGGTGCTGTTGCAGGGACAGGGTGGCCGCCTCGGCGATGTAGGCCACTTCGAGCGCATCGCGTGCGGTGCAGGGGGATTCGATGCGTCCGGAGATCACGTCGACGAACGCGCCGAGCTCGGCCTGGTATGCCGAGGTGAAGCGGTCCATGAAGAACGAGTGAGGCGTCCCACCTGGGAACGTCGCACCGGATTCGAGGTTGCGCACCGGAACCTGCTGGTCCCAGCCGGCGACGACGGCGTCGTTCGATCCGTGCACCTCTAGGCGGCAGTCGTATCCGCGCGCGTTGTAGCGGGTGTTCGAGACGACGCCGATCGTTCCGTTCTCGAACGTGAGCGTCGTCGTAGCGGTATCGACGTCGCCGTACTCGGTGAACTTCGGGTCGCCCTGGTTGGACCCGGCCGCGTACACCTCGGTGACCTCTTGGCCGACGATCCACCGGACGATGTCGAAGTCGTGGACGCTGCAGTCACGGAAGATGCCCCCCGAGACCGCGACATAGTCGAGCGGCGGGGGCGCAGGATCGAGAGTGGTCGAGCGGACGGTGTGCAGCCATCCGAGATCGCCCGACGCAACAGCGTTCTTGGCCGCGGCGAACGCCGGTGCGAACCGGCGGTTGTAGCCGATCTGCACCTGGACGCCCGACGACTCGATGCCCTGGACGACGGCAAGGCTCTCGCCGGGGGTGGCGGCGATCGGCTTCTCGCAGAACACGGGGATGCCGGCGTCGACGCACGCGAGTACGAGCGAAGCATGTGCCGGAGTTGCCGCAGCGACGACAACTCCGTCGACTCCGGACTTCAACAATGCCTCAGCGCTGTCGACCGAGGTGGCGCCGAACTTCGAGGCGACTGCCTCCGTGACGGCGGGGCGCTCGTCGGTGACGACGAGTCCGTCGACCCCGGCGAGCGTGCTCAGTGTGTCGGTGTGAAATGCGCCGATCCGGCCAAGGCCGATGACGCCGACGGTTACGCCCATCTGTGGTGGTCTTTCTGCAGGAGAAATGTAGACCTCGAGTGTGACTCAGATCGAGGCGTAGGATCAACCGTCGGAACGCATCAAAAACGCCTCAGAGGATGGTCGTGACGCATCGCTACAAGGTCAGTGAGATCGCCCAGCAAGCCGGGCTCAGTCGCGCCACCGTCGACCGCGTACTTCACGAGCGGCCGGGGGTGCGCAGTGCTACCAGAGCGGAAGTGCAGCAAGCGATTTCCGACCTGGACAAACAGCGGTCACAGCTTCGTCTGAACGGCAGGAAGTTTCTGTTCGACGTCGTCATGCAGACACCCGCGCGCTTCTCGGCGGAATTCAGGGCGGCGCTGGAGGCGGAACTGCCGATGCTCTCGCCCGCCGTGGTTCGGTGCCGGTTCCACTTCCGGGAGACCGAATCGGTGACCGAGATGGTGGACACGCTGGGCCGGTTCACCGCGCGCGGATCGCACGGTGTCATCGTCAAGGCGCCGGACGACCCCGAGGTGGTGGAGGCGGTCGACCGGCTCGTGGCACTCGGTATTCCCGTCGTGACGTACGTGACCGACGTGCCGAGCAGCGCGCGGCTCGGCTACGTCGGCATCGACAATCGGGCGGCGGGATCCACCGCGGCCTACCTGGTCGACTCCTGGCTGGGCGACGCGCAGTCCTCGGTACTGATCTTGTTGACCAGCAACATCTTCAGGAACGAGGGGGAGAGGGAGATCGGGTTCCGCAGCACGTTGCGGGCGTTGGACTCCGGCAGACGCGTCGTCGAGATATCCGACAGTGAGGGGCTCGACTCGACGGTGGAGGAACGGGTCTCGGACGCGCTCGCGGAGTACCCGGACATCGAGGCCGTGTACTCCATCGGCGGCGGCAACACCGGCGCGGTCCGGGCGTTCGAACGGGCGGGCAGGAGGTGCCGGGTGTTCGTCGCACACGACCTCGACGGCGACAACCGGCCGCTGCTGCGCTCCGGAGCCTTGTCGGCCGTGCTGCACCACGACCTGCGCGCCGACGCCAGGACGGCCTGCCGCCTGCTGATGCAGGCCGCAGGTGCCGTCGACGGCGTCGCGGCCGAGCCGTCTCCGATCCAGATCGTGACGAGGTTCAACACCCCGGCTGTGCGCTGAGGGCTCCGGCGCGCGTCGTTACCGGGCGAACGGGCCGTCGGTGATGCCCAGCTGTCCGCGAATCGAGTCGATGATCGCCAACGTCTGCACGGCGTCCTCGATCGTGTGCACCGACGATTCGAGGCGTCCTTCGCCGATCGCGCGGGCAGCATCGACGGCTGCGTAGTGGAGACCGTCCACCTGCACGCCCTTGTCCTCGCGGTACTCGAGGGTCTCGCCGTCGCGGAGGGTCACGGTGAAGGATCCCGGCATGAAGAACGGGCCCTCGACCGTCAGCGTTCCGTCGCGGCCACAGATCGTCGCCGACGTCGGGGTGTTGCTCAGGATCGTGGTGTTCATGACCGAATGGTTGCCGCCGGTGTGGGTCAGCACGGCGGAGACCTGGCCGTTCAGTTCGTCGTTCGCGGGCTGGCCGACGGCGGTGATGGACTCGGGCGCACCCAGGATCGTGTGGATGAACGATGCGTCGTAGGTGCCGAGGTCCAGCAACGGGCCGCCTGCCAGTGCCGGGTCGTAGATGCGGTGGTCGGTGGTGAAGTACTCGCCGTGGTCCACCAGGACCGTCCGGATCGGGCCGAGCACGCCGCTGTCGACGATCTGCCGGAGTACGTCGAACTTCGGCAGGAACTTCGTCCACATGGCTTCGCCTACGAACACGCCTGCTTCGGCGGCGGCTGCACCGATCTCGGCGGCGCGAGTTGCATCGACGGCAAGTGGCTTCTCGACGAGCACGTGCTTGCCTGCGGCTATCGACGCCAGCGCGTTCGTGTGGTGTTCGGTGTGCGGCGTCGCGATGTAGACGACGTCGATGTCCGGATCGGCGAGCAGAGCGTCGTAGCTTCCGTAGGACTTCGGCAGGGAGTGGCGCCCGGCGAATTCCGCTGCGCGATCTTCGCTTCGGGAGGCCACGGCCACGACCTGCTGAGTCGAGTTCTTCGCCAGCGATTCGGCGAAGCGGTCCGCGATCCAGCCCGGACCGAGAATGCCCCAACGCAGTACCGGTGCCTCGTTCGGATTCGGCACGGTGGAGACGGGTAGCGAAGTCATCGGCAAACCTGTTCTGTCGAAGGGTAGTTTGTTAGGACATCAGGATGTAATACTCAGCACATGACTGTACGCGTTGGAATCATCGGAGTCGGCGTCATGGGTGCCGATCACGCTCGCAAGATCAACGGATCGATCTCGGGTGCGGAGGTGTCGGCAGTCGCCGATTTCGACACCGACCGGGCCAAGACCGTCGCCGCAGAGCTGAAGGCCGCAGACGTGGCGGCCGACGGCTTCGAGCTCATCGCCAGCGACTCGGTCGACGCGATCGTCGTGGCGTCGCACGACTCCACCCACGCCGAGCTCGTGCACGCCGCGCTCGCAGCGGGCAAGCAGGTCCTGTGCGAGAAGCCCCTCGCGCCGACGGCCGACCTGTGCCGCGAGATCATCGCCGCACAGGGCGACCGCAACCTCATCACCGTCGGGTTCATGCGCCGATTCGACCCCGCGTACAACGAACTCAAGCGCGCAGCGGCACCCGAGCGGATCGGCGACACCCTCGTTGCGCACTGCATCAGCCGCAACGTGGTGGCCGGTCCCGGCGACTCCGCCGCGACCATCACCAACTCCGCGATCCACGAGCTCGACATCATGCCGTGGCTGCTCGGCTCACCCATCACCGAGGTCAGCTGGCATGCGGGACGCACCAGCAAGTACTCGGGAGTTCGTCAGGACCCCCAGATCATGCTGCTGCGCACCGAATCCGACGTTCTCATGACCGTCGAACTGTTCGTGAACGCACGGTACGGTTACGACACGCGATGCGAGATCGTCGGGGAAGAAGGGATCGCGCAGTTCGCCATCCCGGCACATGTCATCGTCGACAGCGAACTCAAGCGCTCCATCGAATACCCCCTCGACTGGGTTCCCCGCTACGCCGAGGCCTACCGACTCGAACTCCAGGAATGGGTCGATTCGATCGAGGAAGGCCGCGCCTCCACCCTCGCCGACGCCGACGCGGGCCTGCGCGCCGGTCTCGTCGCCGACGCACTCGTGGTATCGATGAACGAGGGCGGCCGAACGGTCACCGTCGAATACTGATCGAAAGAGGTTCCATGACATCGACATTCCCGCTCGCCGACGGAACCGTCCTCCCCGCAGTGGGTCTGGGGACGGTTGTCGCCGACGGGGAAGACATGGCGGCGACGGTCACGTCGGCGCTCGAATCCGGTTACCGTCTGATCGACACCGCGCTGCGGTACGGCAGCGAGGAAGGCGTCGGACAGGCTGTCCGGGAGTCCGGCGTTCCTCGTGACGAGATTCTCGTGACGACGAAGATTCCCGGTCGCTACCACGGCTACGACGAGGCCAAGGAATCCGTCCGGCTCTCGCTGGAGAACCTGGGCCTGGAACGAATCGACCTGCTGCTCATCCACTGGCCCCTGCCGAAGGTGGACAAGTACGTGGACACGTGGCGTGCGATGATCGACCTCCAGCGTGACGGTGTCGCGACGTCGATCGGTGTTTCCAACTTCACCGAAGCGCATCTCGACCGGCTGGTGCAGGAGACCGGAGTTGCTCCGGTGGTCAACCAGATCGAGCTCCATCCGTACTTCCCCCAAGCAGGGTTGCGCGCGTACCACGCCGAGCACGGAATCGTCACCGAGAGCTGGAGTCCACTCGGTCGAGGCTCGGAGCTGTTGAAGGCCGACCCGGTTGCGGATGCAGCCGCCGCACACGACGTTTCGCCGGGCCAGGTGGTCCTGCGGTGGCACAATCAGCTCGGTTCGGTGTCGCTACCGAAGTCGTCCAACCCTGATCGTCAGCGCCAGAACCTCGACATCTTCGGTTTCACCCTGACCGACGACGAGGTGGCGGCGATCTCGTCACTGGAGCGTGGGCGTATCTGGGGCCAGGATCCCGACACCCACGAGGAGTTCTGACCGGCGCAGGCGCGTCGGTATTTCCTCGCGGGCTGGCGCTGCTCGTCGCCGGCGCGCTGTTCATGGAGATTCTGGACGCGACGGTCATCGCGACCGCTGTGCCCGCGATGGCCGAATCGTTCGGAGTGGATCCGGTCGACATCGGTATCGCCATCTCGTCGTACATCCTCACGCTCGCCGTTCTGATCCCGGCGAGCGGGTGGATGGCCGACCGCTTCGGTGTTCGACGTGTGTTCCTGGCTGCGATCGTGGTGTTCACCGCGGCGTCGATCGGGTGTGCGCTGAGCCCGACCCTTCCGGCTCTGGTCGTGGTGCGGGTACTGCAAGGCGTCGGCGGCGCCATGATGGTGCCGGTCGGCAGGCTGGCAGTGCTGCGCGCCACGACGAAAACCGAACTCGTGCGAGCGATCGCGTACCTCACCTGGCCTGCACTGACCGCGCCGGTCATCTCCCCCGCGGTCGGCGGCGCAATCGTCACCTATGCGTCCTGGCGGTGGATCTTCCTGATCAACGTGCCGCTCGGCATCATCGGATTCGTGGTGGGACTGCGGCTCGTGCGCGGCGTCGACGGCAGCCGGGCGCGTCGGCCACTCGACTGGCGCGGGTTGGTGGCTACTGCCGTCGGTGTCGCGGTGTTGATCGTGTCCCTAGACGGTGTTCGCACCGAGGGAACGAACTGGCTCACGGTGGGAACCGGCGTGGTCTTCGCGGCGCTGGTTCTGGCTGTCGCCGCTGTTCACCTGACCCGGACCGAGCATCCGCTGCTGGACCTGACGGTGCTGAAGATCGAATCGTTCCGCAACACCGCGACCTACGGATCGTTCTACCGCATGCTGATCACGGCTGTCCCGTTCCTGCTGCCGTTGATGTTCCAGCTTCGCTTCGGCTGGTCGCCGTTCGTCTCCGGACTGATGGTCATCGCTCTGTTCGCGGGCAACATCCTCGTCAAGCCGACGACGACGCCGCTCATGCGACGATTCGGAATCAGGACCGTCATCATCGCCGACGGAGCGTTGTCGGTGCTGTGCTTCGGAGCGATAGCACTCGTCGACGTGGACACGTCGCCGGTGATCATCGCTGCCGTCCTGGTGATCAGTGGGGCGTTGCGGTCCGTCGGATTCACCGCGTACAACACCCTGGCCTTCGCGGACATCGACAGCGACCGACTCACCCACGCCAACACGTTCCACGCGTCGGCTCAAGAGCTGTTCTCCGGATTGGGCGTCGCGCTGGGAGCAATCGCCCTGACCGTGTCCACCGGCGTCGTCGGCGGGTTGGGGTGGCAGTCGGGGCAGGCGTTCGCACTGTCCTTCGCCTCACTGGGGGTCCTCATGACCGTCGTGGTGGTCGGCGGCCTACTCCTCCCGTTCGACGCCGGTGCCGCGGTGACGAAGCCCAAGACCTCGGCCTGATCCACCCTGGTGGACGATGAGAATTTCCTCATCTCGGCTTCCTCTTCCTCTCACGTTCGACGGACATGCTTGCCATGTCACCGAAAGTCGGACATCGAAGGGAACACACCATGAGGAAAGTAGTCACACTCGCCGTCGCCGGATCCGCGGCGACACTTCTCGCACTCGGCGGAATCGGCGCCGTCGCACTCGCCGACGACAGCCCAGCGCCCGCACAGCTACCGACATCGACTCCGACCGCACCCGACTCCGCGCCGGCATCGCCGAACCCAACCGATCCAGGCGTACCACCGCAGCCGTTCGACGACGACTGGCACGACGACGACTGGGACGACCGGCACGATGATGACTGGGACGACCGGCACGACGATGACTGGGACGACCGGCACGACGATGACTGGGACGACCGGCACGACGACTGATTCCCCCTCGACGCAGCGGGGCCTGTCCGACCCACCACATACGCGAAAGGGCCGTGCATACGATCAGATCGTATGCACGGCCCTTTCACGCGATCAGCGGTGCGGCTACCCGCGACGCCGTGGCGACAGCGGTCTAGCGAGCGAACAACAGTGCGCGCTTGACTTCCTGGATCGCCTTGGTGACCTGGATGCCACGAGGGCATGCGTCGGTGCAGTTGAAGGTGGTGCGGCAGCGCCACACGCCTTCGACGTCGTTGAGGATGTCCAGACGCTCGGAGGCGCCTTCGTCGCGGCTGTCGAAGATGAACCGGTGTGCGTTGACGATGGCGGCCGGACCGAAGTAGCTGCCGTCGCTCCAGAAGACGGGGCACGACGTGGTGCAGCATGCACAGAGGATGCACTTGGTCGTGTCGTCGAACCGGGCGCGGTCGGCCTGGCTCTGGATGCGCTCACGCGTCGGCTCGTTGCCGCTGGCCATGAGGAACGGCTTGACGGCGCGGAAGGCATCGAAGAAGGGCTCCATGTCGACGATGAGGTCCTTCTCGACCGGCAGACCCCTGATGGGCTCGATCGTGATGGTCAACGACTTGGACGAGTCCTTCGGCAGCATGTCACGCATCAGCACCTTGCAGGCGAGACGGTTGACGCCGTTGATGCGCATGGCGTCGGAGCCGCAGACACCGTGTGCACAGGAG
This sequence comes from Rhodococcus sp. RS1C4, assembly GCF_002258225.1. NCBI lineage: Bacteria > Bacillati > Actinomycetota > Actinomycetes > Mycobacteriales > Nocardiaceae > Rhodococcus > Rhodococcus sp. RS1C4. The sequence goes on along the minus strand of NZ_NOXZ01000050.1, from coordinate 221,653 downwards.
CGACGGAACGTCAGGGTGCCGTCGAGGTAGCCCTTCACGTACAGCAGCAGGTTGAGCAGGCGGTCCGTCGGCAGCGTCGGCACCTGGAAGCTGTCCCAGTGCTGTCCTTCGCCGTTCTCCGGGTTGAAGCGGGCGATCTTCAGGGTGACCATCACTGCACCGTTGGGCACGGGCGGCTCGGCGACCTGATCTGGCTTGTCGAGAGTGGGGGCGCTCATATCAGTACTTCCGCTCCATCGGCTCGTAACGGGTCTGGATTACCGGCTTGTAGTCCAGACGGATGTCGGTGAGCAGGCCAGTGCCTTCTTTGTAGGCCATGGTGTGCTTCATGTACTCGTCGTCGTTGCGGTTGGGGTAGTCCTCGCGTGCGTGTCCGCCGCGCGATTCCTTCCGGTTGAGTGCTCCGACGACCGTGACCTCTGCCATCTCGAGCAGGAAGCCGAGTTCGACGGCCTCGAGGAGATCGCTGTTGTAGCGAGTTCCCTTGTCCTGCACGGTGATGTGGTTGTACCGCTCCTTGAGGGCGCGGACGTCCTTCAGCGCGGTCTCGAGACGCTCCTCGGTACGGAACACCGAGGCGTTGTTGTCCATGGACTGCTGCAGCTCGGTGCGGATGTCCGCGACGCGCTCGTGGCCGTGGTCGGACAGAACGAGCTCGAGCCACTCCTCGACCATCTTCGCCGGCTCCTCCGGAAGCGGGGTGAAGTCCACGGAGTTGGCGTACTTGGCCGCTGCGATGCCCGAGCGACGTCCGAAGACGTTGATGTCGAGCAGCGAGTTCGTGCCGAGACGGTTTGCGCCGTGCACCGACACGCATGCGCACTCACCTGCCGCATAGAGGCCGGGGACGATGTCGTCGTTGTTGCGCAGCACCTCACCGTTGATCTTGGTGGGGATACCGCCCATGACGTAGTGGCACGTCGGGTAGACGGGCACGGGCTCCTTAACGGGGTCCACGCCGAGGTAGGTGCGCGAGAACTCCATGATGTCCGGGAGTTTCTCGTCGAGAACTTCCTCGGGGATGTGCGTGACGTCGATGTAGACGTAGTCCTTGTTGGGACCGCCACCGCGTCCTTCGAGTACCTCGAGGACCATCGAGCGCGCGACGATGTCGCGAGGTGCGAGGTCCTTGATGGTGGGGGCGTAGCGCTCCATGAAGCGCTCGCCGGACTCGTTGCGGAGGATGCCGCCCTCGCCTCGCACGGCCTCGGAGATGAGGATGCCGAGACCTGCGAGACCTGTCGGGTGGAACTGGTGGAACTCCATGTCCTCCAAGGGAAGTCCCTTGCGGAAGACGATGCCCATACCGTCGCCGGTGAGCGTGTGGGCATTGGAGGTGGTCTTGTACATCCGGCCCGAGCCGCCCGTCGCGAAGACGATCGACTTGGCGTGGAAGATGTGCAGTTCGCCCGTCGCCAACTCGTAGGCGATGATGCCGGTCGCAACCGGACCGTTGTCCGTCTCGGTCAAGCAGAGATCGAGCGCATAGAACTCGTTGTAGAACTCCACGTCGTGCTTGACGCAGTTCTGGTAGAGCGTCTGGAGGATCATGTGGCCGGTGCGGTCGGCGGCGTAACACGCACGTCGAACGGGGGCCTTGCCGTGGTCACGGGTGTGGCCACCGAAACGACGCTGGTCGATCTTGCCCTCGGGTGTCCGGTTGAACGGCAGACCCATCTTCTCGAGGTCCAGAACGGCGTCGATCGCTTCCTTGGCCATGATCTCGACGGCGTCCTGGTCGGCGAGGTAGTCGCCACCCTTGACGGTGTCGAAGGTGTGCCACTCCCAGTTGTCTTCCTCGACGTTGGCGAGCGCGGCACACATGCCACCCTGCGCGGCACCGGTGTGCGAGCGCGTCGGGTAGAGCTTGGTCAGTACCGCCGTGCGGGCCCGGGGGCCGGCTTCGATGGCTGCTCGCATGCCTGCGCCGCCGGCGCCGACGATGAGCACGTCATAACGATGTTCCTGCATGAATGCTTCAGTTCCCTTAGCTCGCCGAAATGTTCGGATCGAAGGTGAAGATGACGTAGGTGCCCAAGCCCATGATCAGGATCATCGACAGCACGAGCAGCGTCGTCAGCCAGAATCGGGTCGAGTCCTTACGCGAGTAGTCCGCGATGATGGTGCGCAGGCCGTTGCCTCCGTGCAGCTGAGCCAGCCACAGCATCGTCAGGTCCCAGAACTGCCAGAAGGGGCTCGACCAGCGTCCGGCGACGAACGCGAAGTTGATGCGGTGCACTCCCTCGTCGAGCATCAACATGATGAACATGTGGCCCAGAACGAGGACGACGAGCGCGAGTCCGGAGAAGCGCATGAACAGCCATGCGTACAGCTCGAAGTTGCCGCGGGACTTCCGGCGCGGCGAGCGCGGGTTGTCCAGGCTTGCCGGTCGGTCGTAGGTCTTGCCGAGGGACTTGGCCTCGGATCCGTGTGTCGTTGCCATCAGTGCCCGCTCGCTGTGAACATGTTGTAGAAGATTCGGCCCGCTCCCGGAATCATGACCACGATCCACACCGCGGCGATGACCCACAGCATCAGCTTCTGGTACTTCGGTCCCTTGGACCAGAAGTCGACCAGCATGACGCGGATGCCGTTGAGTGCGTGGTACAGCACTGCAGCGACGAGACCGATCTCCATGAGGCCGACGAGCGGCGTCTTGTAGGTGTCGATGATCGCGTCGTACGTCTCGGGGTTGACCCGGACCATTGCGGTGTCCAGAACGTGGACGAACAGGAAGAAGAACACCAACACACCGGTGATCCGGTGCAGAACCCAGGACCACATTCCGGGATCACCGCGGTACAGAGACCGCTTACGCTCCTTGGCCGGAGCGACTTCCGTCGTGCTACTCATCGAGTGCAAAGCCTCCAACGTCATTGGTGGACGCGTCGAGCCTGGTAGCCGGGGCTTGAATGCCTGGCTCGATTTGTCTTACTCCGGCTCCGAACGGTTATCGAATGCCGCCGTCTTCGAACTCTAAACCCATTGGAAACTTGGAACTAATTCGACTCGAGATTCGTACTGACCTGCATTTCGTTGTTAGGTTTGCCTTCCCAATTCTTCGGGATCGGTTCAGTCGTCTGTGGTGCACGGCGGACTCGCCCGTGATTTGATTGTGAACATGCCTGAAATCGACTGGAAAACGTTGCGAGACAAAGCTCATGAGGTTATGAGGCAAGCCTATGCGCCGTACTCCGACTATCCGGTCGGTGCCGCGGCTTTAGTGGACGATGGGCGAATTGTCACCGGATGCAATGTGGAAAATGTCTCATATGGTTTGGGGCTCTGCGCAGAGTGTGGGCTCGTGTCCAACCTTCATTCGACCGGAGGCGGACGTTTGGTCGCCTTCGCATGTTGCGACAGCCGCGGGCAGAAGTTGATGCCCTGCGGCCGATGCAGGCAGTTGTTGTTCGAGTTCGGCGGGGCCGGGTTGCTCGTCGACACCGCATCCGGACCGACCCCGCTGGGGGACCTGCTGCCGTCTGCCTTCGGTCCGGACGACCTCGAATCGGGCAGAGTGGGGAACCATGTCTGACGCAACTTCCGTCATCTCCGCCAAACGCGACGGCCACGAGCTCACCGCCGACCAGATCGATTGGGTGATCGACGCCTTCACTCGGGGCGTCGTCGCCGACGAGCAGATGGCCGCCCTCGCGATGGCCATCTTCTGGCGAGGCATGACGCGCTCCGAACTGAGCCGATGGACGTCGGCGATGATCGCGTCTGGATCGACGATGGACTTCAGCGGTCTGCCCCGGCCCACCGTCGACAAGCACTCGACGGGGGGAGTGGGTGACAAGATCACGTTGCCCCTCGCCCCGCTGGTGGCCGCCTGCGGCGCTGCGGTTCCCCAGCTGTCCGGTCGGGGGCTGGGCCACACCGGGGGCACGCTCGACAAGTTGGAGTCCATTTCTGGGTGGCGCGCGGACCTGACCGGCGACGACATCCACCGGATCCTCGCCGATCCCGCGGTCGGTGCCGTCGTCTGCGCCGCCAACGCGGACCTCGCGCCCGCCGACAAGAGGCTCTACGCCCTGCGTGACGTCACCGGAACCGTCGAGTCGATCCCGTTGATCGCCAGTTCCATCATGAGCAAGAAGATCGCCGAAGGAACCGGCGCACTCGTCCTGGACGTCAAGGTGGGCGCGGGCGCGTTCATGAAGAACCTCGCCGACGCTCGGACATTGGCGGAAGCCATGGTCGATCTCGGAAGCGACGCAGGTGTGCGCACCATCGCTCTTCTGACAGCGATGGATTCACCGCTCGGACTGACCGCAGGCAACGCGCTCGAAGTCGAGGAATCGCTGGAAGTTCTCGCCGGCGGAGGGCCCGCGGACATCGTCGAACTGACGGTCACGCTTGCCCGAACGATGCTGTCCGCAGCCGGAATCGAAGGTGTCGACCCCGCGGACAAGCTGGCCGACGGTACTGCCATGGACCGGTGGAAGGCGATGATCTCCGCGCAGGGCGGAGATCCGTCGGCTCCGCTTCCGGTCGCGGCGGAGTCGCACGACATCACCGCCGAGTCCGACGGTGTGATCACGGGCCTCGATGCGATGGGTGTGGGCGTCGCCGCCTGGAGGCTCGGCGCGGGGCGGGAGCGGCAGGGCGAGCCGGTGCAGGCGGGCGCCGGGGTACGTCTGCACGCGAAGCCTGGGGACCGCGTCACCGCCGGGCAGAAGATCGCCACCCTCTACACCGACACCCCCGAGAAGTTCGAGTACGCGACGGCGGCGATGGCCGACGCCTGGTCTTTCGGAGACACGTTCGAGGCGTCGCCTATCGTCCTGGAACGAGTGGGCGGGTAGCGCGCAGCCGTGGGTGCGGCGCGGGGCCGATGACACGCGAACGTTCGACGATCGCGCTACCGTCGGACCATGAGTACCGCGACCAGATCGACAGAGTCCACCGGCGGGTCGTCGCCGCTCGACCTCCCCACCATCAAGACCGCTCCGAAAGCACTGCTGCACGACCATCTCGACGGCGGTCTGCGGCCGCAGACCGTCCTGGAGCTCGCCGAGGAATGCGGATACGACGGCGTGCCCGCGACGGACGGACAGGCTCTCGGGGAGTGGTTTCGCACTGCCGCCGACAGTGGTTCGCTCGAGCGGTACCTCGAAACCTTCGCGCACACCGTTGCGGTGATGCAGACACCGGAGGGGTTGTCGAGGGTTGCGCGTGAGTGCGCCGAGGATCTCGCCGACGACGGGGTCATCTACGCAGAGGTCCGCTTCGCACCCGAGCAACATCTGGATCGAGGGCTCTCGCTCGACCAGGTCGTCGAGCACGTTCTCGAAGGATTCCGGGCCGGCGAGTCGGCGGCACGGGTGAACGGCAAGAGGATTCGGGTCGGTTGTCTGCTGACGGCCATGCGCCACGCGGCGCGGTCTCGGGAGATCGCCGAGCTGGCGGTGCGCTTCCGTGATCGCGGTGTCGTCGGGTTCGACATCGCCGGTGCGGAAGCAGGCTTCCCTCCGAGTCGTCACCTCGACGCATTCGAGTACATGCGAGCAGCCAACGCGCACTTCACCATCCACGCCGGTGAGGCCTTCGGGCTGCCGTCGATCCAGGAGGCCGTCGCGTTCTGCGGGACGGACCGACTCGGGCACGGAGTGCGAATCATCGACGACATCGACGTCTCCTCCGACGGTGTCCCGAACCTCGGCCTGCTCGCCGCATACGTGCGGGACAAGCGGATGCCCCTGGAACTGTGCCCCAGCTCCAACGTTCAGACAGGTGCAGTCGACAGCCTCGAGAAGCATCCGTTCGATCTGTTGGCCCGGCTGCGTTTCCGCGTCACCGTCAACACCGACAACCGGCTCATGAGCGACACCACCATGTCACGCGAGATGCACAAGCTGGTGAGCACATTCGGATACGGCTGGACGGACCTCGAGCGGTTCACCATCAATGCCATGAAGTCCGCGTTCATCCCGTTCGACGAACGACTCGAGCTGATCGACGACGTCGTCAAACCGGGTTACGCGGTACTCGTCGGCTGAACCGGCGAGCCGGCCACAGGTCACTCCTTGCGTAGGCGGGCCTCGAATTCGCGTTCGAGCGCCCGCCACGCCTCGGCTTCGACGGCGAACGGCGGACTCGGCGCCAGCCTGTTCGGATCCGGCTCGAGGGTGTACGACACGTACCACCCCAGAGGCGTGGAACTGGCGAGCGCTTCCTCCACCGAATCGTCGTCGGCGAAGTCCGCTGCATCGGTGAACAATTCGACGGCCAGATCCAGCTGGTCGGTATCCACCGAATCCGGACCCTCGGCGAGGTCGTCGGCCAGGCCGGGGAGGACGTAGACGTTGTCGTCGGTCACCTCGATCTGCAGTGAGCCGTCGATCGCGGCCGTCTGAACGTCGGCGAACGTGCTGACCTTGGCGAGATCGTGATCGTGATCGTCGGCGAGGTAGCGGGCCAGCGAACGCTCGGACCCGAACACGGTGATGGACCCGGTGCGCCCGAGGAAGATCGGCTCGTCGTCGATGTAGCACCGCAGGGTGTAGTAGGTGTCCTCGGACGTGATGATGCGTACCGGGTCGATACCGACACCCGCCCAGAAATCGTCCTCGGCGGCGTGCACGGCAATGGGATCCGGATCCTCCTCGGTGTCGCTCTCGCCGTCCTCGGTGTCCTCGTCGGGGTCGTCCTCGCTGAGATCGTCGGCGTCGACGATGTTCTCCGCGGCGGCCAGTAGTTCCGCCTCCGCGACGTCCACGGCCTTGGCGTCGACGTCGGGTGTGGTGACCACCGAGTCGATGGCGTCGATGATGTCGTCCCAGCTCTTGGCGATGGACGCACCGATGCGGTCCCACAGCTTCTGGCCGTCCTTGCCGACGTAGGCGTCGACGCCGAGACCCACCGAACCCAGGTGGGGGTTGCCGGCGAAGAACGAAGCGACAGAGTTGATCTCACAGACGTCGCCGATGGTCTGAACCATCTCGAAGATGGCAGTGAGCTCGGCCAGGACGTCGGAGTCGGGTTCCTCGGCGACGAGCTCTGGCACACCGACCAGATCGAACCGGTGTAGATCGTCGGGCTCGAGCTCGTTCGCCGCAAGCGAGGACACGACCGTCCACGACGGATGGTCGACGAGGTCGTTGTCGTTGTCGTTCCGGATGAATGCGGCGAGGTGAGCAACGGCTTCGAAGCCGTAGAGGTCTTCCTCGTGCCCGAGGAACGCCTCCCACTCGTCGTCGCCCTCTCGCCACTCCGGAGCCCACAGGGTGACGAAGTCGCCGCGGGTGAGACCAAGTTCGATCGGGATGATGTCGCCAGCCATGGCCGGAAGCCTATCTCAGGTCTCTGAGAGGGAACTTTGCATCCTGTCCAAGATCGCCGCGCGACGTTCGAGAGCTTCCCGCGCCGCGTCGGAGGACAGTTCGACGATTGCTCGTCCGAGGTCCCGGGCCGACGTTCCCGTGAGGTCGGGTGCCAGCTCCAGCGCGGTCAACGCACCGCTGCCGTCGACGGTGACCGACACGTGCCCGTCCTCGGTGCGACGTGTGACCTGCAGCGATGCCAGTGCCTCCGACGCGTCGTGCATGGTGTCCAGAGCACGGTCCGCGTGTGCCACGAGCATGTCGATCGGATCGGTCACAGTGGTGTCATCCACGACGACGGTGGCTGCTCGGTGTCCATCAGTTCGTTCTCCGCGTCCGCGACGTCGGATGCGGACGGCAGGCCGAGCATGTCCAGGACATCCCTGCTCATCCCCGATTGTTCGAGAAGTGTTCTCCGTTCGGCACGCGCCCGTTCGGTTGCGCGCCTGCAGAGATCGAGCACCGTGGCAGCCAATTCTGCACCGCCGTAGCGGAGTTCGGCCGAATCGATGTGAATGGACACAGGCAAGCCCGACTCTGATGCACGTACCCGTACCGAGTCGTCTCGAGTAGCCGCCTGCGCGATCATCGGCTCGCTCGTCGTCTCGTCCGTCATTCGGTGGGCCTGTAGAAGCCCTTGAAGCCCATGCCGGAGTTGGTCGTCCTGATCTCGCCGACCTGTACCGGGTCACCTGCTTCCACGAGTTGGCCGTTCCCGATGACCATCGCGACATGGCCGTCCCACACAGCCAGATCGCCCGGCATCAGCTCGTCCTGCCCGACCTGGGTGCCGACGTTCTGTTCCTGAGCCAGCCGCGGAATCTCGACTCCCTGCTCTCCGTACGCCCACTGGGTGAGCCCGCTGCAGTCGAGGCCCTGCCCGGGGGACGTGCCTCCCCAGACGTACGGAGTGCCCTGCTGAGTCAGAGCGCTTCTGACTGCACCCGCGGCTTGCTCGTTGGGAGCAGTCGCGACGCTGCCGTCGGGCAGAGCGACCTGAACGCCGCGGCCGGGCGCGCCGGTGTCGGCTGTCGTGCGGTCCGGAGTTCCGGTGTACATCGACATGCCCGACGGGGGAGGCGATGCGGCCGGACCCGAGGACGGTGAGAGGAGCGAGGACGGTGCGTCGGGCATCGAGGGTGCCGACGCGGACACCGTGCGAAGGAAGTTCTGACCGAACTGGCTTCCCGGATCGGATCCAGGCGCCGCGGCCGTCACGGTCCTGTCCGGGTCCGGGGCAGGGGAGGCGGCGGTGGGAGCAGCCCCGGCGGGCTCGGGAACCGGCGGTGGCGCCGCGTACGCGCCGATCTCCGCTGCGTGGCCGGCGAGCTCGGCTCGCACACGTGCGACGACGGCGAGCGCCCGCTGCAGATGATCGATTGCCGCACCGATCAGCATTGTCGACCCGGCCGGAGTGAACAGCACGGGTGCGGCAGTGGTGGCCACCGTGACGAAGGACTGCAGGATGCCGTGGAACTCGACAAGGCCGGCTTGTACCTTGTCGCATGCGCGGTCCACGACGGCCGCGATCTCGTCACCGTGCTCGGACAACCCGATCGCGCTCGTCTGCACCTGTCCGGCGAGGTCCAGCGCCGCCGTCGCGGCCGGACCACTCCACGTAGCAGCCAGTTCTCCGATGGCGGATCGCCCGATGCTCTGCACGGAGTCGAGTGCCCGAGACGACGATCTCAGTACATCCGCCGGACCACCTGCGGGAATGATTCCCGACCCGAATCCGCCCAGCAGATCCGTGATCGGTTTCGCCAGCACATCGATCACGCCAGGCTCGCAGCCGTCGACGCATCGGTGGTGTCGTACCCGGCGGCCGACGCGGACGCAGCAACCCCGATGCTCGCGACGGTGCCGGCCAGCCGGGACACCGCAGCGGTGTGGGCAGTGTGCACCGCGGTGAACGCGGCGAGAAATTCCGTCCCGATTGCGCCGAACACCGGCGCGAGCACGGCCGGGCCCGTCGCGGCCGTGGCGGCGGCCGCGACGGCGACCTCGGCCGCCATGGACCCCGCCGTCGACGAGAACGCGTGTATCCCCGCTGCCACTGCCGAAATCTCCGTCACCGGTTCCCCCAGGTTGCTCGAGCCGCTCGATCCGCGCAGGGAAATCCCTACATTTATCTTCGACGCAACCGAGGGCCGATCGGTTCCCACAATTATCCTTGGATCCATGGAAACTCACGTGGTCGAACATCCACTGGCCGCAGCACTGCTCACGAGGATGCGCGACGAGCGCAGCGACAACGCAACCTTCCGCTCCGCCCTTCGCCAACTCACCCACATGTTGGTCTACGAAGCCACCCGCGACGCGGCGATCGAGACGTTCGACGTCAAGACTCCGGTCGCCGTCACCAGTGGCACTCGGCTGAGCAAGCCGCCACTGCTGGTTCCCGTCCTTCGCGCAGGACTCGGAATGGTCGAGAAAGCGAGCGGTCTCATCCCGCAGTCCCGCGTCGGCTTCGTCGGGATGGCGCGTGACGAGCAGACGCACCAGCCGGTGCCGTACATGGAATCGCTGCCCGACGACCTGTCGACGACGCCCGTGTACGTGCTCGATCCCATGCTGGCGACCGGCGGGTCCATGGTTCACACGATCGAATTGCTCGTCGAGCGGGGTGCAGCGGATGTGACGTGCATCTGCGTCGTTGCCGCACCGGAGGGCGTGGCGGCGTTGGAGGCGTCGGGACTGCCGGTGCGACTGGTCGCCGCGAGCATCGACGACGGTCTGAACGAGGATGCCTTCATCGTTCCCGGGCTCGGCGACGCCGGTGACCGTCAGTTCGGTCCACGCTGAGCGTCTCGCTGGTCCTCGGGGTCACCTGGCCCGCGCAGGAGGGTGACCCTCGGTTGCGTGTGCTGGACGTCGAGTCGCGTGAGGTGAGAACGGTCGATCTGCGCGGCGGGCATCTCGGGTTCCACGCGCTCGGTGCCCAGCGCTGGTGCACCGGGCGTGTGGCGTTCGGGGCGGCGCCCGGATATGTACCGTGCCCCGATCAACGTCCCGTGGACAGCGGTAGTCAGTGCGAGGAGTGCGAGTCGAAGGATCCGTTCCGGTTCGTGCACACCGTCCACCGCGGAGGATTCGTGTCGAAGGATCTCGAACCTCATGTGATGCAACCGCATTGGTTGTACATCGCGACGTTCGCGGGCGGAGTGCACAAGGTCGGTACCGCAGCGGATACCAGGAAATGGGGCAGGCTCGCCGAGCAGGGAGCGGTCTGCGCCGAGTACGTGGCGCGGGCCGACGACGGCAAGATCGTACGGGTGCTCGAAGATCGCGTCACCGAGCGACTCCAGGTACGCCAAGCCGTCCGGTCGTCGGCGAAGGCCGCGGCCCTGGCCCTCCCCGTCGACACTGCACGGTTGGGTGCTGCGACGGCGTCACTGGCGACGACGGTGCGCGAGGACCTCGCTCCGGTGTCCGACGACCCCGGGTATCGCGTCGTCACCGAATCCTGGGAGGTGGCAGGGTTCCGCGACCTTGCCTCCGGCAACCGGCTCGCCTACCCCGGCGACCTCACGAGCGGCCCGCACGGATTCACCGTGAATGCCTGCATCGGTCAAACGGCCATCGTGGACATCACCACGTCGACCACGGGACGAGACGCCGCCGACGAGACGTTGTACGTGGTGGATCTGCACGCGCTGAAAGGGCGCCGAATCAGGTTCGGGGACTACACGTCCGACCTTCCCGCCGTCCAGACCGCACTGTTCTAGGTCACAGGTCCTGCGCGAAGGCCCTCAGTTCGTCGAGCGTCGCCTGCGCCCGGACTCGTGCATCCGCCAGTCCCTCGCGGGAGTCCACGGGTTCGACGACCTCGAGGTACGCCTTCACCTTGGGCTCCGTCCCGGACGGCCTGACGATGATGCGTACGCCTTGTCCGGCGAGCTCCACCGCGTCGGTGCGCAGCGCGCCTGCATTCTGCAGATAATCCGTGACGGTGAGTGGGCGAGGGCCCAAGTCGGTCGGTGGAGCGTGCCTCAGATCCGCCATCATCCGGGTGATCCGATCGGTGTCCTCGACTCGCTTGGACACCTGTGCGCCCGCGTGCACTCCGAACTCGACGGCGAGATCGTCGAGAGCGTCCAGGAGCGTGCGTCCGTTCTGCTTCAGCGTCGCAACGAGATCTGCCAGCATCACGGCAGCGGAGATTCCGTCCTTGTCGTTGACCGACTGTGGGTCGACGCAGTGCCCGATCGCTTCCTCGTAGGCGTACACCAGGCCGTCACCCGCACGGACGAGCCACTTGAATCCGGTGAGGGTTCGTGCGTAGCGCGCACCCCGGGCCGGTGCAAGTTTCGACAGCAACTGCGAGGAGACGATGGTGTTGGCCACCAACGAGTTCGGAGGTGCGTTGCTCAGGATGTGCTCCGCGAGCAGTGCACCGGTCTCGTCACCGCTGAGCATGCGCCACCCGTCGAGGCCCGGGACACCGATCGCGCAGCGATCCGCGTCCGGATCCAACGCGATCGCCAGATCTGCCTCGATCTCGTGGGCCAGCGCGAGCACGGCGTCGGCGGCGCCAGGCTCCTCCGGGTTGGGGAAGTCCACCGTCGGAAACTCGGGGTCTGGGTCGAATTGGCTTGTCACGAATGAGATGTCGCGGAATCCGGCGCTGCGTAACGCTGCGACCGCGACCTCGCCGCCGACGCCGTGCATCGGCGTCAGTGCGATGCGGATGCCGCGTTCGGTCGAACGTGCCAGGGGCGCAATCGTGTCGAGGTAGCGTGCGGTGACGTCGGAGCCACCGGAGAAGACGATGGTTCGTGGGACGTCGGCGGCGGGACCGACTGCGGCGATCTCCGCCTCGATCTCTTTGTCTGCGGGCGGAACCAACTGCGCGCCTCCACCGAGGTACACCTTGTATCCGTTGTCCGCGGCGGGATTGTGCGACGCCGTGATCTGGACGCCCAACTCGGCGTTCAGGGCTCGCACGGCGAACGCGAGGACGGGTGTCGGCAGTGGTCGGGGGAGCAGGACGACGTCGAAGCCCTGTGCTGCGAAAACCTCGGCGGCTGCCGTTGCGAAGGCATCGGAACCGTGTCGCGCATCGCGGCCGACGACGACCGTGCTTCCGTCGAGCTTCTGCTTGTGCAGCCACGCTGCGATTCCGGCGGACGTGCGGGTGACGACCGCGACGTTCATGCCGTTGGGGCCTGCACGCACTGCGCCTCGCAGTCCTGCAGTGCCGAAACTCAGTGGTGCCGAGAATCGTTCCGCGAGTTCGCTTTCCGGGAGCTCGGCCAGCTCTTCTCGGGTGGCAGGGTCGGGATCGGCGGCGATCCACGCCGCGACCTGCGCCTGAAGGTCGGAGGTCACAGTGCGCCGACCAGGCGGTGCAGCAGCTCGCCCATCCGCTCCGCCGACGCCTTCCCGGCTTCCAGTACTTCCTTGTGATCGAGGTGCTCGCCGGTCATTCCGGCTGCAAGGTTGGTCACGAGGGACACGCCGAGGACACGGGCGCCCAGCGCACGTGCGGCGATGGTCTCGTGCACCGTCGACATACCGACCAGGTCCGCACCGAGCGCTCGCAGCATCCTGATCTCGGCAGGAGTCTCGTAGTGCGGCCCTGGCAGGCCCGCGTAGACACCCTCCTCCAAGGTCGGATCGATGTCCTGGGCCAGGGCACGCAGCTCGGGCGAGTAGGCATCGACGAGGTCGACGAACTCTGCCCCGATCAGTGGGGATCGCGCCGTCAGATTCAGGTGATCGGAGATCAGCACGGGCTGTCCGACGCTCATGCCCTCGCGGATTCCGCCCGCGGCGTTGGTGAGAACCACCGTGCCGACACCCGTCGCGATGGCCGTGCGAATCGGGTGGACTACACGGCGGAGCTCGTGGCCCTCGTACGCATGGGTGCGTCCCTGCAGCAGCAGGGTGTCGGTGTCTCCGACCTTCACGGATGTGATGGTGCCCGAGTGCCCGGACGCCGACGGCGGGGCGAACCCGGGGAGGTCGCTCATCGACACCGTGGCGGTCGGTGCGCCGAATCGGTCGGCTGCGGCCTGCCACCCGGAGCCGAGCACGATCGCGACCGAGTGCGAGGCGACACCGGTCGCGTCGGCGATGGCCTGCGCAGCGCCGGCGGCGGCACCGGCCGGGTCGACCGTCGGGTCTGCAGTGCTGGAGTTCGAGTCAGAAGTTCCCACGGTTGACCACCCTAGGAGATGGGTGTCCCGTGGTTCTTGGACCATCGCATGTTACCGATGGGTAGGATTGCCGCATGCCATATCTCGAGCGCAACGGTGACGTCCACATTCTCTTCCTCGGCGACCAGGACGGTCCCGAGAACAACGAGAACCGCTTCCATCCCGACTGGATCGACCGTGTGCACGCACTGCTCGACGAGGTGGAGGCCGCGGAAGGCCTGGCGGCGCTGGTGACGACGGCGACCGGCAAGTTCTTCACCAACGGACTCGACACCGACTGGCTGTTCGCCAACCTCGACAAGATCACGTCCTACCTCGACCGCGTCCACACGCTCTACACACGGCTGTTGACCTTTCCGATGACGACGATCGCCGCGGTGCAGGGCCATGCGTTCGGCGCAGGTGCCATGTTGGCCACCGCGCACGATTTTCGGATCGTGCGGGCCGACCGAGGGTTCTACTGCCTTCCGGAGGTGAACCTGAACATGCCGTTCACGGTGGGCATGTCCGCCCTCGTCAACGGCCGGTTGCCGAAGCAGACCGCGGTCGAGGCCATGACGACAGGACGCCGCTACGGAGGTGCGGACGCGGTCGCGGCGGGGATCGCCGACGCCGCCGTCGACGAGGATCAGGTGCTGGTCGCTGCTGTCGAGCGGGCCGCCGCGTCGACGAGCACGCGGGGGAAGAACCTGGCGGGGATCAAGGCAGGGATCCACGCCGACGTCCTCGCAGCGTTGAACATTCCGACCGGTGAGAGCAACTTCAGCTTCGGAAACCAGTAGTGACAGACTGGTGCGGTGATCGATGAGACCGACAGCGGTGTCCACCGCGCCGCACCAGAGCTGCTCGCGCTGTCGCACTCGATTCATTCCGAGCCCGAGCTCGCGTTCGAGGAGCATCGAAGTGTCGCCAAACTGACCGATCTACTCGCCGCCCACGATTTCGAGATCGAACGCGGTGTGGCCGATCTTCCCACCGCATTCACGGCGACGTTCGGTAGCGGAGATTTGGTCATCGGCATCTGCGCGGAGTACGACGCACTCCCGGAGATCGGCCATGCGTGCGGACACAACATCATCGCCGCAGCCGCCGCGGGTGCAGCGGTGGCTCTTGCCCCGCTCGCCGACAGCCTCGGCATCACCGTGCGTCTTCTCGGCACTCCCGCCGAGGAGAGCGGCGGCGGCAAGGTGCTGATGCTCGAACGCGGGGTCTTCGACGGTGTCGGTGCGGCGCTGATGGTGCATCCCGGCCCGTTCGACATCGTCGGGGCGACATCGTTGGCGTTGTCGGACGTCGCGGTGACGTACACCGGGCGCGCGGCACACGCGTCGGCTGCCCCGGAGTGGGGAATCAACGCCGGTGACGCCGTCACCGTCGCGCAGGTCGCCGTCGGTCATCTGCGCCAACACCTGTCGCCGGGACAGCAACTGCACGGGATCGTCGGCGACGGTGGGCTGGCGCCCAACATCGTTCCCGGCCATGCCGAGCTTCTGTACTACCTGCGGGCGACGTCGTCGGAATCGCTTGCGGCTCTGACGCGCAAAGCGTTCGGCTGCTTCGAAGCGGGGGCTGTCGCCACAGGCTGTACTCACGAGATCCGCACCGTGTCACCGACGTACGAGGAACTGACCCCCGACCCGTGGCTGGTCGCGCAGTTCCGGCGCGAGGCCGAAGCGATCGGTCGTTCACCATTGGCACCCGAACTGGAAGGATTCCGCCCACTGGGCAGCACCGACATGGGAAATGTGACGAACGTTCTGCCGGGGATCCACCCGGTCATAGGCTTGGATTCGGCAGGTGCGGTGACGCATCAACCGGAGTTCGCGGCAGCCTGCATCACCGAGTCGGCGGATACCGCGGTGCTCGACGGAGCGCGGTTGCTCGCGCGAACAGCAGTGCGCGCGGCACAGGACCCGGCTGTGCGCGATCGCCTGCTCGACGGCGCGGAAGCGCGGGCGAGCAGATGACGATCGCGTCGACCGACGATCGGTTCGCCCTCGTCGACAAATGGATCCTCGACCACACCGACGAGCTGTCGGAGTGGCGTCGTCACATTCACGCCAACCCCGAGCTCGCTCGCCAGGAGTTCGCCACCACTGCGTTCGTCGTCCAGAAACTCGAAGCCGCCGGCCTGAGCCCGAAATTGTTGCCGGGCGGAACGGGACTGACGTGCGACATCGGACCCAGCGGCCCTCGCGTCGCGCTGCGCGCGGACATGGATGCGTTGCCGCTGCAGGAATTCACGGGCGCGTCGTACAGCTCGACGGTCCCCGGTGTGTCCCACGCCTGCGGACACGACGCCCACACGACGGTACTTCTCGGCACGGCGCTGGCGTTGGCGTCGCTGCCGGACCTGCCGTTCGGGATCAGGCTCATTTTCCAGCCCGCCGAGGAAGTCATGCCCGGTGGTGCCCTCGACGTGGTCGCCGCCGGCGGTCTCGACGGTGTGTCCAAGATCTTCGCACTGCACTGCGACCCGAGGCTCGAGGTCGGCAAGGTGGGAGTGCGCGTCGGCGCCATCACGTCCGCGGCCGACACCGTCGAACTACGCCTGGACTCCCCGGGCGGTCATACGTCCCGCCCGCATCTGACGGCGGATCTGGTGCACGCACTCGGAACCGTGATCACCGGCTTGCCCGGCATGCTCAGCAGGCGGATCGACCCGCGGACCAGCACGGTGATGGTGTGGGGCGCAGTTGTCGCGGGTCAGGCACCGAACGCGATCCCGCAGACAGGCATGCTCACCGGAACCGTCCGTACCGGCGATCACGAGACCTGGGCACTTCTCGAGCCACTGGTGACGGAAATCGTCGCGGGCTTGCTCGCCCCGACGGGCGTCCGATTCGAACTGAACTACCGGCGCGGGGTTCCGCCCGTGGTCAACGGACCCGAGGTGACGCGAACGTTCGAGAACGCCATCCGCAGGCTCGGGCCGACGGCGCTCGCGGACACGCCTCAATCCGGCGGAGGCGAGGATTTCTCCTGGTATCTGGAAGATATTCCGGGTGCCATGGCCAGGCTGGGAGTGTGGTCCGGCTCCGGACCCCAGCTCGACATTCACCAGCCGACGTTCGACCTGGACGAGCGCGCTCTCGGGGTGGGCGTCAAGGTACTGACCGGTATCGCCCTCGACCCCCACTGACGTGAGCTAGGGGGTGCCGGGGCCGACGTTCCGGCTGTTGCGCGTGCGGAGGTCTCGGACGTACTCGGCGGGCGCCCCGGCGATCTCCGCTGCCTCGGCCATGACCCCGAGGTAGCGCGCGGACGGCAGGCCTCCCTCGTAGGCGTCCAGCACATAGAGCCACGCGAGCACCGGCCCGTCCGCGGTGTCGACACGCAAGCGAACCTTGCGGTGGATGCCGAGCTCCGAGCCTTCCCACCGGTCCAGGCTCTGCTCGTCCTCGTCCGACACGTCGTAGAGCACGACGAAGACCTTCTCGTCTGCATCGGGTGCAACGGTGGCCAGCGCACCTTCCCAGCCGATATCGCCGCCACCGAACGTCAGGCGCCACCCATGCAACCATCCTGTTCCGGACAGCGGGGAGTGAGGGCAACGCTGCAACATCTGCTCCGGATGCATGTTCGATCCGTAGGCGGCATAGATTGGCACGTCGGCCAGCCTAAACCGTCGGCGTGCGGTCGGTCGCGGGCCGACCCCGGATCGTGGCATTCGTGCTGGTCGAGGCGAAGTGAAGTAATCCTTACCACTGCATGACGCGCGTCACTGGAATAGCCTCGATGTCAGCAACGAGGCTCCCCCAATCTTCAGAAAGAGGATCAATGACGACGCGGATCGTGATCATCGGTGGCGGACCCGCTGGGTACGAGGCAGCACTGGTGGCGGCGCAGCACGGGGGAACGGTGACGCTCGTCGACGCCGACGGGATCGGTGGTGCGTGTGTTCTGTGGGACTGTGTGCCGTCGAAGACCTTCATAGCGTCGACCGGCATCAGAACGGAGATGCGGCGCGCGAGCGATCTCGGCATCGCCCTCGACCCGTCGCAGGCGGCGATCGCTCTGCCGCAGATCCACGAGCGTGTGAAGTCGCTCGCGCAGGCGCAGTCCGCGGACATCGCCGCCCGTGTGCGATCGGTGGGCGTCGAGCTCATCTCGGGTCGAGGTGAGCTGATCGACTCGAAGGTGGGAATGGCCGCGCATCAGATTCGCGCGACGCTCGCCGACGGGTCCGAGCGGATCCTCGACGCCGACGTCGTACTCATCTCGACGGGGGCGAGCCCGCGCATCCTGAAGGGCGCCGAGCCCGACGGTGAGCGCATTCTCAATTGGCGTCAGCTCTACGATCTCGATGCACTTCCCGAGCACCTCATCGTCGTCGGCTCCGGTGTGACCGGTGCCGAGTTCGTCTCGGCGTACACGGAGATGGGCGTGAAGGTCACCGCCGTGTCCAGCCGTGATCGTGTGTTGCCGCACGAGGACGAGGATGCAGCGCTGGTGCTCGAGGACGCGTTCAACGAGAGGGGCGTCACCCTCGTCAAGCATGCCCGCGCGGATTCGGTGGAGCGCACCGACAACGGTGTCATCGTGAAACTGGCCGACGGACGCACGGTCGAGGGATCCCACGCTCTGATGACGGTCGGTTCGGTTCCCAACACCTCCGGGCTGGGGCTGGAGAACGTGGGGATCGAGCTCGACAAGGGTGGTTACCTGCGCGTCGACCGCGTCTCTCGTACGTCCGTGGCCGGTATCTACGCCGCAGGCGACTGCACCGGATTGCTGCCTCTGGCCTCGGTCGCGGCGATGCAGGGCCGCATCGCGATGTACCACGCTCTCGGTGAGGGCGTCACGCCGATCAAGCTGAAAACCGTTGCCTCGGCGGTGTTCACGCGTCCCGAGATCGCGTCGGTGGGCGTCAGTCAGTCCTCGATCGACAAGGGTGAGGTGCCGGCCCGGACCGTCATGCTTCCCCTGGCAACCAATCCGCGGGCCAAGATGTCCGGCCTCAAGCGTGGTTTCGTCAAGATCTTCTGCCGCCCCGCGACGGGTGTGGTCATCGGCGGCGTCGTCGTCGCCCCGACGGCATCGGAACTGATCCTGCCGATCGCGATGGCCGTGCAGAACAACCTGTCCGTGGGCGATCTCGCTGCGACGTTCTCGGTGTACCCGTCGCTGACCGGATCGATCACCGAAGCTGCTCGTCAGCTCATGCGGCACGACGACCTGGACTAGCTGCTGTCTCGAAATGTGAGATCCGCATTTCATATTTTGATTTGTCATGACATAGTGGAGGAGCCGACCACCATCCGGCTCCTCCACACCCCAGTCGATCCTCGGGTTCTTTCAGACGCATCCGACACGGGGAGATCTCATGACTTCTACCCTTCCGACCCTGGCACGCCGACTCGACACCGTGCACAGTTCCGCCATTCGTGATCTTCTCGCGCTCACCGCGCGAGGTGACGTGATCAGCATGGCGGGCGGGCTACCGGCCACGGAATTGATTCCGCTGCAACGGATTCGCGACGCCGCGCACTACGTTTTGGCCGAGACTGCGTCGGTCCAGTACGGCGAGACCTCCGGCGTTCGCGGGCTCCGAGACATCGTTGCCGCCCGCGAATCGGCCGCGATCGGACGCAGAATCGACGCGTCCGAGGTCGTCGTGACGCACGGTTCGCAGCAGGCTCTGACGCTGGTCGCGCAAGCAGTGGTCGACCCGGGGGCAGTCGTCGTCGTGGACGAACCCGCCTACACCGGTGCCCTGCAGGTCTTCTCGATTGCCGGCGCCGACGTCCGTGCGGTTCCGATCGACAACGAGGGCATGGACGTCACAGCGTTGGAACGGCTGCTGGCAGAAGGGCTTCGGCCGGCCCTCGTCCATACCGTCAGCAACTTCCACAACCCGCGGGGAGTGACGATGTCGGCCGATCGCCGACGCGCACTCGCCGAACTGGCCGAACGGTACGGCTTCTGGATTCTCGAGGACGACCCGTACGGGGAGATCTGGTTCGACGCACAGCCTCCGGCACCGATCGCGTCGCACTCGGACCGCGTCATCAGACTGTCGAGCGCGTCGAAAATTCTGGCGCCCGCGCTGCGGGTGGGGTGGTTGGTCGCGCCGAAACCCCTGTGCGACGCCGTCGAGCTGCTCAAGCAGGGCGCGGACCTGTGCGGATCGTCGATGACGCAGCAGATTGCGGCACGGCTCCTCAGCGACTCACCGTGGTTGACCGCGCACCTGGACACGTTGAGGGCCGAGTACGGCAGCCGCGCAGCCGCGTTGCATCGTGCTCTCACCACCACGTTCGGTGACGCCATGTCGGTGTCGCCTGCGGACGGCGGCATGTTCGTGTGGGCGACGCTGAACGACGGTACCGACGCGACGGCTCTGCTTCCGCGAGCGCTCGATCACGGCGTCGCGTTCGTCCCGGGTAGAGCCTTCGCGGACGACAGGGTGTACGAAGGCGCCATGCGGTTGTGCTTCGCCAGCGCCGAACCCGACGTTCTACACGAGGCCGTGCGCAGGTTGGCGTCGGCTCACGCGCTGTCGTAGGTGCGCTCGACCGCTCGATTCCACCGGGCGTACATCTCGTCACGAACGGTGGGGTCGAGGTCGGGCTCCCACGTCTTGTCGTCCGACCAGTTGGCGCGGATGTCGTCCTCGCCACTCCAGTAGTCGACGGCGAGCCCGGCAGCGTATGCCGCACCCAGTGCGGTGGTTTCGTTGACGACGGGGCGCACGACGGGAACGCCGAGTATGTCCGACTGGAACTGCATCAGCAGTTCGTTGACGACCATCCCGCCGTCGACCTTGAGCGTGGTCAGTTCCACGTCGGAATCGGCGCGCATCGCGTCGATCACTTCCCTGGTCTGAAACGCTGTGGCTTCCAATGCTGCTCGTGCGATGTGGCCCTTGTTGGCGAATCTGGTCAGTCCCGAGATCACGCCGCGGGCGTCGGGGCGCCAGCGCGGCGCGAACAGCCCGGAGAACGCAGGCACGAAGTAGACGCCGCCGTTGTCGTCGACGGTGCCCGCCAGGTCTTCGATGTCCTTCGCGTTCTTGATGATTCCGAGGTTGTCACGTAGCCACTGGACGAGCGAGCCGGTGACGGCCACGGAACCCTCCAACGCGTAGACGGTGTCCTTGTCTCCCAGCTTGTAACAGACGGTGGTGAGAAGTCCGTGCTCGCTGCGCACGGGCGTGGTTCCGGTGTTGAGCAGTAGGAAATTTCCGGTTCCGTAGGTGTTCTTCGCTTCACCGGGCTCGAGGCACGCCTGGCCGAACGTGGCGGCTTGCTGGTCGCCGAGGATGCCGGCGATCGGTACTCCGGCAAGCACTCCTTTCGGGCGTACCTCGCCGTAGATCTCCGACGAGGTGCGGATCTCCGGGAGCATCGAGACGGGAATGTCGAAGTCTGCGCAGATGTCCTCGCGCCACTGCAACGTCTCGAGGTCCATCAGCAACGTGCGTGAGGCGTTGGTGACGTCGGTGACGTGGATTCCGCCGTCGGTGCCTCCGGTCAGGTTCCACAGGACCCAGGAATCCATCGTGCCGAAGCACAACTCACCGGCCTCGGCGCGCTCACGGACGCCGTCGACGTTGTCCAGGATCCACCGAACCTTCGGCCCGGCGAAGTACGTGGAGAGGGGGAGTCCGGTGATGTGTTGATATCGGTCCGTTCCCTCGTCACCGGCCAACCGGGTGCACAGCTCGTCGGTTCGAGTGTCCTGCCACACGATCGCGTTGTACACCGGCTTTCCCGTCGCGCGGTCCCACACCAGAGTCGTCTCACGCTGATTGGTGATGCCGACCGCGGCGATGTTCTCTGCTTTGACGTCGGCGTTGCCGAGCGCCGCGCCGACCACCTCGCGTACGTTGACCCAGATCTCCTCGGCGTCGTGTTCGACCCAGCCCGCCCGGGGGAAGATCTGCTCGTGCTCCTTCTGTGCCGACCCCACGGGCTTCCCGTCGTGGCCGAAGATGATGCACCGGCTCGAGGTCGTTCCTTGGTCGATCGAAGCGATGAAGGTGTCGGAGGTCACGTCTCTCCTTACGTAGGTGCGATGCACAGGGCGGGTACTCGCCTCGAACGGTAGCCTTGATTCGGCGCCGACAGACGGACAAACGAACCATCCACGTGGGGAGCGAGCTCTTGAGCAACCGATCGAACACCACCTTCCTTGGTCCGCAGGCACGTGAAGACGCGTGGCAGGCTCTCGGTTCGGAACAGTTCGACGTGGTCGTGGTCGGCGGTGGAGTCGTCGGCGCGGGCGCTGCACTCGACGCCGCGACGCGCGGCCTGAAGGTAGCGCTCGTCGAGGCACGCGACTTCGCGTCGGGCACGTCGAGTCGATCGTCGAAGATGTTCCACGGTGGCCTTCGCTACCTCGAGCAGCTCGAGTTCGGCCTGGTGCGCGAGGCGCTGCACGAGCGTGAGCTGTCGCTGTCGACGCTCGCGCCGCATTTGGTGAAGCCGCTGAAATTTCTCTTTCCGTTGACACATCGCGTGTGGGAACGCCCGTACATCGCGGCCGGAATCTTCCTCTACGACACCATGGGCGGCGCCAAATCCGTTCCGGCGCAGAAGCATCTGACTCGTTCCGGTGCGTTGCGGATGGCTCCCGGCATGAAGCGCAAGTCCTTGATCGGTGGGATTCGCTACTACGACACCGTCGTCGACGACGCACGCCACACCATGAGCGTCGCGCGCACCGCAGCTCACTACGGCGCCGTCGTGCGTACGTCCACCCAGGTCGTCGGCTTCCTGCGTGAAGCCGACCGAGTGTCCGGTGTGCGCGTGCGCGATTCGGAGAACGGTGCGACGACGGAGGTGCGTGGCCACGTCGTCATCAACGCCACCGGTGTGTGGACCGACGAGATCCAGGCGTTGTCCTCGCAGCGAGGACGCTTCCGCGTGCGCGCGTCGAAAGGCGTGCACATCGTGGTTCCGCGCGACCGCATCGTCAGCGAGGCCGCGATCATTCTGCGCACGGAGAAGTCCGTGCTGTTCATCATTCCGTGGGGTGCACACTGGATCATCGGGACGACGGACACGGACTGGAAGCTGGATCTGGCGCACCCGGCAGCAACCAAAGCGGACATCGACTACATCCTCGGTGAAGTCAACTCGGTGTTGGTCACTCCGTTGACGCACGAGGACATCGACGGTGTCTACGCCGGACTTCGTCCGCTGCTGGCAGGGGAGAGCGACGAGACCTCGAAACTGTCCCGTGAGCATGCGGTCGCGCGCGTCGCGCCCGGACTCGTCGCGATCGCGGGCGGAAAGTACACGACGTATCGCGTCATGGCGGAGGATGCCGTCGACCTCGCCGCCGACGACATTCCGGCGCGGGTCGCGTCGTCGATCACCGAGAAGGTGCCGCTGGTCGGCGCCGACGGATACTTCGCGCTCGTCAACCAGACCCATCACCTCGCGGAGATGTACGGACTCCACCCGTACCGGGTGACGCATCTGCTGGACCGCTACGGCTCTTTGATCGACGAGGTGCTCGAACTGGCCAAGGACAAGCCGGAACTGCTGCAGCCGATCACCGACGCGCCCAGTTACCTCCAGGTCGAGGCCGTGTACGCTGCGGCAGCCGAGGGGGCACTTCACCTCGAGGACATCCTGTCTCGGCGAACGCGCATATCCATCGAGTACTCGCACCGCGGCGTCAACTGCGCCGGTCAGGTCGCGGCACTCGTCGCACCCATCCTCGGTTGGGACGACGCAACCGTGGACCGTGAGGTGGAGACCTACACCGCTCGCGTCGAAGCCGAGGTCAAGTCTCAGATGCAGCCCGACGACGAATCGGCCGACGCCCTGCGCGTCGTAGCTCCCGAGGCGCGCCAGGAAATCCTGGAGCCGGTACAGCCACTGACGAAGTGACGCTCACCGTCGCTCCGGGGTCCGAACGAGGCTCCGGGGCGCACGGGATGCCACGGCACCGGACACCGCCATCACGGTCAGGGTGAGAATTGCCAGGAAGATCATGACTCGATGGTGAGAGTCGAACCTGTGGATCAGCTGGGACGAGGCTGGCAATACGGGCACGAATAGATCTGGCGTTCCTCGAGCGGATTGTCTCCCAACAACCCGAATTCGACGGTGGTGCTGCATCGTCTGCAGGGCTTGTTCTCTCGTCCGTACACCCAGAAGTGGCGCCCCGCTCGGCGGTCACCGGTGGTGACTCGCTGGTTGCGGTCTTTGTTCGCCATGATGGTGCGGAAGGAGAGGTCGACGAATTTGGCTATGCTCCCTGCGTCCTTCACCGGTGTGCGCGGATCGACGCCGCGAAGGAAACAGATCTCGTTGCGGTAGACGTTGCCGAGCCCGGCAAGGTTGCGTTGATCGAGGAGAGCGAGACCGATGGGGCGTTCGGGATCCGATTCCAGATTTCGTACGGCCAGTGCCGCGTCCCAGTCCGGCCCCAGGAGATCCGGGCCGAGGTACCCGACGGCGTCGTTCGCGTCCTCGACGATGTCGAGCACACCCAGCTCGAAGCCGACGGCCTGCGACGTGTCCGTGGTCAGGATGATCCGAGCTTGAAACGCCGGACGACGCCACCGCTGGCCCGATTCGTAGACCTGCCAGGTTCCTTCCATCTTGAGGTGACTGTGGATCCAATGATCGTCTACCCCGATCAGCAGGTGCTTACCTCGCGACTGCACCGAGTGCACGGTCTGGCCGGTGAAATCGACTGTGGCGTAACGCGGAACACGGATGTCGCAGCCGGTGAGTTCCTTGCCTTCCAGTGCGGTGCGCAGTCTGTTGGCCGAGCGGTACACGGTGTCGCCTTCGGGCACGTCAGTTCCTCAACCGTAGGCCGCGAGGGGTGGCGGAGAATCCTGCGTCCGTCAGCATTCGGGAGAAGCCGGTGCCGTGAATTTCTTGCCCGTCGACGCGTTCGACGAGCAATTTGTCGACCCCGCCGCGCTTGACGACCTCGGCGAGCGCACCGGCGGCAGCAGCCGTCACCGCATCGTCGTCGGAGAAGGTGAGAACGGTTTTGCCGCCGCGCTCCACGTACAACGCGAGCTCGCCCTCGTGCAGAACGACCAGCGCGCCTGCCTTGCGACCCGGTCGATGTCCCGGTCCATCTTCGCCCGTGTCGCGTTTGGGCCACGTCAGCGCCGCGCCGTACGGGTTGGCAGGATCGCAGGCGGCGAGCACCAGCGCGCCTGTCTTCTCTCGCTCCTCGTAACTGCGCAGTCGGTCCACCACCTCGGATGTGGAGAACTGAGCACCACCGAGGGTGTCCACGAAGTAACCGCGCCTGCTACGTCCGGAGTCCTCGAAGGTGGTCAGCACCTTGTACATCGTCGCGAATCCCCCGGGCACACCTTCGTTCATGACCGCACCTCGCGTGACGACGCCGTATCGCTCGAGCAGTACGTCCGCGGTGGCGTGCGCGCGAATGGTCGCATCGGGTTCGATCTCGGGGACGCGTGACCACCTGCCGCCCGCAGTGGGCGGACCGGTGCGGGTCGGTAACGACGGCCGCTCGAACCGTCGGTACGACCGCAGCCGTGGGGTCCTCCGCGGGGAGCGATGGCTGGGGGCTGCTCGCGTCGTCGAGTTCAGCAGTGCCCGCAGCGGCGCGAACGTGTCGTTGCCGATTCGGCCCGCCCACACCAACTCCCACAGCGCTGCATGCAGACTGTCGTCGTCCGTGCTTCCGACGGTGTCGGAGAGTTGCCGGAAGAAGTAAGCGCCACCGGCAGCGACGGCGTCGAGTATCGAGATCTGTAGTTCGGAGAGATCCGATTCCGCAGGAGGAGCCAAGGTCAGGGGAGCGGTGTCCGCCATGTGCAGGCATACCCATCCGTCCTTGGACGTGATGGACCCGTGGCCGGACCACAGAACCTCACCGGTCGAGGTCAACTCGTCGAGCATTGCGGGCGAGTAGTCCCGTACACGGGAGGACAGCACCAGCGACTCCCACGCGGAGGCTGGAATGGGCACTCCGGCAAGCTGCTCGACGACCGCCGCGACTCCGTCGATTCCGGAGAGCTGCCTGCTCTGCACGTGCTGCCACGCAGGGAGGAAACGGCCGAGGGTGGCGGTGGCGACGGGCTCCACTTCCTGGCGCGCCGCGGCGAGGGACCGCCGCCGCAGGCGGCGCAGGACTTCGGCGTCGCACCACTCCGATCCTGCTCGGTCTGGACGGAATTCACCTTCGATGATCCGTTTGTCGGCGGCGAGCCCCGCCAGAGATGCTCGCGCGACAGCGATTCCGAGGCCGAACCTCTCGGCGAGGTCGTCCACCGAGAACGGTCCGTGGGTGCGCGCGTACCGGCTGACCAGGTCGGTCAGGGGGTCGTCGACCGGTTCGATGAACGCGGCGGGCGTCCCGATGGGAAGGGGCACACCGAGTGCGTCGCGCAGCCTGCTGGCGTCCTCGATGGCCACCCACCAGGACGTGCCGGCGAACGTGACCTCCATGGCGCGCTTCGCGGAGACCAACTCTGCCAACCACATCGGCGATTCCTCGCCGTTCGTTCGGGCAGCCACCTCGTCGGTGGTCAGCGGCCCGAGCATCCTGAGGAGGTCTGCGACACCCTCGATGTCCTTGGCACGACGGTCCTCGGCGAGGCGTTGCAGCTCCAGTTCCGTCGTCTCGATGACGGCCTGATCGAGGAGCTCGCGCAGCTCCACACGTCCGAGCAGTTCCGCGAGCAGCGTCGAGTCGAGGGACAGGGCTTGGGCACGGCGTTCCGCGAGGGGGCTGTCGCCCTCGTACATGAACGCCCCGACATAGTTGAACAGCAACGAATTCGCGAACGGAGACGGGGTCGGGGTCTCGATCTCGACGATGCGAATCTGACGCCGTCCGATCTGCGCGAGAATGTCCTCGAGCGCGGGCAGATCGTAGACATCTTGCAGGCACTCACGGACCGTCTCGAGCAGAATGGGGAACGTCGGGTACTTCCGCGCCACATCGAGCAGTTGCGCCGAACGTTGCCGTTGCTGCCACAGCGGTGCGCGCTTGCCGGGATTGCGACGCGGCAGCAACAGTGCACGAGCGGCGCATTCGCGAAAGCGTGATGCGAAGAGCGCCGATCCACCGACCTGTTCGGTGACGACGTCGGCGATCTCGTCTTTCTCGAACACGAACAGATCCGCGCCGGGCGGCGTGTCCTCGGTGTCGGGGAGCCGGACGATGATGCCGTCGTCGGACGCAGTGGGTGCCGCGTCGATTCCGTATCTCTCGATCAGCCGTGCTCCGATCGCCAGTGCCCACGGTGCGTGCACTTGCTGCCCGTAGGTCGAGTGCAGCACCAGACGCCAGTCTCCGAGCTCGTCCCGGAACCGCTCCACGATCATTGTTCGGTCGGTGGGCAACTGCCCGGTCGCTTCCTTCTGATCGTCCAGCAATGCAACGAGATTGGTCACGGCGTTGGGGTCGAGGCCGTCACCGGCGAGACGCTGTTCGAGATTTTCTCGCTCGGACGTACTACGCAGGAACTCGCCCAGGGCGCGGCCCAGCTCGGCGGGACGCCCGAGTCCGTCGCCGTGCCAGAACGGCAGTCGTCCGGGTTGACCGTATGCAGGGCTGACGAGGACCCGGTCGTGAGTGATCTCTTCTATCCGCCAACTGGTCGCACCGAGCGCGAAGACGTCCCCGACACGGGATTCGTACACCATCTCCTCGTCGAGTTCGCCGACACGCGACGCCTTCTCGCCCACCATGTACACCGTGAACAAGCCGCGGTCCGGGATGGAGCCACCGGAGGTGACGGCGAGGCGTTGCGCGCCGGGCCTGCCCGTCAGCGTGTTCGCGTCACGGTCCCACACGAGGCGAGGGCGAAGCTCGGCGAACTCGTCCGACGGGTACCGACCGGACAACAGGTCGAGGGTCGACTCGTACGCAGACCGGGGCAGAGTGGCGAAGCTCCCGGTCCGACGCACCGCGTCGTACCAGTCGTGTGCATCGATGGGCTCGAGCGCGCACGCCGCCACCGTCTGCTGCGCCAGAATGTCCAGCGGATTCGCGGGAACGAACAGTGCCTCGATCTTGCCCGTCGTCATCCGCTCGACGATCACCGCACAATGAATCAAGTCGGTTCGGTGCTTGGGGAACAGCACTCCCTTGGAGATTTCACCCACCTGGTGACCCGCACGCCCCACGCGCTGCAGACCGCTCGCGACCGAGGGCGGTGCTTCGACCTGGATGACCAGATCCACCGCGCCCATGTCGATTCCGAGCTCGAGGCTGCTGGTCGCCACGACGCACCGCAGGCGTCCGGTCTTCAGATCGTCCTCGATGAGGGCGCGCTGATCTTTGCTCACGCTGCCGTGATGCGCACGTGCCAGCAGCGGTTCGGCACCGTGGCCCACGTCGCTGGAGCTACCGACGAGAGACGCGGGGCCGTGGGCGCTGTCGACCCCGTCGCCGAGACGGTCGGCATAGATCTCGTTGAGGCGAGCGGTGAGACGCTCGGCCAGGCGTCGGGAATTGGCGAACACGATGCACGACTTGTGGTCGAGAACCAAGTCCACGACCTTCTCCTCGACGTGCGGCCAGATCGATCCGTGCTGCGGCGCAGCCGAGGCATCACCTTCCGCTGTCTCCACGACACCTAGTTCCGTCATGTCCTCGACCGGGACCTGAACCGTGAGATCGAACGTCTTCGGTGACGGGGGAGCAACGATCTCGATGGGGGCGGCGCCGGTGAGGAACCGTCCGACCTCCTCGTGGGGCCGCACCGTCGCCGACAGCCCGATCCGCTGCGCGGGTGTGCCGAGCAGCAGATCCAGACGCTCCAGGGACAACGCGAGGTGCGAGCCACGCTTGCTGCCGGCGACTGCATGGACCTCGTCGACGATGACCGTCTCGACCGAGTCGAGAGATTCTCTGGCCGCGGAGGTGAGCATCAGGAACAGAGACTCGGGGGTCGTGATCAATATGTCCGGCGGAGTCTTCAGCATGGCCCGACGATCTGCCTGACTGGTGTCACCGGAGCGGACTCCGACCGAGATGTCCGGTGGCTCGAGGCCCAGCCGTTTGGCCGTCTGTGTCACCCCGACGAGCGGCGCGCGGAGGTTTCTCTCCACGTCGACGGCCAATGCCTTGAGCGGCGAGATGTACAGAACCGTCGTCTTGCGCTCCGCAGGCACGTCACGGACCGTGAGCTGATCGATGGACCACAGGAACGCGGACAGGGTCTTACCCGAGCCGGTCGGAGCGACGACAAGAGTGTGCCGACCACTGGAAATAGCCTCCCAGGCACCCGCCTGCGCGGCCGTGGGGGCGTCGAACGCGCCGGTGAACCACTCCTGTGTGGCGGGAGAGAACTTGGCCAGCGCCGGGTCGACCTGGTGCGCGTTGGTTCTCTTGCCGGCCATCCCACCATGATGCCCCGTGGTACCGACAAACAATCACAGGTGTAGGACCGTCCTCTCATGGGTACGGGGTACCGATGACCGACGACCAAGAGATCATGCAGAAGATTTCCGCAAAGCTCGACGCTCGTCTCGGTGAGAAGACGAACGGCTTGCAGAACGAAGTACCGCCGGGTTCCAGCATTCAGCGCGACGACGAGGACGGTGAGCGGGGCCCACTCGGCCGGGATTACCACTTGGCCAGCAAGTACGCGCAGGCCTTCGCCATCGGTGAGCCCCAGCTGGTGGACCGCGACGAGTTCGATCGTCTCGTCGCCGAGTACGGCTGACCACTCACCGAGGCCACGTCGGCCGCTGCCCGTTCTTCTCACAACACCGCCGTGTGTTCACAACCGTCATGACGATTGTGAACACACGGCGGTGTTGTATCCATGTGGGGCCACCCGCCGCCGTCAGATCACGATACGAGACCGATTCCCCCGTTACGGCCGGATTCCCTTTACTATTCGTTGGACCGACTCGGGGAGTGGAGTTCTTCAATTGTTGACCGTGTTCATCGTGTGTTTCGTCGTGGGCGTCGTCGGGCTGGCGGGAACGTTCACCGTCGGCGAGGTCTCGGATCTCGGTGACAGTCACGGCGACGGTGTGCCGTTCCTGTCGCTGACGACGATCGCGACGGCGCTGTTCGGTTTCGGCGCGGCCGGATGGATCTCGGCGCTCACCGAACTGCCCGACCCGATTGCAGCGCTCGTCGGCATCGCGGTGGCGGCGGGTCTCGTGATCGTGACGCGAGGGCTATTGATTCCGTACATGCTTCGGCAGCAGGACAATTCGCACATCGGGCGAGCATCGTACATCGGGCTGCTCGGCACCGTCACGCTGGACGTCACGGCGGACGGATGGGGCGAGGTGTCGTTCGCGGACGGTGAAGGCAATCGCGTCGGCGCACGGGCTGTCAGTTCGGGCAAGGTCGCACTCCCGCGAGGCGTCACCGTCTACATCGCCGATGTGGACGACACCTACCTCCACGTCGTTGCCGTCGACGACGTCGTGGGCGGTCGATGATCGGAAAGACCTGCACGGTGGGGGCTTTC
The DNA here is from genome assembly GCF_002258225.1 of Rhodococcus sp. RS1C4. NCBI lineage: Bacteria > Bacillati > Actinomycetota > Actinomycetes > Mycobacteriales > Nocardiaceae > Rhodococcus > Rhodococcus sp. RS1C4. Next base: position 191,771 of record NZ_NOXZ01000050.1, on the reverse strand, counting down.
GACTACAAGCAGAGTTCGTGAGGGGTACTGATACATGCTGACAACAATCGTGATCGCGGCGATCGTCGCGCTGATCGTCTTCGTCGTGCTGCCGACGGTGTACGTCAAGAACTACATCAAGGTTCCGCCCAACGAGGTCGCGGTGTTCACCGGTCGAGGCAAGCCCAAGGTGGTGCGCGGTGGTGCCCGATTCAAGGTGCCGGGCATCGAACGAGTGGACATCATGTCCCTCGAACCGTTCAACATCAGCATCAACCTGCAGAACGCACTGTCCAACGACGGTGTCCCGGTCAACGTCGAAGCAGTGGGCCTGGTGCGTATCGGCTCGGCCGACGAAGCGGTTCAGACTGCGGTGCAACGCTTCCTGACGTCCGACCTGACGGAACTGCAGCGTCAGATCAACGACATCCTCGCCGGTAGCCTACGAGGGATCACCGCGACGATGACCGTCGAGGACCTGAACTCCAACCGCGACACGTTGGCGCGCAGCGTCATCGACGAGGCAGGGAACGACCTCGCGCGCATCGGCATGGAAGTCGACGTCATCAAGATCGCCGGGATCTCCGACAAGAACGGCTATCTCGAATCTCTCGGACAACGTCGAATCGCCGAGGTCAAGCGTGACGCAGCGGTCGGAACCGCGGATGCCGAGCGCGACGCTCAGATTCGTTCGGCCAAGGCACGCCAGGAAGGTTCGGTGGCGCAGGCCGAGGCGGACACGGCCATCGCGACCGCGAATCAGCGTCGTGACGTCGAGTTGGCACGCCTCCGTGCGCAGACCGAAGCGGAGAACGCCGAGGCGGACCAGGCGGGACCACTTGCCCAGGCCACCGCGGCGAAAGCCGTCGGCATTGCGCGGGAGCAAGCCGAAGCCGCCCGGGTCGAGGCGCGCACCGAAGTGGAACGTCGTCGCTCGCAGCAATCGGAAGCAGCACTGCAGGCGGACGTCATCGCCCCCGCCGAAGCCGAACGCCAGGCCGCGATCGCGCGGGCCGAAGGTGAGCGGCGAGCCGCAATTCTCCGCGCGGAAGCGCAGGCCGAATCGGCGCGTCAGTCAGGAGCGGCACAAGCGGACTCGCGCAAACTCGTCGCAGATGCCGTGCGTTCGGAGCAGCAAGCCGACGCCGACGGTCTGCGGGCGAAACTGGAAGCAGAGGCGGAAGGTCGCAAGGTCGCAGCGGATGCGCTGCGCGCCGAGCAGCAAGCAGAGGCCGACGGTCTGCGGGCCAAGCTGGAAGCGGAAGCGGCTGGCAAGCGTCAGATCGCCGAGGCGCTCAATTCCTACACGCCGCAGGCTGCTCGGTTGCTCACGCTCCCCGACGTGCTGGCTGCTCTCGTCGAGGCGACGGCGGCAGCGGCGAAGCCGGTGGGCGACATCGACCGCATCTCGATCATCGGCGGCGCCGACGGCGCGAAGGGATCCATCGGTTCACTGCTCGGCATCAGCCCGCAGGTCATCGCGGGCGTCATCGAGACGTTGGAAAGCTCGGGCGTCAACGTCACCGGTCTGCTCAACAACCTCGACGGCAAGAACAAACTGGCAGGTAGCGACAACCTGGCAAGCAGTGACAACCAGGACGAGGACGCGGCCACCTCGAACGGAGTGGCGCACCCCGAGTCGATCAGCTGACACACGACGAAGGGCCCCACGGACTTCAAGTCCTGTGGGGCCCTTCGGTTGTCGAATCGGTGTATCGGTCGCGGCTCAGGGCCTGCCGGTGAAGTAGTCGAACGCGGCCGACTGCAGAGGGTAACCTCCGGTGTTGATCAGGCCGATCACTCCACCTGCGGCGGCACCGATGAGGACACCGGGGATGCACCCGACGAACACCCCGACGACGCAACCGATGACCAGACCGATTCCGGCACCGATGGCGGCACTGACTCCGGCGCCGAACGATGCCTTGTTCAGCTCGTCGAGGAAGCGCCCCTGCGAGTTCACGTCGGTGACAGGCAGGACCGAGCGCGCCACCGGGGTGGCGAACGCTGGATCGGTCTCGGGCGTGAGGGTCAGTTCACGGTCGTCGACGCCGATGAGAGGCGCGATGGAGAACTCCTGGTCGCCGACGCGGTAGGCGAGGGGGATCGTCGCGACGGACGTGCCGGCGGCGTCGAGGACCTCGACGGTCTCCGAGGTCGCGTCGAGTCGGAAGGATCCGGTGTCGAGGATCGTCGTCACGGCTTTGCCGTCCTCGGTGGTGGTGGTGCTGTAGGCGATGCCCTGGTCGGTGCCCGTCACCAGTGGTGCAGGCTCTGCGTGGGCAGTGCCCGTGGCGACAGCCAGCGCCGAGACGGCGATGACAGCTGTCACCGTTGTTCGTGCAACTCGAGCGAACTTCATGAGACTCCCCGTGGTCCGAAGTGAACGATCCCCCTGAGGTCGACGACGGCGCCGGCCTGGATCGACGTGAGTACCCTAGCGGAATACGGGCGTTTCCGGCAGTGAGGATGTCCAGCGGTGGAACGGCGGTGCAGCAGTGGTGGAACGGAAGAAGCCAGGGGTGACGTTCGAGTCCTTCGTGGACCGGCAGATTCGCGAGGCGCAGGAGCGGGGCGAGTTCGAGAATCTCGAGGGGGCGGGTAAGCCGTTGCCCAGTTCGGCTCACGACGATCTGTGGTGGGTGAAAGGGTTCTTGAAGCGGGAGAACCTGTCGACGGACGCGTTGCTGCCCGAGTCTCTGCAGTTACGCAAGGAGATCGAGAAACTTCCGGTCACGTTGATCGAGCTGCGTCAGGAGTCGTCGGTTCGAGAAGCGTTGCAGGACCTCAATGCGCGTGTCGTGGCGTGGATCCGGATGCCGTCGCCGCCTCTGGTGCCGATCGGCCCGGTCGACGTCGAGGACTGGGTGGCGCAGTGGAAGCAGAACCGCGCAGCCGCGGACGCCGATGCACGCGAGGCACTGTCGTCGCGGAAGGCGAGCGGAGCCGCCGGATCTACCGCGCCGACGAGTGGGCGCGTGAGCTGGTGGGTTCGGCTGCTCCACCGACGAGATCGATGACCTCGGCGACGGATGTCGCGGTGGTCGTCCTGGTCTTGGTACGCCCCCGGAGTGTGTGCGCGCGGACACGACGGGGAAGTAGTCCATCGGCCGGATTGACGGGGTGGTGCCGCCGGAGTCCGCGCAATGTCTGCTTCGGCGGGGGCGCGTGATCGCCGATGTCGACGACGGTGACGGCCGATCCGAAGGTCAGTCGCGCGTAGTCGGCTGCATCGGCGACGGCGTCGTCGAATTCCGCAGCAGTGACGCGTCCTCGCGGCCCCGTGCTGAGCCCGTGACCCGGTAGGTCGAGCAGGATGGTCGTGACGCCGGCGTGCGCCAGTTCCTGGCCTACGGGTGTGAGGTAGCGGGCATGCAGTCCAGGGCGCACGGGCACGACAACCGTCGGACCCTGGGCCGAGCTTCGGTGCAGTTCGACGTGAAGCCGACCCGAGGGTGTCGTGATCGACACGTGCTCACCGCCCACGGTTCCGACGAACCTCGACGCCGGTTCCAGTGCGGCCTCGCAGGCGTCGTGGCTTGTCAGCGCATGCTCGGCGCCGAGAATCGGCTTGCCCTGCAGCAGAACCATGACGGCGGCGCACTCGTGCGAGGTGAGAGTGGGTGTCCAGCCGGTCTTCTCGCTCAACGCAGTGGAGTCGACGACGGGCTCGCCCGCAGTGACCCACTGGCCGGAGAACGGGGTGAGTCCGAGTCGGAACGCAAGATTCGCGGCCGCCACGGCGGGTTTCTCGGGTACGTCGAACAGGATCTGGCCCTGCATACGTGCGAGTTCGCGGACCGGCGTCCAGTCGCGGGGACCGACGTTGTAGGGGCCGATCAGGTCCTGCTTGGCGGCGCGGTGGAAGGCGTCGGCGAGGTCGTTCTGGTGCAGGAACTGGTAGCTGGCCCGGTCCGCCTGTGGGAACGCACCGACCCGGCCGGTGAATTGATCGATGCCGTCGTTGGCGAAGTCCGGACCGATGATGTATGTCGGTCGCAACATGGATACCGCCATCTCGCCGGGGTGGCGGCGGAGCCACCACTCCGCGTAGTGCTCCACCTCCGCCTTGTCGTGAAAGTAGTACCTGTCGGGATCGCCGGCGGGGTAGTGACTTTCGTCGAGGGGCTCGTCGTGAATGTCCGCACCGTACGCATTGATACTCGAGGCGATCACGAGCCTGCCCACCCCTGCGGCGTACGCGGAATCGAGAACGTTCCGTGAGCCGCGTTGGTTGATGTCGTGTGTCTCGGTCTTGTCGCGTAATTCTTCGACGACGAAGGCCAGATGGATGACGACGTCGCTGCCTCGAAGAATCTCTTCGAGTCCGGGTGACCTTATGTCGGCACGTACCGATTCGAGTTTGGGATGCTGCATGCGGAGCGGACGCCGAGCGATCCCGACGACGGAGTCGACGTCGTCGTCGGCGAGCAGGGCAGGCAGGATCGCCGCGGCGAAATCGCTCGTTGCGCCCGTGACGGCAATGCGAAGGGTCACGAGGGCAACTCCGCGACCGTCTCCGCGATGGTGGCGATGGCGGTTCGGATCTGTTCGTCGGTGTGGGAGGCCATCACGCAGAGTCGGAGCAGCGCACCGTTGCGGGGAACGGCAGGATGCAGGGCCGCCGAGGTGAATACTCCCTTGTCGAACAGTTGGCGCCAGAGATTCATGGCGGACAGGTCGTCCCCGATGTGCAGCGAGACGATCGGTGACGCGGTGTCTCCTCCCGGTATCGGGGACCTGGCGCCGACGTCGAGTCCTTCGGCAGCGAGTCCACTGCGCAAGGCTTCGGCGTGTTCCAACACTCGACGCGCTCGCTGACGTCCTTCCTCGCTCCTGATCAGCTTGATCGACGCGAGGGACGCGCCGACTGCGGCGGGCACACCCGATGTCGTGAACAGGAATGCTCTCGCGTGTATACGAAGACTGTCGAGGAGATCGTGGGATCCTGCGATGAAGCCCCCGGTGGAGCTGGGGCTCTTGGACAGAGATGCCATTCTGATATCGGTGTCGCCTGCGGTGCCGAACAATTCCGCAGCGCCGGTGAGACTTTCGCCGTAGATACCGAGGCTGTGGGCCTCGTCGACCATCAACGCGGCACCGTACTTCGTGCACAGAGCGGTCACCTGGTCCAGAGGCGCCACGTCACCTTCCATCGAGTACAGGCCGTCGACGATGACCAGGACGGCGCCGTCGCCGACGACGGGTCCCTGCAGTTGGAGTTCGAGGTCGGCCATGTCGTTGTGAGCGAACTTGCGGATGGTTGCTCCGGACAATTGGCTTCCGTCGCGGATGGACGCATGTGCGGCGGAGTCGACCACGATCACGTCGCCCTTGCCCACGACGGCGGCGATGGTCCCGAGGTTCGTCTGGTAACCGGTGGTGAACACCATCGCGTCCTCGGTGCCGTGCCATTCCTTGATCTCGTTCTCGAGCTCGAGGTGTATGTCCATGGTGCCGTTGAGCAGTCGGCTGCCGGTGATGGCCGAGCCGAAGGTGTCGAGTGCGTCCTGCGCGCCCTGCGTGATGTCCGGATGGTCGGCGAGCCCCAGGTAGTTGTTGGAGCCCAGCATGATCTTGTCCTTGCCTTCCACCTGGACGATGGGCGCGGTGGCGGACTCCATGACGCGGAAGTACGGGCTCACGTCGGATTCGCGCACGGCGCGGAGGAGGTCGACTCGGTCGTCGCCGTCGAGTCGTTTGATCAATCGGTTGACGGTCATCGCTGCAGGTTCTCCTGACACAGGGTGGGTTTGGAGTCGGTCGTCGAACGATGGTCGCGAATTCGAGAAGTGATTCGGCTCCATGGGATGGGCAGGATTGGTTCGAATCAAACAAATTTTTATTACTCCAGGTGGGAGGCCATAACAAACTCATCGCCCAGTTTCGAAAAGGGGGGAAGTTTACCTACTCTTGGATGTTTTGCCTGGTAGAACGGTGGGTAGTGAGCACGAGGTTGCGAATTCGATTCACCTTTGTCTGCCATGCGAATTTCAAATTGTTAGGGAGAGTCATGACTGCATTGATGGTTCGAGAACGTGAAATTCTGGAACAATACATTCCGGGTTTACTGGATTATCTGGACCGCACGCCACTGAAAGACCTCGAAAGCAGGGACGGCGAAGCAATCGCCAAATTCAAGGAGTTCGGCGGCACCTCGCTCATCGTTCCCACGGAGCTGGGCGGCAGCGGCGCCTCCGCGCTCGACGCCGTGCGCGCACAGCGGGCGATCGGATCGAGATCTCCGTCGCTCGGAGCGGCGACGACCATGCACCATCTGTCGATCGCGTCGCTCAACGAGTTCGCCACGGGAGCCAGCGAAGAAGATCGTGCGCTGATGAAATCGCTCATCGAGCAGAAGGCCGTGATCGCGTCGGGGTTCTCGGAAGGCACCCCGGGGGGCAGCGTCTTCATTCCCACGATGAAGGCGAAGCGGGTGGGCGACGTGTACGTGATCAACGGAAGCAAGAAGCCCTGCAGCCTGTCCGGTTCGATGGATCTGTTGACGGCCAGCGTCGAGGTCGAAGGTGTCGGCGCGAAGGACGGCGAACGCGCAGTTGCCTTGATCCCCGCGTCGCTCGACGGAGTGTCCGTCACGAAGTTCTGGGAGACACCGTTCCTCGAAGGCTCGCAGAGCGACGAGGTCGTTCTCCGCGATGTCGAGGTACCGGCGGATCTGGTGCTGCTCAACAGCGACGACGACCCGGACGGTGTCCACGAGATGACCGGGTACCTGTGGTTCGGGATGTTGATCAGCGCCAACTACCTCGGGGCGGCGACGATGCTGTTGGAGAAGATGCTTGCGCAGGACAAGGGTGACTACGAGGGTTACACCCGAGCCGCGGCGGAGATCGAGAACAGCATCGCGGCGATCGAGAGCGTGGCACGTGCCGTCGACGACGGTGAGCGAGGCCAGGACATCTCCGCGCGACTGCTGTTCTGCCGCATAGCTATTCGGGATGCGCTGGTTCGGGCGAGTTCGACGGCGATGGAATCCCTCGGCGGAATCGGATTCATCACCTCGCCCGACATCGGGTACCTCGCAGCTGCGTTGCAGGCATACGCGTTTCACCCGCCGTCCAGGCGCTCCATCTCCGAGACCCTCGCGAAGTACCACGGTGGTGACGAGTTCGCGTTCGTCAAGTAGTCCCGGAGTGATCGAGTCGAGGAGGGCCGCGGACGCTCAGTCGCGGCCTTCCTCTTCGTCGAGTCGATCCTGGCCTCGGTTGCGGAAGAACTTGAACCCGGGTATCCCGATCACTGCGCGACGGACATCCTTTGTCACGCCGAGCAATTCGTGGATCTCCGGTGCGACGGAATCGAGGGTGGCCAGGATGGGTATGACGGCTTCCATGTGCTCGACGAGCCCGGGGAGTTGGTCGACCATGGCGATGGCCGCATCGACTTCGTTCTCGTCGAGGTGGTCGACGAACTTCTTCGCGAACGGCGCGGAGCGCTGCGCTATCGGGTCGAACAGTTCGACCAGCTGCAGTGCCGTCACCGACGCCTTGGACGCAGAGTCGACCACACCTTCCGCCGAACGGGTGGTCGTCGCGGCCTCGGCGACGACAAGCTCGGCAGCGTCGACGACGGCGTCGATTCGGGCCATCAGTGCCGTCACCTCGTCGAGAAGCGCCTCGATCCGGCCGGGAAGCCCCAGTGCGAAGACGGCAGTGTCCCGGGTCCACCGCACCCCGTACCGCACCACGTCGAGTCCGATCCTCGCAGCGACGAGGCCGCCGGCAGGATCGGGAAGCCGCACGCCTGCGAGCACCAACGCCATGTGTCAAACAATGCCACACCACCTCTGTCCACCAACGCACACCGCGCCCGGCAGTGCGGCGCCGAGCACACCTTCGGCACAACTCTCGCGAGCCGGTTAGCCTTGGCGAGCATGAGAGTTCTCGTGACGGGGGCAAGTGGTTACATCGGTTCGCGTCTGGTCGCCGCGTTGCTCGACGACGGCGACACCGTCGTGGCCGCGTCACGTCGGCCGGACAGCCTCGATCGCTTCGACTGGCGACACGAGGTGGAGACGGTGGCGCTCGATGCAGGCGACACGAGCTCGCTGGCCGACGCGTTCGAGGCTGCCGGAGACATCGATACCGCGTACTACCTGGTGCACGCGATCGGCCAGGAGGACTACCGAGCCCAGGACCTGCGCTCGGCGGGGCAGTTCGCCGAAGCGGCGGCAGCGGCCGGTGTCAGGAGAATCGTCTATCTCGGTGGTTTCGCTCCGGAAGGTGAAGCGCTGTCCGAGCATCTCGGCAGCCGCGCCGACGTCGGCGAAGCACTCGACGTCGACGGCGTGGAGGTGGTGTGGCTCAAGGCCGCCATCGTCCTCGGCGCAGGCTCGACGTCCTACGAAATGCTCCGCTATCTCGCCGACCGACTGCTGGTGCTGCCGCTACCGAGCTGGCTGAACCGGCCCGTGCAGCCCATCGCCGTCGACGACGTTCTGTTCTACCTGCTGGCCTCCAGGCAGGAGGTGCCCGCGGGTGCGTACGACATCGGGGGGCCCGACGTCGTGCCCTACCGAGACTTACTGTTCGCGTACGTCGACGCCGCCGGCCTGACGCGGATCGGGGTGTCCGCTCCCGGCGTCCCCACCGGCCTCGCAGGTCGCGTGATCGGCAAGATCATCCCCGTCCCCGACGCTCTGGCCGAGGACCTCGTTCATTCCCTTCACAACACGATGACGGCGACCGAAAGTCGAATCGTCGATCTCGTCGGAGAGAAGGAGGGCGGGCGGACCACGATCGACGAAGCGATGCGCCGCAGCGTTCTCGGCACCGTCGGTGAGCCGCCGGGAGTTCGTGCATCCAAGGATCCGCTCCGGCTCGCGCACACCGACGCGGTCTGGAGTGGCGGCGACGCAATCGGCATCCGCCGCTACGGCGTCGCAGCATCCTCCGACGAGACGTGGAGCTTGCTCGAAGCCCTCGGTGCACGCAAGATGCTCTACTCGTGGCCGGTGGCAGCGGTGGTGCGCACCAACCTCGACGTGGTCGGTGGTGTTTCGGAACGCGCGAGATCGGTGATACGACGCGTGCGCGGGGGATCGAACGACGAACACGGCGGGGACGAGGAGGCTTGATGGCGACGTGGCAGACCACGGTGGTCGACGTGATGAAGTCCGCGCTCGTGGACAAGGTCGACCGTGATCACCGGCAGTCCGATCGCGCTTTCCTTCGCCGACGCATCGTCGTCGGCATCACACTCGTCGTCGGAGCAGTTCTTCTCGGTGTGTCGCTGTCGGTGAGCCCGGGGGACAACGCCTTCTACCCGCTGACGATCGCGCTGGCGGCTACGTGGATCATCGGCGGATTCGTCTCCGGCCCGTTGCACCTCGGGCGAATCACGTTCAACGGCTCGATGCGTCGGCCGATCATCACACCGATTCTCATTGGTCTCGCTGCCGGCGGTGTGTTCGTCGTCGGCGGTCTCGTCGTTCGCCAGATTCCGCCCCTCGCGGACTTCGTCGCCAACGTGTTGGCGCACGCCACGATGGGGTCGATGGGCCTGATCGTGTTCATCACGCTCCTGAACGGTGTGGCCGAGGAGATCTTCTTTCGTGGCGCACTCTTCGCCGCCATCGGACGCCGCAAGCCGGTTCTGATCTCGACGCTCGTCTACACGGTCGTCACCCTCGCCAGCGGCAACCCGATGCTCGCGTTCGCCGCCATCACCCTGGGGTTCGTCCTGGCGCTCCAGCGCCGCTCCTCCGGCGGCATCCTGGCGCCGATGCTGACTCACGTCGCCTGGTCGACAGTGATGGTGTTCGCTCTACCGCCACTCTTCGTCTGACGGCCACCGTCCGCTCCTGCCTGCGGGGTCGCCTTGCAAGGTCCGGAGTAGTTCGGCTTTGATCTGGGGCCGTCCCGCGCCGACGAGGGTGAACGTAGCCTCCCGCACCAGCCGCTCCGGCGTGCCGTGCCCGACGATTGCTCCCGAACCGGTGGCGGTCACCAGCGCAGCCGCCGCCCGCATCGCCAGTTCCGACGCTTCCGCCCGCGCCGCGAACATGTCGTACGTGCCGGCGAGGGCGTCGTCGAATGCAGCGCGACGCTGGGAATGAGAGCGGCGAAACGATGAGGTATCGGTTCCGATATCGTCCATCTGAGTGATGGCGCGACGTGCGACACCCATCGCCATGCACCCGTTCAGATACGACCCGTAGATCTGTCCGGACTGGAACTCCTCGTCCGTCACGACGGACACGACCTGAGAATCGTCCACCTCGACGCCGTCGAACAGCAGCCGGACCGTGTTGCTCGCGTCGACGGCGATCAGCGTCAGGCGTTCGACCTCGATACCGGCCGCATTCGTGGCCGGGATGACGAGGTGCACGATGGAATCGTCGAACTCGTCGCGCGCGGATACCTGAAGGATGTCGACTATGCCCCATCCCGTGACGAACGGCGCGTGCCCGTCCAACACGTAGCCGGTGTCGGTTCGGCGCGCATACAGCTTGGGCGGCCGCGGTATCGCGCCTGCGAAGGCAACACCCGCCTTGACGGATCCATCGATCACGCCGTCGAGATACCGTGTGCGCAACGACGTGTTGCTCGAGTGGGAGAGCGACATGACGACGCCGTTGTGCTGCATCCAGGTGAAGGTGGTTGCCAGGCAACCGGCGCAGAGGGTTTCGACGACGAGCGGCAACTCGTCCGACCCCAGCGGTTCACCGCGGTCGGATGCGAGCCCGTAGAAGCCCTCCGCCGCCAAGATTTCGAAATGGCTGGAGGGGATCTCACCGTCGGCGTCGACGGAGTCGGCGGCAGGGAACAGTACCGAATCGGCAAGTTCACGAGCACGCTCCGGCCAGGACGACACGGACACATCCTAGCCCGCACCCGGTGCGGATTTCCGGTAGTCCAGTCCGCCGAAACCGGGCGTTCTGGGCTACATTGCGCAGGTGAGCGAAAATCTCGACCGGATCGACCGGTTGATCATCGACGAACTCGTCGCAGACGGCCGCGCGACCCTCGCGACTCTGGCCGACAAGGCAAGCCTGTCGGTGTCGGCGGTGCAATCGCGTGTACGCCGTCTGGAATCGAGACGAGTCATTCGCGGCTACACCGCACAGGTCGACTCGGAAGCGTTGGGCCGGCCGCTGTCTGCGTTCGTTGCGATCACCCCGATCGATCCGGCGCAGCCCGACGATGCGCCTGCCCGCCTTCGGCACATCACCGCGATCGAGTCGTGTCACTCGGTCGCCGGTGAGGAAAGCTACGTCCTGTTGGTGCGAACCTCGTCGCCGCGTGCACTCGAACAACTGCTCCAAGACATTCGAGCTACCGCGAACGTTCGTACCCGCAGCACCATCATTCTGCAGACGTTCTACGACCGATGACGCGTTCTGGAGTGCGCAAGGTTGTCTCCGCCGTCCTGTCGTACGGGGTGGTCGGACTGGTGATGTGGCTCCTCTACCGGACCGTCGGTAACTCCGGTTCAGTGTCCGACGCCATCGGGTCCATCTCCCTCACCCACGTTCTCGTCGTCTCCGGTCTCGGCCTCGTCTACCTCGCATCGATGTTCAAGCCCATGACCTACACTCTCCCGGGGCTCGACCTGCCGCGTGCCGGGGTAGCACGAACCGCGTCGTCGGCGCTCGCCAACACTGTGCCCGAAGGCGGCACCGTCGCAACCGGATTGACGTTCGCGATGTATCGATCGTGGGGGTTCACGCTCGCCGCGAGCACGACCTCCATTCTCGCCGTGGGGTTGTGGACCAATCTTTCGCGCTACGGAGTCATGGCGATCGCGCTCGTCGTACTCGTCGTGTTCGGCTCGGTGTCCGGGTCGGTGGTGTGGATTGCCGTCGGCGCGTGCGTGGTCGTGACGGCCATCTGCGCATCGATCGGATGCATCCTGAGCAGCGATCGGTTCGCTCGCGCCCTCGGTCGGCTGCTCACACGGATGCGCGGTGCCGTGGCCGAGCGCATCACCAGAATCCAACCTCGGGACATGGAAGAGCAGATCGCCATCTTCCGTGCCGATCTGCTCGCCGAAGTCCGGACGTCCTGGAGGTCACTGACCGCCACGATGGTGTTGACGCAGGTACTCGGCGCGACAGTGCTCGGTGTGTCGGTTCGGATGGCCGGTCTGGGTCACGACGACATCGGGTGGGACAGAATCTTCGTGGCGTTCGGAGCGATGTCGCTCGCAGCGTTCGTTGCCCCGACGCCGGGTGGCCTCGGGGTCGCCGAGGCCGCGTTGATCGCCGTGCTCGGGGTCGGGTTGTCCACCGGTCAGCAGGCGGAACTCGTTGCGGCTGTTCTGGTGTTCCGATTCGCGACGTGGTTCCTGCCCATTCCCATCGGCCTCGTGTCCTACCTCTACTGGCGTCTGACGAAGAACTGGAAGGTCTTCCAGTCGCCCCGTTCTCAGCCGTCGAGTGAGCGCCACACCCGATCCGAGGAGAGCGGAAGGGCATGAAGCCGTGATCCGATGGCATCCTTGATCGCATTCGCCAGCGCCGGGGCGACCGGGTTGTACGGTGATTCGCTCATCGACTTGGCGCCGAACGGGCCGAGCTGGTCGTAGGTGTCGGCGAAGTACACCTCGGTCGGAGGTATGTCGGCGAACTGCGGGACGTGGTAGCTGCGAATGGAATCGGTGACGACCGTCCCCGCGCCGTCGGTCTGGATCTCCTCGTACAACGCCGAACCGATGCCCTGAGCCACGCCGCCTTCGACCTGGCCACGGCACTGTTGAGGATTCATGACGGTGCCTGCGTCGGCGCTCTGGATCGACTGCAGGATTCGGACGGTGCCGGTGCTCTCCTCGACTGCGACGCGGAAGGCGTGAACGTTGAACGCCAACGATCGGGGGACCCCGCCACTGTCACCCGACGCGGTCAGTGTTCCGCCCGCGTCGGCGAGGACGTCGGGCAGGGACATGAAGCGATCCTCGCAGTGCACACCCTCCGGCCCGAGGATGCATGCCTCCGGCGCGACGCCGAACGCCGACGCGGCAACACCGCGAATGCGCTCGGAGAGGAGCAGGACCGCTGCCAGGAGCGCTTTGCCCGCCACGACGGTCCCGGCCGAACCGAAGGCACCCGTGTCGTATGTCGCGGAATCGGTGTCGGACTGCCGGACAACGATCCGGTCGGGGGACGTGGCGAGTTCCGTCGCGGCGATCTGCGTGTGCACCGTCGTCGTCCCGTTGCCGAACTCTGCTGTGCCGATGCCGATCTCGTAGGTTCCGTCGCGGCCGAGCGATACGGTGACCTCCGCGAAGTGCCCACGCGGCGGGATGGTTGCGATCATCGCGATCGCCATTCCCTCGCCGACCTTCCATCCCGGTGGAGCACCGACACCGTTGCCCTCCCTCAACGCGCGCTCTGCCAGGTCGAGACACTGGTCGAGGCCGTAGCTGCCGAACATCAGATCGTCTCCCTCGACGTGCGCGGCCACGAGGGGATCACCCGGCACCACGACATTGCGGCGTCGGAACTCGAAGGGATCGATGTCCAGGTCGCGTGCCAGATCGTCGATCGCGGACTCGACCGCGAAGATCACCTGTCCCAGCCCGTACCCGCGGAACGCGCCGGACGGAATGTTGTTGGTGTAGACGGACTTCGCGTCGACCCGCTTGTTGGCGCATCGGTAGACGGCGACCGATTCTCCGCACCCGTGGAACATGACGCCGGGGGAGTGGTTTCCATACGCCCCTGCGTCGGTCACCACATCCACCGCCAGCGCGGTCAGGACGCCGTCGGCGGTGCCCGCCACCGTGACGTCGACCTGGAACGGGTGACGGCACGGTGAGACGGTGAACTCGTCGCCACGGGTGAACTCGAACTGGACGGGCGAGCCCGTTCTCAACACTGCGAGCGCAACGATGTCCTCGGTCAGCAACTCCTGCTTCCCTCCGAACCCACCGCCGACGCGGGCGGTGAACACCCGGACGCGGTCGGGGCGAAGACCGAAGATCTCGCAGATCTCGTTGCGCACCAAAAACGGAACCTGAGTGCTCGTCCGCAGCGTCAGGCGTCCGGAGTCGTCCATCCATCCGATCGTGCCGTGCGTCTCGAGATGCACGTGCTGGATTCGCTGTGTGGTGAATCGGCCGGTGACGACGGCATCGGCATCGGCGACGGCCGCGTCCACATCGCCGGTGCCACCGTGCAATTCGGCAACGAGATTGCGCGACGGGTCCGCGATCCGCGACTCCTGGCCCTTGTCCGCATGTACGAGCGGCGCCCCGGGAAGCGACGCCGCTGCGGGATCGAACACCGCAGGCAGTACCTCGTACTCCACCACGAGCGCTCGGCATCCCGCTTCGGCATCGGCCAGGGTCTCTCCGACGACCACCGCGACGCGTTGCCCCTTGAAGCGCATCACCGTGTCGATCACGCGAGTGTCGTCCGGGTCGTCCGTCCGTTGTTCGTGGCGGGCGGTGGAGAACAGCCGGTCCGGGCTGTCCGCGGAGGTGAGGACCAGTCTGACTCCGGGTAGTGCCTCGGCGACCGACGTGTCGATCGACACCACTCTCGCGTGTGGATGCGGACTGCCCAGAACACTGGCGTGCAGGAGCCCGGCCGGCGTGATGTCCAGTGTGTAGTCCTCGGTTCCCGTGACGATTCGCGTTGCCGCAGGAGCAGACAGCGACCGACCCGACGACGGACCGTCGGTGACCTTCTCGGTGTTCACCACGCCGTGCACCGCGTCGGCGATACTGCGATACCCGGTGCAGCGGCACAGGTTGCCCTTCAGCTTCTGCGCAAGATCGTCGCGGGGCAGATCCGTTTCATCGTCGAGCGTCGACGCAGTGACCACCATCCCCGCAGTGCAGAAACCGCACTGGAAGCCTCCCGCCTCCACGAATCGTCGCTGGACAGGATGCAGGTCCTCGGGCGTGCCCAGCCCCGCGACCGTGGTCACTTGCCGATCGGCGGCACGAAACGCCGGAAAAATGCAGGAATGCACCGGCTCTCCGTCGACGAGAACCGAACAGGCGCCGCAGTCCCCGGCGTCGCACCCCTTCTTGACCTCGAAATGCGCATGATCACGCAGCAGAGTGCGCAGGCATTGCCCTGGGCGGGGGGAACATTCGGTGGGTGTGCCGTTGATGCCGACTAGCACGTCAGTTCCTCCAGAATCTCCGCGGCCGAGCCGATGGTGATGTGTCGGCGCCAATCCGGCGCTCCGTGGGGGTCGTCGTACCAGGCAGTGTCGGGAATACTCCCGGCGAGCGCTCCTCTCAGCTCGTCCTGGCTCGGCAGCCCAGGAAAGCGGAGTACGTACGGGCGCCTCGTCGCGGCCGTCACGCTGACGACGAACTGTTCGTCGGTATCGCGACGCCCGACGACCACCGCCGCGGAACGTCCGAGCGGAGAGAGAGCAATCTTCCGGAACGCGGTTGTCGCGGAGAGTGCCTCGGAGGTGAAGCGAACGCTGCGCAGCACGTCGCCCACCCGCAGGGCGTTCTCGTGCGGCCCGGTCACCAAGTCGACCACCGGGACGGTGTACTCGGAACCGTCGTCGGCCCAGACCGTCGTGACGCCGTCCAGAGCCGTCGCAAGTGAGATCATCGCACCCGCGGGTAGAGAGAGACAGATGTTGCCGCCGACGGTGGCGACCTTCCAGATCTTGAACGACGCGAGCAATGCTGTCGCACACTGCTCGAACAACACCGTCGCCGGCCAGTCCCGTTCGAAGGTCGCCGTCGCCAGTGTCTCGATCGTGCAGGTCGCCGCGACGGTCAATCCGGCGTCGTCCACCACTAGCGGCGGCCAACCAAGACCGGTGATGTCGACCAGACGCGTCAGATGGTCCTGTTTCTCCGACATCAACCAGGTTCCACCGGCGATGACCGCACTGTCGTCGCGGCCGGGAGGAACATCGGACCGCATGCGCGGAATCACCACGTCGGCAATCGTTCCCAGGTCCATCCGTCACCGCCTTCGTGTGCCGCAGGAGCGGAGCCTGCGGAGTGACCATTGTGCTCCGCAGGAGCGGAGCCTGCGGAGTGACAATGTGCGAACTCTAGTGAACATCTGTTACGGCGGCGGCGTACTGATGCGATACGACCGAAACGCGACCGAAACACTCCGCGGTTATTGTCCGTTCCTACAAAGCCGGGGAACATCGGAGGTGAACATGCAGGTCAAAGACCTGCTCGCGGTTCCGGAATTTGGCATCCGCATGCTGACCACGGATACGGAGGCGTACGAGCGAACCGTCAAGTGGACGTTCACGACCGATCTACCGGATCCGTCTCGCTACATCGCGGGCGGCGAGTTGGTCATCACCGGACTCGTGTGGCGCCGAGCGCCCGAGGATTCGGACGCGTTCGTTCGGGCAGTGTTCGACTCGGGCGCTGTGGCATTGGCAGCCGGTGAGGGGTTGCTCGGTCACGTTCCGGTCGATCTCGTCGACGCGTGCGAGCGGCACGGACTGCCCCTGCTCGCCGTACCGGCGTCGGTGTCGTTCGGCGATCTGACGGAGTTTCTCGTCGACCGGGTGTCGGGCGACAGGATCGCCGCGTTGAACACCTCGCTCATGCGACAACGACAGCTCCTGACGGCTGTCGCCGACGGCCGTGCCCTCGACGAGCTGGCCGTCCACACCACACGCGAGACCGGGATGCAGTGCTCGATCTTCACCGCGACCGGGCGTCGACTCGTCGTCGAAGCGACCCCCTTCTCCGACGAGGACGTCGATGCGCTGACCCGCTGCGCCCTGTCCGCCGACAGCCTGCCCGCGACGGTCACCCTCGCAGGAGGCCGCGTCCACAGCATCTTCGGTGTCGGTGCGGCGCTGTCCACCAGAGCGATGCGCTGGTTCCTTGCCGTCTCCGGTGACTACCGGACCTTCGGTCCGGCGATCTCCGACGCCTTCGGTCAGCTCGCGTCGATCGCTGCTCTCGACCGCGCTCGCAGGGAGGAAGGCCGCCTCGTGCGACGCGAAATCGCCGACCAGGCCGTGCGATTGCTGGAAGAGGACTGGTCGACATCGGAGACGCTCGTACGGCTTCGCCAAGCCGGCGTCGATCCCGAACAACCACTCGTCGTGATCAGTGCGGTCTTCGTCGGTCGAGGTGACATGCACGAACTGCTCAGGACCGTTCTGTCGGACACTCTGACGTCCTTCGGCGGTGGATGCGTCGGTGGCGGAAGCCGCGGCGACATCGTGGGGATCGTGACAACCAAAGCCGTCGACATCGTGCCCGTTCTCCGGACGAGATTGCGCAGGCTGGCCGCCGGGATCGGGAGGAGCAGGCTCGTCGTCGGCGTCAGCTCCGAGGTGACGGGCTCGGCACTGGAAGGTGCGGTTCAATCCGCTCGTCACGCGTCCGACGTGGCGAGGGCGAGCGAGAAACAGGTCGCTGTCGTCGCCGCGGGCGATCTGGACTCGGCGGTCTCGCTGGTGTCGATTCTTCCCGACCGTGTCCGACGCGACTATGCCGAGCGTGTCCTCGGTCCGGTGCTTCGGTACGACGGCGACTCCGGACTACTCGACACCCTGCGTGAGTTCCTGGCCCAGGGCGGTTCGTGGAACAGGACAGCCGACGTGCTTCACGTCCATCTCAACACGGTCCGCTACCGGATCAAACGCGTCGAAGAACTGCTCGGCCGCGATATGGCGTCCACTGCGGACCGCGTCGACGTCTACCTGGCTCTGCAATCGGTGGCGCAACCGCACACCTAGAATCGGGCTCATGGCTTTCACGGGGATCCCTTTCGCCGCTCTCGACTTCTACGAGGACCTGGAAGCGGACAACAGCAAAGTGTGGTGGAACGCCCACAAGGACGTCTACCAACACTCGGTGAAGGAACCGATGACGGCGCTTCTCGCCGAACTCGAGTCCGAGTTCGGTCCCGCGAAGATGTTCCGGCCGTACCGCGACGTCCGATTCTCGAAGGACAAGACCCCCTACAAAGCGCACCAGGGTGCGTTCGTCGCGCGGGGCTCGGCCCTGGGGTACTACGTTCAGATCGACCCGGCCGGACTTTTCGTCGCGGGCGGCTTTTATCACGCGGACGCCGACGGAATCGCCCGGTTCCGGGACGCCGTCGACACCGAGGTGCGCGGGACCGAGCTCGAGAACATCGTTGCGGCGATGCAGAAAGCAGGCTTCGAGATCGGCGGCGACCAGCTCAAGACCAAACCGCGAGGTTACGACGCCGACCACCCGCGGATCGAACTGCTCCGCCACAAGACCCTGACCGTCAGCAGGCATTTCGGTTCGCCTGCCTGGCTCGAAACACCGAAAGCCGCTGCGCGGGTCCGTGAATCGTGGCGGAAGATGGCCCCTCTCGTCGAGTGGGCCGAGCAGGTTCTGCAGTAGGTACCGGTGCTCAGCCGACCACCGAGTAGGTGCGCCATGCACTGCCGGCGTCCGGGGCATCCTCGCGCTCGACCGTCGCCTGGATCAAACCATAGGGTCGATCGTCGGCGTTGAATACCTCGTTGTCGTTGGGGACACCGAAACGTGCTGTGTCGTAGAGGAAATGATGCTTGTTGGGTGCCGACATCCGAATCTCTGCGATGAACGGATACTTCTGCAGTACCGCCTCACCCATCGCGTACAACGTCTGCTGCAGTGCAAGTGACTGCAGGTTGGCGAACCGCTCGATCATCGCGGCCTTCACGCCTGCGTGGACTCCGTCCCAGTCCACGTCGGTGCGAGTGTAGCGCCAC
This sequence comes from Rhodococcus sp. RS1C4, assembly GCF_002258225.1. NCBI lineage: Bacteria > Bacillati > Actinomycetota > Actinomycetes > Mycobacteriales > Nocardiaceae > Rhodococcus > Rhodococcus sp. RS1C4. The sequence continues at coordinate 173,136 of NZ_NOXZ01000050.1, read as the reverse complement.
TGCGCAGTGAGAGACGTCGCCATCACCCGGTCATGGGTCGGTTCGAGCACGGTCAGCTCGTCCTCGAGGAAGCCCGCGAACTCCGAACCGGTGGACTTGAGGATGATCAGTTCCTTGAAACCGCTGACGACCCACGTCTTCTGGTACTCGCCCTTGCCTTCGACGGTCACCGCGGACGTGCGGATCTCCTCGCCCTTGCGCGTCCACGTGTGGTCGTGCTCGGCTCCGTCGACGACAACACGCTGCCAGGCGTACTCCTCGAGCTCGATGCGGGCGCCCTCGACGGGCTCGACATCGTCGACGTAATGCCGGGCAAGGTCGAGCCCGTAGCTCTCGATGTGCAACAGGCCCTTGGACTTGGCGTACGTGTATGCCGTCTGCTTCTGCGTATCCGTCGGTAAAACATTCGATTGATCGCCGACGAGGTGGGCGGGTGAGAAGTCGCCGCGCAGCGCGCTCGAGACGTTGATGTCGTGGATCTCGTGTCGCGGAGAATCACGGTAGATCCGGACGACTCGGTTCTCGGCTTTGCCGTACTGGTTTGCCCCGAGGATGATCTTGCCGTTCAGGTCGGTCATCTCAGCTCCCGCGATAGGTGGAATAGGCGAACGGGGACAACAACAATGGAACGTGGTAGTGCGCATCCGGGTCGGTCACAGCGAACGAGATGGACACTTCCGGATAGAACGTCGCCGTGCCGTGGACGTCGAAGTAGCTGCCGGTGTCGAAGGACAGGCGGTACGTACCGGTAGCGACCGGACCGGGTACCAGTTCCGGCACCCGTCCGTCGGCGTCGGTGGCCGCCGTCGCGATCTGTCCGTCCACCGGATGGAACAGCGCGACCCGTATCCCCACCGCGGGAGCCCCGGCGACCGCGTCGAGAACGTGCGTGCTGATCCCGCTCACTGCTGCGGCCCCAACACCCGGTTCAGTCGAATTCTGTTGATCTTGGCCAGTTCCACGCGCAGCACCCGTCGCTCGGTCTCGGGGTCGTTCCCCAATCTCTCTTCGAGGATAGCGAGCAACTCCGTCGCCGACCGTCCGGTGGCGCACACCAGGTATACGTGCCCGAACTGTGCTTCGTACTTGCGATTGGCCTCGGCGAGCTCGGCCAGCACATCCGATCCTGCACTCTGGACAGCCGCCTGCTCGCGCTGGGATGCGCTGTTGTCCGCCCGCCCGCCGATCCGGGGGTGGCCGTCGAGCGCCTGGTCGATCTCCGCTTCCGGGAGTTCGGCGAGCACTCGATCTGCCCGGTCCAGCAGTTGATCTCGGGACGAGAACGGCCGAGACCCGGCGACCCGTCGAGCCCAGATCGACGACGAGCAACACTCGAACAGAGCATGCATCGCCTGCCGGTCCGACAGTTCGTTGAACCCGTCCAGGCCTATCCATTCGTGTAACAACGCATCTCGCTATCTGTGCTCGGTCAGCCGACCGAAGCGGGCGGCGGCGATGGGGTTGGCGTCGGCGACGAGGTCGTCGAAGCGATAGTTCGCGATCTTGGCGATCTCGATCATCGCAAACGATCGCTCGGCCGCGGCTGCATTCTCCATGCGCGACCACCCATTGGCGAGAACTCTGTCGTAGCGTTCGGTCTCCCTGGCACAGATCACGAGCGGAAATCCGAAGTGCTGCCGGTACTCCGCCGCGAGTTGGACGATGCTGTCGTGCTCGTCTTCCTCCAGATTGGACAGGCCGACGTGATCTGCAGCGTGCAGTGTTCCCGTCGCATCCTCACTGCCGAGGTCGGGGTAACTGTTGATCAGCTCCACCTGCTCCTCCGTCGTCCCGGCCAGCAGAGATTCCTGGAACGCCTCCCGCAGGCTGTGCGCGTCGGCGAACGGTGCCTGCTGGTACGCACGCTCGACCACCCATGGTGTGCCCTGAACCAGACCGCCGAACGTCGAGGCGAATTCGTCGGGAGTCATTGCGTTGACCTTGTCCAGGGTGATTCCCTTACCCGGTCCACCTGCCACGGCCTGGCCGCGACCACCGAGATGGAAGAACAACACGTTCAACACGATCGCCGTGACGGCTCCGAGGACGATACCGCTGCCGAAGAGCATCTCGAGCCATGCAGGCACGCCCTGGGACACCGTCGGTTGGATCGTCACCAGCATCGCGAGGCCCAGGCTGGTTGCCACGATGATCAAATTGCGGTGGTCGGTGAAATCGACCTTGGACAGCGTCTGGATTCCCACCACGGCAACCGTCGCGAACAGAGCCAGCGCCGCACCGCCGAGCACGGGCGGCGGAATCGACGCAACGACCGCGGCGGTTTTCGGCAGTAGCCCCAGCAGGATCATGATTGCGCCCGCCGCTGCCACGACCCACCGGCTCCGAACTCCGGTGAGACGCACCAGCCCGACGTTCTCCGAGAATGCGGTGTAGGGGAACGAGTTGAACGTCCCGCCGATCACCGTCGCCACGCCGTCCGCGCGCAGGGTTGCCGCTATGTCGTCCTTCTTGATCCGCTTCCCGACGATTTCGCCGGTGGCATAGACACTTCCGGTGGTTTCGACGGCAATGATCAGCATGACGACGATCATCGAGATGATCGCGATGACGCTGAACTTCGGCGCGCCGAACAGGAACGGCTGCGTGAAGCCCACCCACGATGCTTCACCGGTGCCGTCGAAGCTCATGTCTCCCAGAACGAATGCGACGGCGCTCCCGATCACCAAACCGAGCAACACCGCGATGGTCGCCATGAATCCTTTGAAGAAGCGCTGGATCAGCACGATGATCAGCAGGGTGCCGATGGCGTACGCCATCCACCGTCCGTTCGTCGGATCCTGCTCGTGCGTAGCGGGATTGGTCACCGCATCGTTGACGGCGACGGGGAGCAGTGCGACGCCGATGATCGTGATCACCGTCCCGGTCACGACGGGCGGAAAGAACCTCAGAAGCTTGCTGAAATACGGTGCCATGAAGAACGTGACGAGGCCCGCGACGATGACGGCTCCGTAGACGTACAGCAACCCCTCGGTGCCGCCGCCGTTCGCCATCGCGATCGCGATCACCGGTGACACTCCGGCGAACGTCACGCCCTGCAAAAGCGGGAGGCGAACGCCGATCTTCCAGAACCCCACGGACTGAATGATCGACGCGATCCCGCACGTGAACAGGTCGGCATTGATCAGGTGGATCAACTGTTCGTTGGTCAGTCCGATCGCGCTGCCGATGATGATCGGCACCAGTACGGCGCCCGCGTAGAACGCGACGACATGTTGAAAGCCGTACGCAGCGAGTTTGGGGACGGGCAACACTTCGTCGACAGGATGAACACGGCGACGCTTGATCGGGAGAACGGACATGTGGACACCTCGCGGTAGCGAACAGGAATCGAAGTCCTGCCACGCTGCAGGAGAAGTGGTAACAGAATCCGCCATCGCGGGAGATGCCGCGAGTCGAGCGGGCACAATAATGATCGGCTGTCCGGCCGTCATCGTTGTGCGAATGTCCAAACGGAGGGTGTGCAGTGGTTCCAGATGCAGTGGGAGTGCTGCTGGCCGCAGGTGCCGGACGCCGATACGGCTCACCCAAGGTCCTCGCCCACGACGGTGACTGGCTGGCAGCGGCCGTCCAGGCATTGGTGGACGGAGGCTGCGCCGACGTCGTGGTCGTCCTCGGTGCCGCCGACACCGACGTTCCCGCCCCCGCTCGCGCCGTGTATGCAGCCGACTGGCAGGAAGGGATGAGCGCATCGCTGAAGGCCGGGCTCGCCGCGGCAGGTGACGCAGCCTTCGCCGTCGTCCACGTGGTGGACACTCCCGACGTCGGCGAGGAGGTGGTGCGCGCAGTCCTGGCAGCGGCAGACGCCACCGGGCTCGCACGAGCAGTGTTCGACGGTTCCCCCGGTCACCCGGTGGTGTTCGGACGCGAGCACTGGGCCGCAGTCGCCGCCGGCGCAACGGGAGACAAGGGCGCCCGAGAATTTCTCCGCAACCGCGACGACGTCATCGCCGTCGAATGTTCGCGCTGGGCAACCGGTGTGGATCACGATCATCGATGAGGTCCTACCGGGTTGTCGACGAGAACTCGAGGTCCGCGTGTCGACGTCGGGACCACCGAAGGAAACCGCTTCTCAGGGGTTTCGCTTCTGATACACGTCCGGAATCCCGTCATGATCGTCGTCCCGCGTCTCGTCCTCGTGAATCTTTCGGTACACCGTGTTGCGCGCTCGAAGGAGGGCCGAGGCCAGCAGGGCCGCCATGATCGATCCCGTGAGCACACCGATCTTGACGTGGTCGTCGCGATCGGTGCCTGGTCCGAAGGCGAGGTCGCCGATCAGCAGCGACACGGTGAATCCAATGCCGGCAAGCATGGAGATTCCCACTACGTCCACCCATCTGACGGTGCTGTCCAGCGATGCTCGAGTGAATTTCGAGAGCAGGAAGGTGACACCGAAAATCCCGACGGTCTTGCCGATCACCAGGCCCGCAATGATTCCGAGTGCCACGGGGTCGGTGATCGCGCTGGTCAGTCCGCTGAAGCCACCGACAGTCACGCCTGCCGCGCAGAATGCGAACACAGGAACAGCGACGCCGGCGGAGATGGGGCGAATGCGATGTTCGAAGTGTTCGGCGAGTCCGGGGCCGGCATCGGGTCCGCCCGCCGCTCGGCTTCGAATCACGGGGACTGCAAACCCCAGTAGTACTCCTGCGACGGTGGCGTGGATACCCGATTCGTGTACCAACACCCACGTGGCGATCGCGAGCGGGATGAGGATCCACCACGACCGTAACCGTTTCTGGACGGCGATCGTGAACAGACCGAGAGGGATCACAGCGAGGGCGAGTGCCACGAAGTTCACCTCGTCTGTGTAGAAGATCGCGATGACGGTGATCGCGAGTAAGTCGTCCACAACGGCGAGAGTGAGAAGGAACGTTCTCAGTGCAGTGGGTAGATGGGTGCCGATCACGGCGAGAATTGCCACAGCGAATGCGATGTCGGTCGCTGTGGGAATGGCCCATCCCTGCAGCGCGCCGTCACCGGTATTGCGGTTGACGAGCACGAAAATGAGTGCGGGAACTATCATTCCGCCGACCGCGGCCGCGATGGGAAGCGCTGCGCGCTTCGGATCTCGGAGGTCGCCTGCGACGAACTCGCGTTTGAGTTCGAGGCCGACAACGAAAAAAAAGATTGCAAGCAGGCCGTCGGCTGCCCACGTCGAGACGGTGAGATTCAGGTGGATCGAGGACGGGCCGATCGTGAAGTTCATCAAGGTTCGGTAGCTGTCGGACAGCGGCGAGTTCGCCCAGGCGAGTGCCGCGACGGCAGCGATGAGTAGTAGAACTCCGCCCACCGTTTCTTTGCGGAGTACTGCGGCGATACGGCTGGCCTCGGACCACGAACCGCGGGAGAACAGTGTTCGCTGCGTCGGTGATGTCGGCATGATGGCCTTTCTCGACGTCATCGCCCATGTCAGTGGGGCAACGACTTTCGGGCATGGTCAGTTCATGCCGACCAGACTTCCCGGCGCACCGAGGGACAACTCTAGCGGGGTTGGTGGCAAACGGATAATCGAGCAGCTGTCGATCTGTTCAGCATCCCAGCACCGAAGCCAGTTCTGCGATCGACGAAACGCTGTAGGTCCAGTCCGACTCGGCGATGAGGTCGGTGGTCTGGGACGGACCGTGTTCGGTGGGGCGGGCGATGAAGGCAGTCTGGAATCCGCATGCACGCGCCGCGTCGAGGTCACTGTTGTGTGCGGCAACCATCATGCAGTGCTCCGGTGGGACACCGAGGATGTCGGCGGTGCGTAGGTATGCCTCGGGGCTCGGCTTGTAGGCGCGCACCGGCTCGGCGCCGAGTATCGCGTCCCACGGCAATCCTGCGTTCTTCGCCATGTCCAACAGCAGCGAGATGTTGCCGTTGGACAGGGGAGCGATCACGAACTGCGATTTCAACCGCGAGAGCCCGGAGACCGAGTCCGGCCACGGCGTCAGTCGATGCCAGACAGTGTTCAACCTAGCGACGGCCTCGGCGGGCAAGTGCACACCGAACTCGTCGAGTACGGTCCGCAGGCTTTCGAGGTGAAGCACGTCGAGACGGACGAACTCCCGCGCGCCGGATCGGACGTCCTCCATCGATGGTTGATAGAGACTGCGCCAACGGTCGGCGAACGCGTACGAATCGACGTCGCCAGGCAGTGCGTCGGCGCAGTGCGCGGCAACGCTGGTTCTCCAATCGACGACCGTGCCGAAGACGTCGAAGAGAAGTATCTTCGCCGTCACCGATCGCGCCGCCTGGAGCGATCGCCACCGAACAGCAGGGCACCGGCGAGAGGAATGAGAAGGAAGAACAACCAGCTGTTGGACACCGGTACGACGAAGAACAGGATCAGCGCAACGATCGGTGCCGCCGCCATGGTGGCTTTTCGCCAATCCCAGCCGTCCACCACGGCCGGGGCTGCCGGCTCGATCGCAGGCTCTGCGGACTTGGAGATGTCGAGCGGCCGGGACGCCGTAGGAGCCAACGAGGGCGTGGGAAGGTCGGTGAAGACCGAATCCAGCTCGCCGCGGGTTGTCGCTGCAGTCACCACCGCGCTGCGCTCGTCGAATTCCGGAAGCGTCAGGCGTCCGTCGCTCAGGTGCTGACTCAGGTTGGAGAGCGCCTGCTCGCGTTCGGCGGTACCAATGCGAACGTCCGGGTTGTCGGCCATGACAGACAGACTAACCCGGACGTCGCTTTCTTTCGTACTACTTCAGTTCTGCGAGGACGGTGCCCTGGGTGATGGCCGATCCTGGTTGGACGGCGAGGCCGGTCACTGTGCCTGCTTTGTGGGCGTTGACGGGGTTTTCCATTTTCATGGCTTCGAGGACGGCGATGAGGTCGCCTTCGGCGACTTCTTGTCCTTCTTCGACGGCGACCTTGACGACGGTGCCTTGCATGGGTGCGGTGACAGCGTCACCGGAGGCAGCTCCGGCGCCTGCGCCGCCGCGTGTGCGGGGCTTGGGCTTGCGGCGAATTGCACCGTCGGTCGCACCTGCGCCGCCGCCGAGGGAGAACTGGCCGGGCAGGGACACCTCGACGCGTCGGCCACCGACCTCGACGACGACGGCCTGACGCGGCAGCGCCTCGTCCTCGCCCTGCGGCTCGCCTGCGGTGAACGGGGGTACCTGGTTGTCCCACTCGGTTTCGATCCAGCGGGTGTGGACGTCGAAAGATTCTCCGTTGCCGATGAACGCGGGATCGGAGACGACGGCCGCGTGGAACGGGATGACCGTGGCGAGGCCTTCGACCTTGAATTCGGCCAACGCGCGACGCGAACGCGCGAGGGCTTCCTCGCGGGTGGCGCCGGTGACGATCAGCTTGGCGAGCATGGAGTCGAACTGGCCACCGATGACCGAGCCGGATTCGACACCGGAGTCCACGCGCACACCGGGACCGGACGGCGCGACGAACGTGGTGACCGGGCCGGGAGCGGGCAGGAAGCCGCGGCCTGCGTCCTCACCGTTGATGCGGAACTCGAACGAGTGTCCACGCGGGGCGGGGTCTTCGGTGATGGAGAGCTCTTCGCCGTTGGCGATGCGGAACTGCTGCAGCACCAGGTCGATGCCGGAGGTCTCTTCGGTGACCGGGTGTTCGACCTGCAGGCGGGTGTTGACCTCGAGGAAGGAGACCAGGCCGTCCTGGCCGACGAGGTATTCCACGGTCCCGGCGCCGTAGTAGCCGGCCTCTTTGCAGATGGCCTTGGCGGAGGAATGGATCTCCGCGCGCTGGGCGTCGGTGAGGAACGGTGCCGGTGCTTCCTCGACGAGCTTCTGGAAGCGGCGCTGCAGGGAGCAGTCGCGGGTGCCTGCGACGACGACGTTGCCGTGCTGGTCGGCGATGACCTGTGCTTCGACGTGGCGGGGCTTGTCGAGGTAGCGCTCGACGAAGCATTCACCGCGACCGAACGCTGCGACGGCTTCGCGGGTGGCGGAGTCGAACAGCTCGGGGATCTCTTCGCGGGTGCGGGCGACCTTCATGCCGCGTCCGCCGCCGCCGAAGGCGGCTTTGATGGCGATGGGGAGGCCGTGTTCGTCGGCGAAGGCAAGGATTTCCTCGGCGTCCTTGACCGGTTCTGCGGTGCCGGGAACCGAGGGTGCTTTGGCGCGGGCGGCGATGTGGCGGGCGGTGACTTTGTCGCCGAGGTCGCGGATGGATTGGGGGGAGGGTCCGATCCAGATCAGGCCTGCGTCGATGACGGCCTGGGCGAAGTCGGCGTTTTCGGAGAGGAAGCCGTAGCCGGGGTGGATGGCGTCGGCACCGGACTTGGCTGCGGCGCCCAAGAGTTTGTCGATGACCAAATACGATTCCGCCGAGGTCTGGCCGCCGAGGGCGAAGGCTTCGTCGGCGAGGCGGACGTGGGGTGCGTCGGCGTCGGGTTCTGCGTAGACCGCGACACTTCTCAGGCCTGCATCTGCTGCTGCTCTGATCACCCGAACTGCAATCTCGCCGCGATTAGCGACGAGGACCTTGGTGATATGCGCACTGGCATGGCTGGGCACTGAGCCTCCTGTGGTGTCGAGTGTTCCGTGCTGGCCGTTTCGTGCCGCACTGGTACGAGCGTCTCTTCGGAGTTTAAGCACAGCCCCGAAGACAACCGAAACTGGATGGTGATTATGGGGAACCTCCCCAAAAATCGAGTCACTACCTACTGATTGGTAGCAATCGGGCCGGTACTGGACGCGTCGAGGTTGCGCTCACGCCCTGCTCGACCGGAGAGGGCGTAACTCCCGGTATCGACCACCTCGTCGACGATCCGGCGAAGTGCGCCGACGTACTGGTGCACGTTCGACGTCGCTTCCTCGGTGTTGGGGTAGCGCGCGGAGATGTTGATCCCGCGAGGCGTCCGGTTGATCCAGATGTAGACGTCGTGGTCGTACTGCCTGCTGCGCAGCGCGCGGGCATTCCAGTCGTGCCAGTTCTCGGCCATGGGGGCGAAGCGCACGTCCATGAAAGAGACGACGAAACGCGGTTTCGCCGACGCGTCGAGCGCCCGGAAGACGCGATCCAGAGGTACCCGGGCCACAGGCTTCGTCGCCGTGACCTGCTCGGTCGCCTGAGCCACGATGGAGCCGAACGATTCCGCGTCGGCGATGTCGAAGGACAGCGGGCACAGCCCGACGAACCAGCCGAGCGAGGACACCCAATGTGGCTGGTCTCGGGTGTGGACCGGTGTGATGGTGCGAAACCGAGTGTCGCCGGAAAGTTCTGCGCCCGCGACAGCCAACGCCGCGAGCAGGCCGGAGAACAGCCTGTTGCCTGTCTTCCGGCACGCCACCGAGAAAGCGTCGGCTCGCTCCGCATCGAGAATCCACGCCGACAGGCCGCTCTGCGGTGCGTGCATGCCGCCCGGACGACCGATGTCCAGCGGGAACTCAGGCAACTCACCGTTGCCCTCGTCCAAGAAATGCTTCCACGCCAGGACGGCGTCGTGCGTGTTCTCCAGTTCCTCGTGCACCCGCCGCTCGGACACGCCGAAGTCGAGGTAGGAACCTGCCTCGAACAACCCCGCGGGCACCTGATCCTTGGCCTCCGCATACAGGGCGGAGATCTCGTGTGCGACGAGAACGGTGGACAGTCCGTCGATGATCGAGTGGTCCGCGGCGAAGAAGACAGTGACGCGATCCGAGGCTTCCTCGGCCAGCGGCTCGAGCGTCACGAAAGCGTAGGCGGGCCACGCCAGCGGTGACGTGAATTCGTCGAACAGGTACTGAAGGTGCTCGTAGACCTCACTGGACTGAACGCAGCGTTCCTGCTCCACCTGCCAGACGTCGATGGCGCCCTCGGCTGCGGTCACACGAGACAGTGCACCGGAATCCTCGTCGATCGACGCGTGCGAGCGCATCGATTCGTGACGGTCGATCCACGCGAGGACGGCCCGCCGGAACGCGGGCTTGTCCAGCGGGCCGTCGATCTCGAATGCTGCGCCCAGCCAGCTCTCCCGCCCTCGCCTGGGGCTGGCGAGGCTGGAGCGTAGATGCGCCTCGTGGACGTACGACGTGGGTCGGTTGTCGGGCTGCCACCCGGCCAGAACCGGAGTGGTGGCGTGCGGCCCGACGCTGGGAATCCACTCGGTGATGGTTCCAGCGGGAATGGCGTAGTCAGCCAGCTCGGTGAATTCCATGCGGCACTGACCATCTTTCCCGGTGACTTGAACAGACAAGCCGAGTGTACCGAGCCCGAAGTGTATCGATCAAGACGGCCGGTCACCTCAGATGTCGTTTGATGCGAGCCAACATCGCGGACATCCCGCGCAGCCGGAGCGGGCTCACCGCGTCGCCCAACCCGAGCGCCAGATAGAAGTCGTCCGGCACGTCCAGAATGTCCTGCGCACTGTGACCGTCGAGGCCCTGGTGAAGGATCGACGCGAAGCCGCGCGTCGTCGGTGCCTCCGGCGGCGCGCTGAAGTACAGCTGAACATGGTCTCGGTCGTCGGCGTCCACGGAGAGAAACAGTGGGGACTGGCACTCCGGAACGGGCTCCATCGCTGCTTGCTCGAGGTGAGCAGGCAGCTCGGGAAGCTCACGGCTGAACTCGAGCAGTAACTGAAGCTTGTCCTGGCCCCCGACCGCCGCGAAATCCTCGACGATCTCGGCCAGGGTGTCAGGCATGCCCTGAGAATCGGCCACGGCGCTACTTCTTCGCCGGTGCGTCGCCGGGCTCCTCGCCACGGGCGATCGGAACACGAACCGCGTTGCCCCACTCGGTCCACGAGCCGTCGTAGTTGCGGACCGATTCGTGCCCGAGCAGATGCGTCAGAACGAACCAGGTGTGGCTCGACCGCTCACCGATACGGCAGTACGCGATGACCTCGTCGTTCGCGACGACATCTCCGTAGATCTCGTCCAGTTCCGCGCGTGAGCGGAAACGGCCGTCCGCTGCCGCCGCCTTGGCCCACGGAATGCTCGTGGCGGTCGGGATGTGCCCGCCGCGCAATGCGCCCTCCTCCGGGTAGTCCGGCATGTGAGTGCGTTCGCCGGTGTACTCGGCAGGTGAACGAACGTCCACCAGCGGAACGGAACCGAGGGCCGACAGAACATCCGACGCATACGCCCGGATGGGGGCGTCGTTGCGTTCGACGACCGGGTAATCCGTGGCCGGGTACTCGGGAACGTCGAGCGTCGTCTCACGGATCTCCGCCAGCCACGCGTCGCGTCCACCGTCGAGCAGACGCACATCTTCGTGTCCGAAGAGCGTGAACACCCAGAGCGCGTACGCAGCCCACCAGTTGCTCTTGTCTCCGTAGATCACGATGGTGTCGTCGCGGGAGATGCCCTTCCGGCGCATCAACGCCGCGAACTGCTCGCCGTCGATGTAGTCGCGCGTCACGGGATCGTTCAGGTCCAGGTGCCAGTCGATCTTGACGGCGCCGGGAATGTGCCCCACGTCGTACAGCAACACATCCTCGTCGGACTCGACGACCTTGAGGCCGGGAGTTCCGAGATGTGCGGACAGCCATTGCGTGGACACCAGGCGATCCGGGTGCGCATAGTCGGCGAAGGCGGGGGTGGGATCTGCTGCTATGGGCACTTCTTCTTCGCTCCTACTGAGAATTCGAGAGGGAGATGAGCAGTTCGCCGGGTGACGAGCTGACTGCATCGATCCTATGCGCTCGGGCCGAGAAGCAAGAGGTCACTGGTGTTCACCGGGTCCGATGCCGCGGCACGGACGACCGACTGCAGTGCTCGGACGAAACGCTCGATCACCATGTGCGCCTGCGTCGTGTCCGGAAAACGTGAACGCAGCGCAAGCCCGTCCTGGGTCCGCGACACCCAGAACTGAGCGTCGTCGGCAGTGGTGACGTTGCTGATGTGGTGCGCGTTGCGGCCGGTGGCGTCGGCTCCGGGCAGGCGCCGGTAGTCGACGTAGGAGATCATGAAGACGTCGCCGCGCCCGCGCGTGAGGGTGTCGCCCACGGCTTCGAGGACGCGGGGTATCGGCACGGTCCCGAGCGCGAGTGCGTCCCGAAAGGACGACTGTGCCGAGGCGAGTGTGCCCGCGAACGTCTCGAACACCTCGACGCTCATCGGAGCGTTGGTGGTGAACCATCCGATCGCCTGCTCGTACCGGGCTTCGCGACGGGTGTGCAGTGGAAAGAGCAGCGGGAGAGTGCTCGGGCCACCGATGTCCGCCGACGCCTGCGCCATCGCTGCGGCGACCGCGGCGAAACTACCGCCGCCCAGATCTCGGTAGGCCTGTTCGAACGCGGCGGCCTCGGCGGCGTCGGCAAGGCGGTGCACGGTCGTGGCCTGAGGTGCGCGAGTACCGGACGGCACGCCGAGGTCGAAAGGAAATTCGGGTGTCCGGTTCCCGCAGCTCGCGAAGAAATTCGCCCACGCCTGCAGGCGAGGGTCCGTGAGATCGACCACGGGAGCGGCGATCTCGGTAGCGCAGAAGTCGACGAAACTCCCGACCTCGGGAAGGGCCGCCGCGTCCTGCACGCGGTGTGCCGCGTAGAGATGCGAGATCTCCTCGGCCGCGACCGTCATCGAGACCGCATCGACGTGAGCATGATCGAAACCGCACACCACGGTCGAACGGCTCGTACGGCTCACCGCCGCGAGCGAATACGACGGAATGCGGGCGGGGTGGCAGAGGACGTCGAACCGCGCGCGAATGTGCGCGGTGAGCGCTGCGGATCCGTCGACGATCACCGACGTCGGTGTCATGACGTCGACCTCGTCCGGCTCGTACACGCGCCGAGCGACGACGCCGTCTCGCGCGGCGAACGAGGTCCGCAGAGCCGGGTGGCGGCGCACGAACGTACCGAAAGCAGAAGTGAGAGCATCGATGTCGATCGGTCCGTCGACGTCGAAGGCGACCGCGATCCATACCGATGCCGTGTCAGTGCCACTGCCGACCGCAGGCTCGAGTGCGGACGACAGATGGAAGCTCTGATTGAACGACGGCGGAACGGACGACGCAGTACCTGCGCGCATCACGACCGGCCACTCCAGGTACTGCCCCGGTGCGGTGTGGAAGTCGGCTATCGAGGTCACTCGCACCGGTCAACCACCGACGACTTCGGCCACCCGTATCGCGTAGTCGCCGTCACGGGCAACCGATTCCAGGATGCTCTGCAGGTGCGAGTGATAGCGCTCGACCGACTCGGCGGCAACCGGATTGTCGGGTACCTGCGCGCACAAGTAGAGGTGGTCTGCGTCGCGGTTGATCCACATCGACGCGTTGGACGTCCTGCCTTCGCCGGTGAAATGCTCACCCCGAGTATCAGCAGGACGGCCGACACCGGGGAACCATCGAAAATCGATGTAGGACAGCATGTTCGGACTCACGGCCAATTCGCTGCCCAATGTTCCGTCGGCAGCAAGCGCGCCGAGGACGGCATGAACGGGTACCGCTGCGATCTTCTTCGAAGCCTCGAATCCGGCGTGAGCCCTGACGGCGACCTCGGAGAAGGCGTCGGCGTCCCCGACGGTGAACGCGACCGGCGCGAAGTTCACGAACCAGCCCTGCGATTGCGCGTAGTCACCGACGTGTCGGGTGCTGAGCACCGTGATACCGAAGTAGTCGGTGCGGCCGGCCAGTTCGAAATCGGCAATGCCGACGGCTGCGAACACGCCGCTGCTGATGCGGGCACCCGCAGCCTTGCACGCCCGGTCGAGCGCAGCGGTGGCGTCGGCGTCGAGCAGATGGCGTTCGACGATCCGCACCGGTCCGCGTTCGCCTTCCTCGAGGCCGAGGGTAAGAGGGAACCGCGGCATTTTCCCGTCGTTGTTTCGAAAGATGCTTCTCCACGCCGCGATCTCGGGGGCGTCGGGGCCGTACGTCGCCGCGAGCGCACGCTCTGCAGTCGCGTACTCGAGGTGGCTGCCCGCTGCCGCAGGTACGGGAGCGTCCTCGCCGATCTCCAGGGCGTACAGATCGGCGAGTTCGCTGATGACGAGCGCCTGTGAACCACCGTCGGTGAACGCGTGATCCGCACCGTAGTAGAGCGTGAAACCGTCGGAGCGATCGACGGCACCGACGACGAATCCCGGCCACTCGAACGCCGTGGCTTCGGCGGAGAAACGGGCACGGACGTAACTCTGGAACTGCTCGTCGGTGTCGAAGCTGCCTGCATCGCTCGGTTCGAACTCGGCGACCGCGTTCGAGGCGAGGTGTCGCACGACGTGCGTACCGTTCACCTCGAACCAGCACCGCAATCCCTCGTGCCGGAGCACGTACGCAGCGATCGCCCGGGAGAGGGCATCCCGATCGAGTGCCCCGTCGATCTCGGTCGCGACACCGGTGTAGGCGTGGTGAACGTCACCGCGAGCGGACGCTGCTGCAGCCGCGACCAGATGGTCTTCCTGCAGAAACGACGGCGGGGCCGAGTGCACCGGGGCTGCCAGCGCAGCGTCCGACGCCGCCCGACTGGGGTGCCACTCCACGAGCGTGCCCGGTCGAGGTGTCCAGTTGCTCAGCGCGGTGATGATCATCGATGCTCCTCCCGGATCTATTCTCGCCCAGCTCCGACGGCAGCGACTGCAGAATCGAGGGTTTCCGTCGGTTCCTCGATCACAGCGGTCACCACGGAGACGAACTCGGTGATGAACCTGTGCACGTTGGTCGTCGACACGTCCGAGCTGGGGAATCGAGCCGAGATGTTCAGGCCTTGCAGGGTGCGGTTGATCCAGAAGTAGACCTCGTCCTCCGCGTGGCACTCGCTGCGCAGTGCGCGGCCCTTCCGTTCCTGCCATTCCTCACCGTCCGGAAGGAACCTCAGGTCGATGTACGAGACGACGAAGCGAGGAATCTCGGTGGAGGACATCAGGGATGCGATCTTCGAGTACGGCATTGCGGCGAGCCCCTTGTACTCGGTTGCCCCGATGTTGGCCCGATCGATTGCCTCGGCGAAGGTCGTTGCATCGTCCAGCCGGATTTCCATCGGCAGAATCCCGACGTACCAGCCGACGCTCGCAGCCCACTTCTCCGCGTAGCGAGTGTGCATGGGCATGATCGTCCGAAACGTGCCGTTGCCCGTCAATCGCGAGTTGACGAGAGCGAGTGCCGCCAGGATTCCCGCCTGCATGTTCTGGCCGGCGGCTCGGCACTTGGCGTTGAACGCCTCGACCTGCTCGGTGGTCAACAACCAGGAGGACACGCTGCTCTGACGAGTGGCGAGATCGGTCGGCGCCGACGAGTTCTCCGCGCGCAACGGGAGCGGAAACGCCGGGAACCGGCCGTCCTCGGCAGCCAGGAAGCGGTCCCAGGCCAGTACCGCGTCGTGGTCGGCGGTCAGCGATTCACCCAACGCACGTTCGGCTGCGGAGAAGTCCACGTAACTGCCCACCTCGGGGAGTCCGTGCTCGGCACCGTCCAGAACATGTGCGTACAGGCGGTCGAACTCGTTGATCGCGTAGATCTGGCTGTACGCGTCCATCACCGAGTGGTCGGCAGCGAACGCGACGAGGAACTTGTCCTGCTGCGGGACGGATGCGGCCACGTGCGGCTCGGGGACGACGGTCGCCAGAACGAAGTGCGGCCACGTCGTCGGTGAGACGACGTCGGCGAACCAGGATTCGAGATGTTCGAAGACCTGCGACTCGCTCCACGACGACGACTCGGCCCGGTCGTCGACCGTGACGGCGTCGGCGTCGACCGTGTAGCGCCTCCAGGCACCGGTTCGGTCGTCGCGCTCGACGCGTGTGCGGAACGCCTCGTGCCGTGCGATGTAGGCACCGATGGTCCGGCGCATGACCTCGACGTCGTAACGACGATGGATCTCGAAGACGGTACCGATCCACGAACCGTCGTTGCCTCGGCTGCAGTGGTCCTCGTGAGTGAAGGAGATCCCCCGCGGATCCTCGCGCCACGCCTCGGAGGCGACGGCGGGGACCCACTCGGTCAGCTTGCCTGCGGGCAGCGGGTAGTCCGCCAATTCGGTGTATTCCATCGAAAGCATCCAATTCCGAGCTCGGCCAGCAGCTACTGGCAACATGGGTGACGATTCGTGAAGCCGGACTCGACAGTCACAGCGCACGCGCATGACGTGACACCGTGCTTGCCGTTTGTAACGCGCATTCCGTGGTTCTCGCGGATTGTGCATTCGGTATTGGTTTCGCTGACGACACTAAGGCGAATCGTCCGGTAATTCGCTACGCAAAAAAGTGTTGTTCATCACCTGGTCTCGAGTTGACGACGGTGTCTGTTTCTGTCGTCCGAGAGCGTCTCGCCTGGGTGCATTCTGATGGTCGTTCGTAACCCGTTGTTCGGCAATGCAGTTCGACCGACCGCGTCGGCGTGGGCGTCGACTGCCGTCGCGTGATGCGGAGACGTCGGCCTCGCGATTTCAAGACTTTCGGGTCGGTATTGTTATGGCGTGCACCACATATTCGAAACGAACCAATCCGTACGAAGTTCTGTTTCGAATTCGTGAATTCCAATTCTCGACGCTGTTTTCGGTGCTATTCGATCGTCGTCGAACCTGCTCGGCCAATGGCTTTGTAGTAGATTTTCGCAGATGACCCGAATTGGATTTGCGGATCACCTATTCCTCCGAATGCACCATGGAATCGGTAATCCTGTGTTCAATCAGTTCGTGTGGCGGTTCGACGGCCCCGTAGCAGTCGCCGAGCTCGCAAAACTGCACGCGAACCTGTCCGCGGGGCTGCTCTCACGGCGGGTACTACCGCCGATCGTTCCGACGGCCAGGCACCGATGGGTCACCTCGAACGCGTCGCTACCGCTGGACTACTCCACCAACTCGGTCCCGACGGATGCGGTTCGCTGCTGGGCGGAACAGCGAATCTCCGCCGACATCGACCCGGAAGCGGGAACCGGATGGCTGCTGTCCGCAGCTCCGGTCGCAGACGGCGGCACGGTCGTGTCACTGGTCTGCTCGCACATGGTTGCCGACGGCGCGGCGATGGTCGCCGCCGTCGAGCGCGCATTTACCGGTGTGTCGGTGGGAGACTCCGCTCGTCTGGGCGAGAAGCCGTCGCTGGTCGATTCGGTCGCGTCCGACATCGCGGACACCGTGGGCCAGCTCCGGCCGATCGCGACGTGGCTCGCGGGGAAATCCGCGCAGGCTGTTACCTCCGTCGTCCGACCGGCGGCAGACGTGGCACCGTCATCGTCGGAAGCCTCGATCGCGCCCGACGGACCGAGTCGAACCGACGTTCCCGAGACGTCGGAGCCGTGGAGTCCGCCCTATGTCGTGGTCAGCTGCTCGGCATCCGAGTGGGCGTCGGCGGCCGCAGAGTGGGGTGGTACGTCCAACACTCTGTTCATCGCCGTCATGACGTCGGTGTCCGCTGCGCTGGGCCGCGCACGCCCGGGAGAAGAACTGCGGTGGTCGCTTCCCTACAACGATCGGGGCTCGACGGACATCGAGTCGAACTCCACGAAGATCATCGCTGTGCGAGTGCCCGTACCGGATCCTGCCGACCGTGATCTCACTCGTATACGAAAAGCGAGCAAAACCGCATTCCAGGAATTCTCGGCGCGACAGGCTTCGGGCGCGTCCACCCAGGCGGTCCCGTTGAACCTCGTCCAGATGTTGCCCGATGCGGTGGCGAGACGGCTGCCCGTCCCCGCGGACGGCGCCGAGGGGCTGTGTTCCAACCTCGGTCGGCTATCCGAGGACTTCGTCTCCATCGGCGGAGTTCGCGCCACGAGAGTGGCTGCCAGAGCCACGTTCTCGGGAGCGGACGCGGATTTCGCGCGACAGCTCGGCGGTGGCTCCACGGCATGGGCGACCGAGACCGACGCTGCGGTCACGATCAGTATGCACGGGATGGATCCGGACCGGATGGCAAGCGACGAGGACGTTCGAGCAGTCGTGTCGGAGGTTCTCGACCGGTGGGGGATCGGTCACGAATTCTGGTGAACCGCGCCTTCGATCAAGCGCACGGCGGCGCGACGGGTGTCGGCCGGAGATGTCATGGCAGCAGCCAACTGTCGTGCACGTGACGCGGTGTCGGGGCGCATCAACGTCTCGATGCCTGCGGCGAGAATGTCCCGGTCGAGTTCGACGAACTTCGCCGAGCATCCAGCGCCGGTTCTCTCGAGAGCGGCACCCCAGAACGGTTGATCCGCGCTGAACCAGCACACCATGGTGGGTAATCCCGCCCGGACGCTTGCCGCAGTCGTGCCCGCGCCGCCGTGGTGAACTGCCGCGCGACACAACGGGAACAAGGCGCCGTGGTCGACGGAGCCGACGACGGCAACGCTGCTGTCGGCATCGATACGTTCGTCGAGTGTGCTCCAACCCGAGCTCACGACCGCGCGATATCCGCCGCGCGCGCAGACGTCCTCGATCATGCTCACCAACCCCGTCGGATCCTTGACCGGCATGCTGCCGAATCCGAAGTACACCGGCGCAGTCCCGGATTCGATCCAGGATCGGAGCGGTGACCCCAGGATCGAACCGGAATCGAGAACTCCGGTGCTGCCCGAGGATTCGCCTCCGTCCGGCTCGAGGAACCCGACGAACGGTCTCCTGTCCGCCCATTCCTGCCGAAGACCGGGGAAGAACGCGGAGTCGTAGGCCTGGATCTCGATCCCGCCGTACGACGCGATACGTTCAGGGAGGGGGCGCGACGCGTTCTCCAGTCCGAGGGCGCGGCGCTGAGCATTCTCCCGCTTCTTCATCGAGCTCCACCGCATGGACTCGAGGATCCGCCACGTCGCCCGGTTGACGACACCCGGCATCGTACGCGACGGCACGACCGACATCGACCGATTCGAGCGGATGGGGCAGTAATGCAAGGCTGCGAACGGAATCGATTGTGATTCAGCGTAATTGAAGACCAGCTCCTGGCCGAGGGTGCCGGCGATCGCCATGTCCGCGTGCGCACCCATCGACAGCACGCTCTCGGCCATGTCGTCCCAGCCGAAGTTGGCCAGTTCCGCCAACGCGGCCCACCGCGTTCGAAGATTCTTCGACTTGATTCGGGTACGCACCAGATCCGATTCCAGAAGCGCTCGGGTATCCGGACCGAACGGCACCACGGACACGGACGTACGGCCTGCCGTTGCTGCCTCGGCGAACGCGACGAGGTTTGGAGGTGCGCCGAACGTGACTTCGTGCCCACGAGCGGACAACTCGGACGCCAGGACCAGGCCCGGTTGGACATCCCCACGGCTGCCTGTGAACGGCATCACGAACTTCATTTCCGCCCTCCTCGGCCGCGTCGTCGCACGCAGAACTGAAACCTACCGCACGGGTGGGGAACGTCGCGTAACACGCACGGGCGCAATGGTGTTTCGAACCACGCGGGTGTTTCGAACCACGCGTTCTCCGATACCCTTTCCCGGTGACCAGATTGACGTACGACGACGACCTGTTCCTCCGGATGGAGTGCGTCCTCGACGTTCCTGTCGTCAATCAGATCGTCTGGCGCTTCACGGGTCCGATCGACTCCGAGGTGCTGGACTCGACGTGGCGGAACCTCGCAGGCGGGCCGATCGATCGAGCCGTGCACCGAGTGTCGGTTCCGGGTGCACGGGACAGATGGGTGCGAGCCGCGTCGACCCTGCCCCTACTCCGTGGTGCGCGAGCCATTGCCGTGCACGCGCTGGCCGAGTGGATGGAAGAGCGCGCGGCGGTCCCTCTCGACCCCACGAACGGACCGGTGTGGCAACTCGCGTACACGGACCTCGAGACCGGAGGGTCCGCGCTGTCTCTCGTCGCCTCCCATGTAGTCGGTGACGGTGGAGCGCTGACGTCTGCAGCCATAGCAGCGCTGCGAGGACCCTCGGATCCCGACGACTTCGCCTCGGCATTCGACACCGCACCCACCTCCGACCTTCGCGATGCTGCCGGGCAACTCCGCGCCGCGGCGTCCGGCACCGCCAGAGCGCTCGGCCGAACGGTGCGCGGCGTGCTTCCGGGTGCAGGCACCCCGTCCGCTTCTAAGGCGGTCACGCACGCTGCGGCGCACAAGTCACCCGTGGCGGCACAGACAGCGGGGGAGTTCTCGCCCAGCACTGTCGTCGTGGATTGCCCGACGGACGAATGGGTGGCCGCAGCGTCGAGGGCCGGGGGTAGTGCCAACAGCCTCTTGGTGGCCGTCGCGCTGGGCATTCTGGCGGCCGGTGGCCGCGTGGACGAGTCGGATGCAGTCAAGGTGTCCCTTCCGGTGAGCACGCGCATTCCGGGCGACACCCGTGCCAACGCGACGTCGGGTGTATCGATCGTTGTGGACGGAGGCAGGGGCTACCTCGACGATCTCCGGCCCATTCGTCAGGACAGCAAGGCGGCGTTCCGAGCGCTCGCCGACACCACCCGGTCCACCACGTTCGAGCTGACGAAACCGCTGATGCAGATGTTGCCCGACGCCGTCGTCGCGCGCGCCGCCAAGTCGGCAACCGCACCGCTGTGCCTCTGCTCCAACCTGGGTGCACGCGGAAGCGCTCTGCGTTCGGTGGGTGGATCTGTGGCCGAGTCGGTCGCGATGCGCTCGATCACGCAGAACACCACGGCGGAGTTGCTGCGGCGTACCAAGGGCGGCGTGAGTGTCTGGTGGAACACGTGTGGCGAGACGGCGACGCTCTGTGTGACCGGCCTGGACCCGGACCTCTACCCCAGCCGGGAACATCTGAAAAACTTGATCGCCGACGAGTACACCAGGTGGCAGCTGACGCCCACTTTCTGGTGAGGCTATGCTTATCCACCGATTCCGCACCTTTTCGGTGCAGCGCTACGGACGAAGGGGAAGTGAACATGGCAGTAGTCGTGTTGTTCGGTTCGGAGACCGGTACCGCCGAGGAAGTGGCAGACAAGATTGCCGACATCCTGGTGGACCACGACGCCGAGGTACGCGACATGCTCGAGTACGAGGTCTCGGAGATCGACACCGACGCCTTCCACGTCATCATCTGCTCCACCTACGGTGACGGAGAGCTGCCCACGGGAGCCGAGCCCTTCTACGACGCACTCGTCGAGGACGCACCGGATCTGTCCGGGCTCAAGTTCGCGCTGTTCGGCCTCGGCGACCGCATCTACGAGGACACGTTCAACCGTGGCGGCGAGATCATCGCGGAGAAGCTCGTCGAACTCGGTGCGGTGCAGGTCCACGAGCATGCTCGCCACGACAGCTCGTCCAACATCAAGCCGAAAGCTCTGGCCGAGGAGTGGGCTCGCGAGCTCACCGGACTACTGCCGGGCTGACCACACATCGGACATCGTCACGCCGACCTCGTTCAGCAACCGCCGAACGAGGGGCAAGCCGATGCCGATGACGCTGGACGGGTCACCCTCGATGCGGTCGACGAACCACCCACCGAGACCGTCCAGCGTGAAGGATCCCGCGACCTCCAGCGGTTCCCCGGACGCGAGATACGCCTCCAGGTCGGCCTCCGAGGGCGTCGCGAAGTGAACAGTCGTCGAATGGCACGCACCGACCACTGCCGTCGCCTTACCGTGATGGACGCGAACGACCGAGTGGCCGGTGAGGAGCTCACCCGACGTCCCGGCCATGGCCTGCCACCGTCGACGTGCGACATCCACGGTGTGGGGTTTGCCCTGCAGCTCCCCGCCGATCGACAGCATCGAATCGCAGCCGACAACCACGGCGTCGATCGAGGGGGCATCGGTTCCCTCACCGCTCAGGCTGTTCACGACGGCCTCGGCCTTGGCTCGTGCCAGCGCCACGACGACATCCTCGGGCGACGCCGATTCACCGAGTGATGCCGTCAACGCATCCTCGTCGACGCCGGACACCCGAACGATGGGGTCGACGCCCGCCGCGCGGAGAACCCCCAGCCGAGCTGGGGACGCCGAAGCGAGAACGAAGGTCGTCATGGTGTGTCCACGTCCCGAGGCACGTGCCTCAGTAGCGGCGCGACGCAGCGAACGAGTACGGCGAGAACGGCGCGTGCGTGCGGTGCATGGTGACGGGAGATCCCCACAACTCTGCAGGACGCGTGTCCGCGGGTGCCGACCCCGAGCTCTGCGCGGCTGTCAGAACCGCAACCAGTGCGGCGATCTCCTCGTCGGAGGGATCACCCTTGACGATACGGATCGCCGACGCCGCTGCGGCGGTGTCGGCGCCCAGTTCTGCGGACTCGATCAGCTCGTCGGCGACGGTCAGATCTGTTTCACGTGCGGGTGCACTCATCTGTGCAAGCTCACTTCCGGTGGTCTTCGTAAGACGTGTCAGAGCGGGATGTTTCCGTGCTTCTTGGGAGGCAGGGTGACTTGTTTGCGTTCGAGCAGGCGCAGGGCGGAGACGATCTGTCCGCGGGTGTGGCTGGGGGGGATGACGGCGTCGAGGTATCCACGCTCGGCGGCGACGTAGGGGTTGACGAGGGTGTCTTCGTATTCCTGCTGCAGCTTCAAGCGCAGTGCGTCGACGTCTTCACCGTTCTTGGCGGCTTCGAGGAGTTGTTTGCGGTAGACGAATCCGACGGCGCCGGAGGCGCCCATGACGGCGATCTGCGCGGTCGGCCACGCGAGGTTGACGTCGGCGCCCATGTGCTTGGAGCCCATGACGTCGTAGGCGCCGCCGTAGGCTTTGCGGGTGATGACGGTGATCTTCCCGACCGTCGCTTCACCGTAGGCGTAGAGCAGTTTCGCGCCGCGGCGGATGATTCCGTTGAACTCCTGTCCGGTACCGGGCAGGAATCCGGGGACGTCGACGAGGGTGATGATGGGGACGTTGAACGCATCGCAGGTGCGGACGAATCGTGCGGCTTTTTCGGAGGCGTCGATGTCGAGGGTGCCGGCGAACTGGGTTGGTTGGTTGGCGACGATGCCCACCGAGCGGCCGTCGATGCGTCCGTAGCCGATGATGATGTTGCGGGCGCGGCCTTCCTGGACTTCGAGGAATTCGTCGTCGTCGAGGATGCGGCGGATGACCTCGTGCATGTCGTAGGGGGTGTTCGGTGAATCCGGGATCAACGTGTCGAGTTCGAGGTCCTCGTCGGTGAGGTTGTCTTCGATGGCGCCGTCGATCGGATCGCTGGGGATCGCGCGTGGTGCTTCGGCGCGGTTGTTGGACGGCAGGTAGCCGAGGAGGTCCCGGACGTAGTCGAGGGCGTCTTGTTCGCCGGAGGCGACGTAGTGGGCGACGCCGGATTTTTCCATGTGGGTGTGGGCGCCGCCGAGTTCTTCCATGGTGACGTTTTCGCCGGTGACGGTTTTGATGACGTCGGGTCCGGTGACGAACATCTGGGAGGTGCCGTCGACCATGACGACGAAGTCGGTCAGGGCGGGGGAGTAGACGTGTCCGCCTGCGGCGGGTCCCATGATCAGGGAGATCTGGGGGATGACGCCGGAGGCTTGGACGTTGCGGTGGAAGATTTCGCCGTAGAGGCCGAGGGAGACGACGCCTTCTTGGATGCGGGCGCCTGCGCCTTCGTTGATGCCGATGAGGGGGCGTCCGGTTTTGAGGGCGAGGTCCATGACTTTGACGATTTTCTCGCCGTAGATTTCACCGAGGGAGCCGCCGAAGACGGTGGCGTCCTGGGAGAAGATGCAGACTTCGCGTCCGTCGATGGTGCCGTAGCCGGTGACGACGCCGTCGCCGTAGGGGCGGTTGTCGGCGAGGCCGAAGTTCTGGGAGCGGTGGCGGGCGAGGGCGTCCATCTCCACGAAAGAGCCCTCGTCGAGCAGTGCGGTGATGCGTTCGCGGGCGGTGAGCTTGCCTTTGGCGTGCACCTTCTCGATTGCGGCGGCGCCTGACGGTGCCATCGCTGCCTCACGGCGGCTACGGAGGTCGGCGAGCTTGCCTGCCGTTGTATGAATATCGGGCTTGGCGTCCGTACCCTGCGCAGTCGAATCCTGAACACTGGTCATGAGGAAACACTTTAACCACGGGTGTGACCGGAGCCCTACCGAGGGCCACGTACCGGTTGGTAGCCCGAGCCGACGTCACCGGCCGTCGGACCGACGAGCCCATATGCTCTTGAGTCATGTGGACCAACCTCGATCGCCCCCCGCTCGACACCGCCGCTCTCCGACGGGCACTCGTCGACGGGCCACAAGCCTCCTGGTCCAGGCTCGATGTGGTCGAGCAGACCGGTTCGACAAACGCCGACCTCATTGCCAATGTGCACGGCCTCGCCGACCGGACTGCCCTCGTCGCCGAACAACAGGACAGCGGACGCGGACGACACTCGCGGCCGTTCGTGGGTCCACCGAGATCACAACTTCTGTTCTCGGTTCTCGTCAAGTTTCCAGGCATCGATCCGGCAGTTCTCGGATGGCTTCCGCTGCTCGCCGGTGTGGCCGTGGTCGAT
Source organism: Rhodococcus sp. RS1C4 (assembly GCF_002258225.1). Lineage (NCBI taxonomy): Bacteria > Bacillati > Actinomycetota > Actinomycetes > Mycobacteriales > Nocardiaceae > Rhodococcus > Rhodococcus sp. RS1C4. The sequence goes on along the minus strand of NZ_NOXZ01000050.1, from coordinate 148,950 downwards.
TCGCTCCGCACGGTCGCGGCCGTGGACGCGGCACTGAAGTGGCCGAACGACGTACTCATCGAGGGCCGCAAGGTCGCGGGCATCCTCGCCGAGGTGGCCGAGCACGGCCCCAACCCCTCCGTCGTCGTCGGAATCGGCCTCAATGTCACCATGACGGAAAGCGAACTGCCGGTCCCGACGGCAACGTCGCTTGCGCTCGAGAACGCCGCCGTCGTCGACCGCAGCACACTGCTGCGGTCGATACTCCGAGCGATAGGCGCGGAGATCGACTCCTGGCGTAACTCCAACTGGAACACCGAACACCTGGCCCACCGCTACCGCGAGCGGTGCGACACCATCGGCCGCCGGGTGCGCGTCGAGCTGCCGGGAGACCGCACGATGATCGGCGAGGCGACCGACGTCGACGATCAGGGCCGGATCGTCGTCCGCACCGACGACGCCGACACCGGAACCGTCGCGGTCGCTGCCGGCGACGTCACCCACCTACGAGCTGTCGACACCGACTGACCTCTCGAACGGCTTCCGATCGGCCACCGTTCGGCAGCGCGGTCGTGGCAGGATCACGGCGGAACCGGAGAAGGAGAGCGATCCGCATGGGCTATCCGCAGGATGCGTTGGCAGACGAAGAAGAGCTGCTACTGCATCACCACCCTCACTGGAAGATGCTCGTCCTTCCGGCGGCGACTTTCATCGTCGTCACCGCCCTGGCCGGATTCGGGATCGGAGTCGCCTCCGCTCGATTGGACGGCACTGCGTCGACGACCGCGGTCATCGTCGTCGCCGTGGTGTGGGCAGCCCTGGTCGCGTGGCGCTGCATCGCACCGTTGATCAGCTGGAAATGCACGCACTTCATCGTCACCGACCGCCGCGTGCTCATCCGACAGGGTGTCATCACGCACTCGGGGATCGACATCCCGATGAGCCGCATCAGCAACGTCCAGTTCCGGCACGGACTGGTCGACCGGATGCTCGGCACGGGCACGCTCATCATCGCGTCGGCGTCCGACGATCCGCTCGAGTTCGACGACATCCCACGGGTGCAGCGGGTGCACTCGCTGCTCTACCAACAGGTGTTCGACTCCCTGGAATTTCGGCGGTCCGGGGAATTTCGGCGGTCCGGGGAGTATCGGCCGGGGGAATACCGCAGTTCCGGCGACATCGACGGAGACGAGCTCGGCCACGAGGTGGACGGGCCGTCACCGGACGGTGCCAGGCCTGGTTGGCGGGCCGGTCGGCGTCGATGACGGTGCCCGCGCGACGGTAGCGGTTCCGTGGAGCGCGGGTGTGCGCGGGTAAATACATCATTCTCACAGTTTCCGGCCGTACGCTCACCGAGTGACCGATGTGCTCCTTGCCGAAGACGACGAAGCTATTGCCGCGCCACTGTCCCGCGCCCTCGGCCGCGAGGGGTACACGGTGACGGTCGAACAGACAGGCCCCGCTGCACTGCAGCGTGCTCTCGACGGCAACTACGACCTCCTGATTCTGGACCTCGGCCTTCCCGGGATGGACGGTCTCGAGGTCTGCCGGCAGGTACGGGCCAACAGCTCGGATCTGGCGGTGCTGATGCTCACCGCACGCACCGACGAGGTGGATTTCGTCGTCGGGCTCGACGCGGGCGCCGACGACTACGTCGGCAAGCCGTTCCGGTTGGCGGAGCTCATGGCGCGGGTACGTGCGCTGCTGCGCCGACGAGGAACCGGCGAGGACGGACCGATCGAGGTAGGCGACATCAGGCTCGAGCCTGCTGCTCGGCGCGTGCTCGTCGGTGGCAACGAGATCTCGCTCGCCAACAAGGAATACGAGCTGCTGAAGGTGCTCCTCGAGCATGCAGGCCAGGTCGTTCCCCGCGAAACCATTCTGCGCGAGGTGTGGGGTGACGCCGAACTGCGCGGTTCGAAGACACTCGACATGCACATGTCGTGGCTGCGCCGCAAGATCGGTGACGAGGGTTCGGTCGCCGAGCGTCGCATCGCGACGGTGCGCGGAGTCGGGTTCCGGATCAACAGCGACTAGTCGTAACGAAGCCGAGCAGCCGACACCATGCGTCGTCGCATACTCCAATCCATTCTGGCCGTGGTCATTCTCACGGCGCTCCTGCTCGGCCTTCCGCTGATGTACACCGCGTGGCTGTGGGTCGAGGACTTCACTCGCGACGACCTTCAGCGTCGACTCGATCGAATGGCGTCGGAGATCCTCTCCCAGGAGGGTGAAGCGGGAATGGTGATCGGCGACCTCGACATCGGGTCGCTGCGGCTGGCCATTCCGCAGTCCGGGCGCCTCGTCGTGGTGTTCCCGACCCCGCAGGATGCCGCGTCGCGGGTCGACATCGGCGAACCCTTCGTCTCACGTCCGCTGGTCGAGTCCTTGTCGATGGGGACGTCGGGCTCACTACGGCTCGAGGTGCCGTCCGACGACATGCGAACACTGCAGCGGCAGGCGGTAGGAGCCGTCGGGCTGGTGGTGCTGGCCTCGATCCTCGCGGGCACGGCCATCGCGGTCCTCACCGCGAAACGGCTCGCCGACCCACTGCAGGACGTGGCGCGGCGAGCCGCGCGACTCGCGGAGGGTGATTTCAGACCGGATCCCACCCGTCACGGAATCGCCGAACTCGACCGGGTGTCCGAGGTGCTCGACTCCGCGACGGTGGAGATCTCCGGACGCCTGCAGCGTGAACACTCCCTCGTGGCCGACGTGTCGCATCAGCTGCGAAGCAGGCTCACCGCCGTCCGCCTGCGCCTCGACGAATTGTCGGTCCACCCGGACCCGGACGTCGTGCAAGAGGCGGACGAGGCGATGGCTCAGGTGGACCGACTGACACTGGCGATCGACGAATTGGTCCGGTCGTCGCGTAGTGACGGTTCGGCCGGAGCCGAAGAAGTTCCCGTGATCGCCGAGCTGACGGGTCTCGTCGCCGAATGGCAGCGCAATTTCGACGACGCCGGACGCGAGCTGGTTCTGCGAGGCGACGCGGGGGTGACGGCGTCGGTGACCGGATCGCGGCTGCGAGAAGCGGTGTCCGTGCTGGTCGACAACGCCCTGTCGCACGGCGGCGGTACGTGCACGGTGGCTGTTCGCCTCGTGCCCGCGGTGGACACCGCCGAGCGGCGACGGGAAGCTCTCGCCTGTGTGGAGGTGTCCGACGAGGGGGACGGCGTCAGCAACGACATGGCGCCGCACATCTTCGACCGAGGATTCTCCGGTGCGGGATCCACCGGCGTCGGGCTCGCGCTCGCTCGGGCATTGGTGGAGGCCGACGGTGGTCGACTGGAACTGCAGCGTCGACGCCCCGCGATGTTCTCGGTGTTCCTGCCGGCCTCGCGGGATCAAAGCATGGGAGCGCCCCGCACTCGAGAGCCCCGGTAGCCGGCGGGACGTCAGCTGTGGCCGAGTTGTTCCTCGGCGGCTTCTTCCTCGGTGGGGTCGTAATCGGTGGATCCAGCGGCTGCTCCGCGCGCGTTCTCTTCCGGGAAGGCGAACTTGCGCAGCGCCCAGAATCGGAACGCCATCTGCATCAGGTTGCCGATGATGTAGTTCAGCACGAAGTCGACGATCACCAGCATGGTGAGGCTCGTGTGGCCTTCACGGATGTCGAACAGGTTGTTCGCGATGAACAGAGGCGCCGCGGCAAGAATCACGCCGATGCCACTGATCGTGAAGAACAGGAGCGCCTCATGGTGCCGTTCGCGCCCGCCTCGGTTCTTGAACGCCCACTCACGGTTGAGGATGTAGCTCAAGATCGTCGCCATCACACCGGAGATGACCTTGGCGACCACCGGCTTGGGTTCGAGCACCGTGAGGCTGAGCGAGTAGAAGATGGCGAGGTCGAACACCATCGTCGTGCCGCCGACGATTGCAAATTTGATCAGTTCGCTGTGACGAATCGCCAGCTCCCGAATTGGACCGGGGAGGCGGTGAATCACACTGTCGATCGAGGGCACAACGGAGAAGTCTACGAAACGACACCTCGATTTCACGAACCGGCGCGCAGATCATCAGACTTCTCTCAGGCCAACGACGGTCGAATCCTCCTCACATGACACGATAGGAAGCCGTGACCGGTCCACATTTCCCCTCCGACGCGGCGAACCCGCGTCCCAGTACTCCGCGTCCGTCCACCAACGGAATGCCTGTCGTGGCGATGATCGGTGGCGGCCAGCTCGCGAGGATGACCCACCAGGCAGCCGTTGCTCTCGGACAGACGCTTCGAGTGCTGTCCGCCGGTGCCGACGAGCCCGCTGCACAGGTCAGTGCGGACGTGGTGCTCGGACACCACGACGACCTCGACGCGCTGAGGGCCGCTGCAACGGGTTCGAACGCGGTGACGTTCGATCACGAGCACGTGCCCACCGAGCACTTGGAGACTCTCGTCGCCGAGGGGGTGAACGTGCAGCCACCGCCGTCGGCGTTGATCTACGCGCAGGACAAGCTGAAGATGCGCCGCAAGCTCGCTGATCTCGGTATCCCGAGCCCCGAGTTCGCGGAAGTGACCTGGGCCGGCGACGTTACCAAGTTCGGCGAAGAACACGGCTGGCCGGTCGTGGTCAAGGCAATTCGGGGTGGATACGACGGTCGAGGCGTGTGGATGCCCGCCGACGCCGAGGAAGCCGAGGAGATCGTCGGTCGACAGCTCGATCTCGGTGTGCCCCTGATGGTCGAGACCAAGGTCGATCTGCGCCGCGAGCTGTCCGCGATGGTCGGGCGCTCGCCGTTCGGCCAGGGTGCGTCGTGGCCCGTCGTCGAGACGGTTCAGCGACACGGACAGTGCGCCGTGGTGATCGCGCCCGCGCCAGGTCTCGACGAGGACACGGCCATCGACGCCGAGCGCATGGCTCTCGGCCTGGCCGCAGAGTTGGGCGTCGTCGGATCCATGGCGGTGGAACTCTTCGAGACGACGGACGGACGGATCCTCGTCAACGAGCTCGCGATGCGTCCGCACAACTCCGGGCACTGGACCATGGACGGCTGCCGGACCTCGCAGTTCGAGCAGCATCTGCGAGCCGTTCTCGACTATCCGCTCGGCGACACGTCCCCCGTGGCGCCGGTGACGGTGATGGCGAACATCCTCGGCGCACCCGAGGCGCCCACGATGAGCATGGACGAGCGGCTGCACCACCTCTTCGCTCGGATGCCCGACGCCAAGGTGCACCTGTACGGCAAAGGCGAACGCAAGGATCGCAAGATCGGCCACGTCAACGTGCTCGGCGCGGCGGGCGGACGCGCCGACGACGCAGCCTACGTGGCCGCGATCAGAGAAAAAGCAGAGCGTGCCGCACATTGGATGTCGCACGCGGAATGGACCGACGGATGGGATCCGCACGCATGAGCGACAACTCGACGGGCCCTCAGGTCGGCCTGATCATGGGAAGCGACTCGGACTGGCCGACGATGGAAGCCGCGGCGGAAGCCCTCGCAGAATTCGGTGTCCGCTTCGAGGTCGGCGTCATCTCCGCGCATCGCACTCCGCAACGCATGATCGACTACGCGAACACTGCCGCCGAACGCGGACTGAAGGTCATCATCGCGGGAGCCGGGGGAGCTGCTCACCTTCCCGGCATGGTGGCGTCGGCGACGCCGTTGCCGGTCGTGGGCGTTCCGGTGCCGCTGAAGTATCTCGACGGAATGGACTCGTTGCTGTCCATCGTGCAGATGCCTGCAGGTGTTCCGGTGGCGACGGTGTCCATCGGCGGCGCGCGTAACGCAGGCCTGCTCGCCGTACGCATCCTCGGCGCATCCGACGCTGCTCTCCGTGAGCGGATGGCCTCGTTCCAGGCCGGGCTCGAGCGGATGGTCGAGGACAAGGACGCGGCACTGCGCGCCAAGCTGCTGGGATAGTGCGGCTCTCGCTCCGGGCGCGCGTACGCCGAGCCTCACGCGGTCGGCGCCAGGTCGTCGTCGTGACCTGGCTGGCGCTTGCGTACGCGGGCCTGTGGCGAGCGAGAGTCGAGTTCGACGAACCGAGTGCACTGTTCGTCGCGTCCGGGATGCGGTACGGCTTCGGGCGCGGCGGGACGACGATCGGCGGTGTCTACCTGACGAACTCCAACGTGTCTCGTCGGGTATTGCGTCACGAGGCCGTCCACGCCGATCAGTGGGCGCGATACGGCATCGCCTTCGCGGCGCGTTATCTCGTCGAAGAGATCCGTCGACCGGGCGCGAAGAACAGATACGAGATCGAGGCAGGCCTGGCCGACGGCGGCTATCGCACCTGACGACCGGAGTCAAAAGGAAAGCCAGCTAGAGGGTCTTGGTGACCTTCTCCGTCGCGACGCGGCGTTCGGTCTTCGAGTCGTCGGGCGAGCTCACCTGAACCAGGGATGCGCCGGCGGCGAGCACCGAGAGCAGCCCGTCGATCAATTCGTCGGCCGTGGTCCACGGCAACGAGGACAGCACGCGGTCTCCCACCGCGATCGAATGCGCCTCGGCGCGGGCACGTGCGGCGCCGAGCACCTCGTCGACCGAACGACCGTCCAGAGCGCCCGATTGTCCCGACGGCCGAAACTGATCCCCGTGCACACGGACCGACGTCGCGTAATCGGTCACACCCACCGGTAGATCCGGGACCGGTCTACCGAAGGCGTCGAGCGACAGTGCCACGACCTCGGGCACGTCGCCTGCATCGTCGATGCGTCCGCCGTGTACCAGTGCGACCTCCACGTCGGGGTCCGCGCTCAGGGTGACGTCCGCGCCTGCCCACCACGCCCCGAGGAGCACTGCCGCCGTCTGCCAATGAGCGGGAAGCAGTACCGACACTCGTGTCCCCGGTTCCACACCCAGCTCGTCGCGGAGAAAGTTCGCAGTCTTCGCAGCCCAGTTGGCCAGCGTCACACCGGAGACCTCGACCCGCTCGCCGGTGGCGTCGTCGTAATACGTCACGCGCGGGCCGGCTGGGTCGGTTGTCAGGATGGGGTCCAGAAGTTCCTGCGTCAGAGTCGAAGCCACGCAGGGAACACTACCGCCTCAGTTGACGCACGCGGGGCCGGTGGAACCGGCGTCGATGGGGGGAGCGGGCGACTCGCCTGCCGAGCTGCCCGCAGTTTCGGAGGCAGCGGATGCGCTCGTCGCGGCCGGGGCGCCTGCCGTACCCGGTCCGGAGTAGTCGGACGCGAGGACCACGCGCACGGTGCCACTCGCCAACGAATCGTCGCCTGCCACGCTGACACCGCCGAGCGCGGCAGCGACGGCTCTCGCTTCGTCGCTCTCGGGATCGGCGGCCTGAACCGTGGTGGTGGACACCGTCGTTCCCTCGTAGTTGCCGACGGTGCCGCCGACGTACCCGAGCTCGCTCAACGTGGAGGCAACCCCGCCGGCCAGTCCGTCGATGCCGCTGTCGTTCGCGACATCGACCGTCACCGAGGACGGATCGACCTGCGGCGCATCGGTTGTCGGGGCATCGCTCTCGTCCTCCGACGAGCCGTCCAGAAGGCCCTCGACGTACCTCTTCACTGCGGCGGGATCCACCTCGACGATGGACTCGCCGTAATCGGTCACCCCGTTGATGTCGACCGCGGGAATCGTCTCGAACTTCACCTGGCCGCCTGCGAGATCCTGCAGGCGAGTTGCGAATTGCAGTATGTCCCAATCGGAGTCGAGCACCACCGACCGTTGTACCGCCGCGCTCAACTGGTTCAGTTTGCCGGGATTGCTCAGTGTCTGTGCACTCAGCACACTGCGCACGAGCGACGCCATGAACACTTGCTGCCGCACGATGCGATCCAGATCACCGCGCGGCAGATCGTGGCGCTGCCGCACGAAGCTGAGTGCGTCGGCACCGGACAAGGTCTGCTCGCCGGCAGGGAAATTCGCACCGGACAGGGGCTCGTCGACCGGAGCGTTGAGGCACACACCGACCCCGCCGACCGCGTCGGTGAGGAGAACGAAACCGAGCAGACCGACCTCGGCGTAGTGGTCGACGGTGATGCCTGTCAGATCGGCCACCGACGTGATGAGCGCCTCGCGGCCCGCCTCGGTGGACTGGGACTCGGCGTCGGCGTCGGACACGCCGCTCTCGACGAGTTCGAGGCGCTTGTTCTCCTTGGTGGCGCCGTACGCGGCGTTGATCTTCGACATCCCGATGCCGGGCACCTGAACATAGGAGTCGCGGGGAATCGAGATCGCCGTCGCCGACGACCCGTCGTTGGGAACGCGGATCAACACGATGGTGTCGGTGTTCGACGCCACCTCCTCGCCCGCGCGCAGTGAATCGAGTTCCGCCTGCGACAGTGCGTTTCCGTGCGCATCGGTGCGACTGTCGGTGCCCACCATCAGGATGTCCACGGCGCCGTCGGCTCCGCCGCCGAGGCCGAGCGCGCCTGCCGTCGCGATGTTGGAACGAAGGCCGTCGATGCTTCGCCACGCGAAACCGGTGACCACCAACACCATCACGGCCAGTGCCGCGACGAAGATCTGTGGTGCTCGCATCGTCTTCGCGGATCGCGCGGCAGGGGTCGACGGGTCCCGATGTGCCGGGCCGGGTCGACGGCGGTCCGTACGCTCCGTCGCGGGCCGGCCGGTCCGGCGCGGTTCGTCCTCACGGCGACGACGAGGAATCTCGCTCCTGCTCCGGTCGGCTCGTGACCTGCGGGACCCGGCCCGAGAATCACTCCGGGGCTCCCGGCGGGCACGGGACTCGTCGGAGCGACGGCGATACTCGTCGCGGCCGGGGCGTGGGAAGTCCCCTGGCTCGTCCGACTGACCTGGCACCTGAGCGGTTCCTTCCGTTGTACGACCTTGTTCGACGATCCTGGTTCGGATCCAGGCTACTTGTGAAATCTCACTGCCTCGCTCAAGCACGGACGGCGTGCCACACTTTCCGACTGTGACGAACATTCTTGTGACCGGCGCCGGGGGGCAACTCGGACGACAGATTCTGAAACGAGCCGAGCTGGCAGGGGTACAGGTGACGGGCGTCACCAGCGCCGAACTCGACATCACCGACAGGGACGCGGTCGGGGCTGCCGTGACCGCGGGGTCGATCGTGATCAATTGCGCCGCGTACACCGCCGTCGACGCAGCCGAGACGGACGAGGACCGCGCACTCTCGGTCAACGCCGTCGGACCTGCGAACCTGGCTCAGGCGTGTGCCGAGGCCGGGGCGCGGCTGGTGCACGTGTCGACCGACTACGTCTTCGACGGCACCTCCGACGTCCCGTACCGGCCTGGTGACCCCACTGCACCGCGCAGTGCGTACGGGCGCACGAAACTCGCGGGCGAGCACGCCGTTCTCGACGCGCTTCCGACGGCGACCGTCGTCAGGACCGCGTGGGTGTACACGGGCGTCGGTTCGAACTTCGTGTCCACGATGCGCAGGCTCGAACGCGAACGAGACACCGTGCGTGTCGTCGACGACCAGGTGGGGTCGCCCACCTACTCGTGGGATCTGGCGGGTGGACTGCTGGAACTCGCCGCCGCGGACTCGCCGATGCCCCCGATCCTCAACCTGACGAACGCAGGCACCGCCAGCTGGTTCGAGCTCGCCCGCGCGGTGTTCGCCGGAGTCGGAGCCGATCCGGAGCGGGTGGAGCCGTGCTCGAGTGCGGAGTTCGTCCGGCCCGCACCTCGGCCCTCGTACTCGGTCCTCTCACCCGATGCGTGGAGCGAGTCCGGTCTGACGCCGCTGCGGGACTGGCGTGACGCACTCGCCGATGCCTTGGACGTCGCGGTGCACGTGGACCGATAGGGTTGCCCGCGTGAGTTCCAAGCTGGCCGTCGTGACGGTGACCTATTCGCCCGGTGAACACCTTGACCAGTTCCTGACGTCCTTGGCGACGGCGACGTCCGAGGACCCGCAGGTCATCATGGCGGACAACGGCTCGACCGACGGTGCGCCGGAGGCCGCCGAGGCGAAGTACCCGAACGTGCGACTGTTCCGGACCGGCGCCAACCTCGGCTACGGAGGCGCGGTCAACCGAGCCGTCGCCGAGATCGACGACGGCGTCGAGTTCGTCGTCGTGGTCAACCCAGACGTCCGGTGGCATCCGGGATCGCTCGACGGACTTCTGGGCGCAGCCGAGCGATGGCCGCGCGCAGGCGCGCTCGGACCTCTGATTCGTGAGCCGGACGGTAGCCGCTATCCCTCGGCGCGGTCGGTTCCGGATCTCACGTCCGGCGCGGGTCACGCGCTTCTCGGGAAGGTGTGGCCGAACAACCCGTGGACTCTGCGATACCGGCAGGACAACGAAGCAGCCACCGAGCGGGCCGTCGGGTGGCTGTCGGGGTCGTGCCTGTTGCTGCGCCGTGCCGCTTTCGACTCCGTGAACGGGTTCGACTCGCGATACTTCATGTACATGGAGGACGTGGATCTGGGGGACCGGCTCGGAACCGGCGGATGGCTCAATGTGTACGTGCCGAGTGTGGAAGTGACCCATTCCAAAGGGCATGCGGCAGGTAGGCATCCGGAACTCATGCTTCCGGCCCACCACGCGAGCGCGTATCGCTTTCAAGCGGATCGCCACCCTCATCTGTGGCAAGCTCCCATACGATGGGCGTTACGCGCAGGTTTGGCGGCGCGCTCGAAGGTTGTTGTGGCTTCGGCACTTCGATCGCGACAGACAGACGACACTCGACCGGACCACGACAGAGAGGCCGACAATGCCAGCTGACACGGGCAAGACCACCGATGCCGTAATCCTGGTGGGAGGCAAAGGGACTCGGCTCAGGCCGCTGACGCTGTCGGCCCCGAAACCGATGCTCCCGACCGCGGGATTGCCGTTCCTCCATCACTTGCTCGCACGCATCAAGGCCGCCGGGATCACCCATGTGGTGCTCGGCACGTCGTTCAAAGCCGAAGTCTTCGAAGAGCATTTCGGCGACGGCTCCGAGCTGGGCATCGAACTCGAGTACGTCACCGAGACCGAGCCGCTGGGCACCGGTGGCGGAATCCGCAACGTACTGTCGAAACTGCGTGCCGACAACGTGGTGGTGTTCAACGGCGACGTGCTCGGTGGAACCGACCTGACCGCGGTGCTCGACACCCACGCCCGTACCGAGGCGGATGTGACGCTGCACCTGGTTCGCGTCGGTGATCCGCGTGCGTTCGGTTGCGTTCCCACCGACGAGGACGGACGGGTCACGGCATTCCTCGAGAAGGCTCAGGATCCACCGACCGACCAGATCAACGCCGGCTGCTACGTCTTCAAGCGCGACATCATCGAAACCATCCCCGCCGACAGGCCCGTGTCCGTCGAGCGCGAGGTGTTCCCCGCACTGCTCGCCGAGAACAAGCGCGTCTACGGCCACGTCGACAGCGCGTACTGGCGAGACATGGGAACACCCGAGGATTTCGTGAAGGGCTCGTCGGACCTGGTGCGCGGTATCGCCCCGTCACCTGCCCTGAGCGGCCCCCGCGGTGAGTTCCTCGTGCACCCGAGTGCCGGTGTGGCTCCGGGGGCGCTGCTGATCGGTGGCACGGTCGTCGGCCGCGGCGCCGAGGTGGGTGCAGGTGCCCGTCTCGACGGAGCGGTCGTGTTCGACGGAGCCGTCATCGAAGCAGGCGCGGTGGTGGAGCGGTCGATCATCGGCTTCGGCGCTCGCATCGGACCTCGCGCGTTGGTCCGCGACGGCGTGATCGGAGACGGGGCGGACATCGGCGCACGGTGCGAACTTCTGCGAGGGGCTCGCGTGTGGCCGGGCGTCAAACTCCCCGACGGCGGAGTGCGTTTCTCCACCGACGTCTGACCGGGTACGTCTGACCGGGGACGTCCCCGGTCAGCGCGCAGCCGCGAGGTCGACGAGGTGGGTGATGGTGTCCACCTCGGCGGACTCCGGCAACTCGTCGATCGGCCACCACCTCAGGTCCGTCGACTCCTCGCTGCGCACTGCTGTTGCACCCGCGGGAGCGCGCACGAGGAATCTGAGGTCCAGATGGCGCGTCGGCTTGCCGAGTGAACAGGTGATCGGATGCGTGTCCGCGGACAGCAGCACAGGATCGATCGTCAGATCGTCGATGCCGGACTCCTCGCGCGCTTCCCGGAGCGCGGCATCGACGACGGTGCTGTCGGACGGTTCGCAGTGACCACCGAGCTGGATCCATCGTCCGACGCGTGGATGAAGCGTCAGCAGTACCTGCTGTCCCGAGGAATCGAGTACCAGCGACGACGCCGTGATGTGGCCGGCTTCGTTGGAGCGAAGGCAGCCGTCGGGGCACGCCGCGAGAAACGCGAGCATGGTGTGCCGCAGCGCATCGTCGCGGGTGTCGCCGACAGGCCAGTCCTCCAGCACACGTCGAGCGGAGTCGTGCAGTGAGCGAGCGCTCACCTCACATCTCCAGCAGCTCGGAGCCCGGTGCAGTGCGCACGCGAGGTTCCGACGGTTCGGCCGGGTGCCCGATTGCGATGGCGCCCATGGCTTTCCAGTCGGCGCGCAAGCCCAGTTCGGTCCGGACGAGGTCGGAGACGAAGATGGTCGACCCTACCCAGCAGCTGCCGAGACCCCGCGCTGCCAACGAGACCAGCAGGCCTTGCACGGCGGCGCCGACCGCGACGGTGAACATCGTCTCCTCGGCTGCGGTCCGGCGGGCGTCGGCATAGGTGTGCGCCCCGTCGGGAACGCAGAACGGAATCACTATCTCCGGTGCGTCGACCAGGATGTTGCCGCGAGCGACTCGTGCATCGATCGCACTCGGGGTGAGGCCGTCCGACTCGAGATCCGTCCGCCATGCCTTCTGCATTTCGCTCAGCAGTCGGGTGCGCAACGCAGGAGTTCTGACCCACACGAATCTGACGGGGTGGGTGTGGTGCGGTGCCGGTGCGGTCAGAGCGTCGGCCACGGCTTCGCGAACCATGTCCGGGTCCACCGAGTCCGGAGCGAACGATCGAACCGAACGACGCGACGGGACGGCCTCGCGCCTGCCGCGTGCGATCGACTCCTCCGTCCCGAGCCAGAACAGATCGTCCTCGCCCGGGCGCACGAGATCGCGTGCACGCGAACCGTTGTCGACCGGAGTCAGTCCGCGGACGACCGCCACCGGAACCGAACCGAGCTTGCCCTTGACGAGATCGCCGGCCGCAGCGATTTCGTCCGCGACGGCGACCTCGGTGACCACGAGTTCGTTTCCCTGACTGTCCTCGGCACCGGCGTACGCGTGTACCACGGCGAGGCCTGCACTTCCGATGGCCGCGTCCGTCTGCCCGACCCGCCACGCACGCCCCATCGTGTCGGTCACCACGACACCGACCGTGACACCGAGAGACTCCGCCAGGGCAGCCCGAAGACCGGCCGCGCTCGCGTCGGGATCCTCGGGGAGAAGCGCGAGTTCCGTCCGGTCCACGTTGGACCCGTCGATCCCCGACGCGGCCTGGACGATGCCGAGACGGTTCTCGGTGATGAGTGTGCGGCCCTTGCGCGCGACGACCCGAACGGCTTCCTGATCGACGAGCACACGCCGCGCGGCATCGCGTTCCTCCGGATCCAGCGGAGCGGCGACCAGTCGACCCTCCACCTTCGAGAACGCCTTGCTCGTCACCACGAGAACGTCGTCGTCGCGGATCCACGGCGCGGCCGTCGCGATGGCCGCAGCCAGGTCGTCGCCGGGGCGGAACTCGGGAAGTCCGGTGACCGGCAGGATCTCGATGCCGCCGCCCGGAGCGTGATCGCCGGGCACACGGGAGGCCGCCTGTTCGGTCACAGCGTCAGCCCTGCCGAACGTAGAGCAACGGCAGCCATCTCGGCCGTGGTGGCCGGATCGGTCATCAGCAGAGGCACGCTGAGAACGTCGACGCCGGGAATCACTGCCGTGTCGGTGGAATGGATCATCCAAGAATCGAGGATGCCCGTGTCGGTACGAGCGCCGTAGTACTTGCCGACCGCCTCGGCAGTGGTCTCGACGCCGATGACCGACAGGCACTCGTCGGCCATCCCGCGCAGGGGTTTGCCGTCGACGACAGGGGACAGGCCGACGACCTTGGCCTTCGTGGTGCGCAAGGCGCTGCGGATCCCGGGAACGGCAAGGATCGCCCCGACGCTCACGACCGGATTCGACGGAGCCAGGATGACGGCGTCGGCGTCGGCAATGGCGTCGAGCACGCCGGGGGCAGGACTGGCCTGCTCCGCACCGATGTGGGCGAAACTGTGCGTCGGGATCCGAGCCCGGTAGCGAACCCACCACTCCTGGAAGTGAATTGCGCGCTGACTCTCACCCGACTCGTCGTCGGGGTCGGTGACGACGACGTGCGTCTCGCTCCGGTCGTCGGAGACGGGAAGGAGCCGCACTCCGGGTTGCCACCGGTTGCACAGCGCTTCGGTGACGGCGGAGAGCGGGTACCCGGTCCTCAGCATTCGGCTTCGGATCAGGTGTGTGGCGATGTCGCGGTCGCCGAGACCGAACCAGTCCGGGTCCGCTCCGTACGCGGCGAGCTCGTCGCGCGCGTGCCACGTTTCCGCGATCCGGCCCCATCCGCGGTCGGTGTCGATGCCCCCGCCGAGTGTGTACATGCAGGTGTCCAGATCGGGGCAGATCCTGAGCCCGTGCATCCACACGTCGTCTCCGACGTTGACGATCGCGGTGATGTCACCGCCACCGCCGAGCAGTTCTCTGAGGCCCTGGAGAAATCGCGCTCCACCGACCCCACCCACCAAGACAGTCACTTTCACAGATGAGGAGCCTATGCCTTGCCGGACGCCTGCGTGTGGGCGCCTCGTGTGCGGACGTGCTCGAGGCATGGTTAGCTGCCTGTTCACGGGGACGACACGCGCGAAACGGCCGTGTATTCGGGGTGTCGGCCGATTTCGGGTCGTAGATGGTATTGGAAATGTGCCCATCAGCTTGACCGCACCACTGTGCGGCGTGTCTAATCACATGTATGTCATTCCAGGGTTGCCGAGCGAGTTTGCTTGGTGCCGACCTTGATTCGAACACGCGTTCCCATGTGGCGCCATTTCGTGGATACGTGTAGTAAAGGTCGAGAGTTCAGAGTGATTACGAATACCGGCGTGGGGCAAGGTGTTCGGACCGACCGGATGTATCTGCGCTAGAAGAAATGGTGAGGAGGCGGAAGCGATGTATGACCAGCACGTGACACGTGAACAACAGGGCGAGGCTCTTGCTCACCTCAGCGCAGTCGACGGCGCGCCGCAGACCGATTCCCAAGCGGGCGCAGCACGAAGTGACTGCGACAACACAATTCAGAACAGTGCTCGAGGAGTCGAGGTCGTTCCGGTGGACGCGGGTGCCGCGTACGTCGATGCGACGCCGACCGACGACACCGCGTTCGTCGACGCCGATTCCAGCGAGACCGATTCCGGCGAGACCGATTCCGACGAGACCGATTCCGATCTCGATGTCGTTCGGGAGCCGGTGAAGCCAGTACTCAGCTTGATCGCGGGCTTCGACCAGATGTTCGAGGAAATCGAGGATCAGTGGCAGGAGCGCGCACTGTGCGCTCAGACCGATCCCGAGGCTTTCTTCCCGGAGAAGGGCGGCTCCACGCGTGAGGCGAAGCGTATCTGCCTCGGCTGCGAGGTGAAGGACGAGTGCCTCGAGTACGCGCTAGCCAACGACGAGCGCTTCGGAATCTGGGGCGGACTGTCCGAGCGTGAGCGCCGACGCCTCAAGCGCGGCATCGTCTGACCCTGCCGCGATCCACAGCGGCTGTCTGCACCGACGTCCGGGTCGCTCCGGGTCTGCGCCGGTGATCCGTCAGTCCTCGTCGGGCAGCGGGTCCACCACATCCGGGTCGACGCCCAGGTAGGTGGCGACCTGCTCCACCAAAATGTCGAACAGCAGATCTTCCAGGTCCTCGGGATGTTTCGCACGTCTCTCCAGCGGACGGCGGAACAGCACTATCCGAGCGCGTGTGGTTTCTCCGCGCTTGTCGATTCCCGCCGGTACCAGCCGAGAGAGCGGCACCGGCCCTTCTGCTACCACCTCGGGTGGCCAGTTCACCGATTCCGGGTCCTTCGCGCGAATCTTCGGGACCTCGTCCACTGCTATGTCGAGACGTTCGAGCTTGTCGTGCCACCGGTGGTCGATGCGCGCGAATGCTTCGAGGACTGCGCGGTCGAACTTGTCGGCTCGTGATCGATGACCGGGAAGCGACGCGGGGAGAATCGGACCGCGAATACCGCGGCCTCGTCGTGATGCGGATCGGGAGGTCGTTCTGCGTCCGGAGCCGGTTCGAGCCATGCCGAGAGGCTATCGGTGCCGTTGCGCGGTGTGTCGAGCGGCTCGGCGTCGGAGTGGGGGACTACTCTCTTGCGTGTGAGATCTATGCGTGGATGCTGCCGCCCTGGGTGCAACCGATCGGCCGTTGCGACGCTCACGTATGTCTACTCCGATTCCACCGCCGTCGTCGGACCACTGGCCACCGTCGACGAGCCTCATTCCTGGGATCTGTGCGAGGTGCATGCCTCGACCACCACGGCACCCAAGGGATGGGAGATGGTTCGGTACGAAGGCGGGTTCACCACGTCGACTCCCGACGAGGACGATCTGACGGCGCTGGCGGAGGCCGTCCGCGAAGCAGGCCGCGGAGATCGCGTCCGCGACGACGTCCCCGGACCCCGTTCCGGTGTCCGGTCCGCTACGGAGTCCACGCAGGACCGCCGCGCAGCCTCGCCCGTCAGAACCGGGCGACGCGGCCATTTGAGGGTGCTTCCCGATCCGACGGCTTGATCGGTAGCCCGAAACTGCAATTGCGGTCCGCTGCTTTGTCGTTCGGATGATCGACCCAGGCATCATTTCTGTCACATCTGGTGTGAGTCATCGCGACGTCCACCTCCATCTGTGACACATTCGTAGGTGAGTGCGGCCTCGATTCGCGCTCGCAGTTGAACCATTCGAAACCCCGAGGAGTCGTTCGTGGCACGCACTGCCGAAGCCGTCAATGCAGTCATCAAGGCCTACGACGTGCGGGGGGTGGTCGGCGAGCAGATCGATGCCGAGTTCGTGCGCGACGTCGGTGCTTCCTTCGCTCGTCTGGTGCGCGAACCCGGCGTCACGCGCATCGTCATCGGCCACGACATGCGGGCATCGTCACCGGAATTGTCGCGTGCGTTCGCCGACGGCGTCACCTCGCAGGGCCTCGACGTGGTGTTGATCGGTCTCGCGTCGACGGATCAGCTGTACTTCGCTTCGGGATCGTTCGACTGCCCGGGCGCGATGTTCACGGCGAGTCACAATCCGGCGAAGTACAACGGCATCAAACTCTGCCGTGCCGGTGCCAAGCCGGTCGGTCAGGACACGGGTCTCGCGACCATCAAGTCCGAGCTCGTCGAAGGCGTCCCGGCATACGACGGGACGCCGGGCTCGGTCACCGAACAAGATGTTCTCGTCGACTACGCGAACTTCGTCCGAGGCCTTGTCGACCTTTCTCAGGTGTCCGGAGTCAAGATCGCTGTCGACGCGGGCAACGGAATGGGCGGCCACACGGTTCCAGCCGTGTTCGACGGATTGCCCGTCACCGTCGAACCTCTGTACTTCGAGCTGGACGGCACGTTCCCCAACCACGAGGCCAACCCTCTCGATCCGGCGAACCTGGTGGATCTGCAGAAGTTCGTGCGGGAGACCGGCGCGGACATCGGGCTCGCCTTCGACGGAGACGCCGACCGATGCTTCGTCGTCGACGAGAACGGCGACCCGGTGTCGCCGTCCGCCGTCACCGGCCTCGTCGCCGAGCGTGAACTGCGCGGCGAACCCGGAGCGACGATCATCCACAACCTGATCACGTCGAGAGCGGTGCCGGAGCTGGTGACCGCGCTCGGCGGTACCCCTGTGCGTACTCGCGTCGGTCACTCGTTCATCAAGCAGCAGATGGCGGAGACCGGAGCGATCTTCGGCGGAGAACATTCCGCGCACTACTACTTCAAGAACTTCTGGGGCGCCGACTCCGGCATGTTGGCTGCGTTGCACGTCCTCGCGGCACTCGGTTCACAGGACCGTCCGCTCAGCGAACTCATGCGCGGGTACGAGACGTACTCGGCGTCCGGGGAGATCAACTCCACCGTCGACGACGCCGCAGCACGGACGTCGGCCGTGCTCGACGCGTTCGCCGAGCGCACCGCGGGCGTCGATCGGCTCGACGGAGTGACGGTGGATCTGAACGGAGGTGCCTGGTTCAACCTGCGTGCGTCCAACACCGAGCCGCTTCTCCGGCTCAACGTCGAGGCTCGTACCTCCGACGAAGTGGATGCCTTGACGACCGAGATCCTCGGCATCGTCCGAGGCTGATCGGCGGAGTATCACCTCGAGCCCGAACTGTATTAATGGACGCGGCGGTGGGTATGCGGGCACCATCGGTGGGAGAAACGGCGAGTCGGATCAGGAAGGACGGTGGCACGCGATGACCACTCTTACGCCTGCACTGGATCTGGACGACTCGGACGCCCTCGCCAAGGCCGACGTCGAAGGCTGGTTGCGCAGCGCGGCGCTGGCCGGCGCACAGACCCGCGCGACGATGTCCTCCTACGAGGACGTCGTCGGTGACCGATTGTCGGATCTCCGTCCCCGCAGTGTGGTGTTCGTGGCCGGCGGCGGCCGAGCCCGCCGAGCCACCGCGATGGTCGTCGCTGCCGTGGGCGCCCGTATCGGCGTCCCGTTGGTCGTGTCGGACGGCACACCGCCGTGGGTCGGACCCCTCGACGTCGTGGTGATCTGTGGAGACGACGCTGGAGATCCCCGGTTGTCCGAGGCCACGTCTGCCGCCGTGCGCCGCGGCGCGGAAACCGTACTCGTCACTCCCGACGAGGGGCCGCTCCGTTCGGCGGCGGCCGGACGTGGGCTGTTCCTGGCGCCGCGCGTGTCGGTGCGTGAACCCAACGCACTGATGCGCTACGTCGCTGCTGCGGTGTGCGTTCTGGGCGCGTTGTCGTCCGGCGCCTACCGAGCGTTGCTTCCCGATCTCGCTCGCCTCGCCGATGCGTTGGACGAGGAAGCGTCGCGAAATCACCCTCGGCACGAGGTCTTTCACAATCCCGCCAAGTCCATCGCGTCGCGCATCTCAGGGCGCCGGGCGGTGTTCACCGGAACGAGCGCACTCGCGGTGGAGACGGCACGGCACGGCAGCGAAGTGCTGTTCCGCGTAGCGGGGGTGGCGGCGGCCTCCGGCGATCTACCGGACGTGGTGGCAGCCGGAGTGCAGGCCACCGGTGCCTCGTCCGAGATGCCGGCCGATTACGACCCGTTCTTCCACGACGACCAACTCGACGGTCCGAAGCCGCAACCCGGCGTCCGGGTGTTCGCGGTGGCCGCGCCGACGGGTGCCCTGGACACGGACCGTCGCACCGCGGCGCTGGACGACGTGGACATTCTCGTCGCGGGGGGCGACGACGCCGTCACGGCGTCCGTTCCTGCAGCGGGCCCTGTCTCCGATCGGGTCGGTCCGCAGACTCCACTGCCGTCCGGGACGGTCGGGGAACTCGAATCGATGACATTGGTGGCCACGCGGCTGGAGATGGCTGCCGCGTATCTACATCTGATGGGCGGTAACTAGTGCAACCACTGCACGGTGCAGTTCGGTCGTACGCGTGGGGATCGAGAACCTCGCTTGCGCAGTTGCAGGGACGGCGAGTGCCGTCCGAGCATCCCGAGGCGGAGATCTGGCTGGGTGCACACCCCGCCGACCCTGCTCGAATCGGGCCGGGTGATTCCGCTCGGTCGCTGCTGGCCGTCATCGACGACGATCCGGACCGTGAGCTCGGAGCTGCCACCTCGCAGGAGTACGGAGGCCGGTTGCCGTTCCTGCTGAAGTTGCTCGCCGCCGACGAACCCCTGTCCCTGCAGGCGCACCCGAGTTCCGTTCAGGCGAAAGAAGGTTTCGCGCGCGAGGAGGCACGTCGAGTACCGATCGATTCTCCCGTCCGTAACTACCGAGACGCGTCGCACAAGCCGGAACTGATCGTCGCACTCACCGAATTCCATGCGCTGGCAGGCTTTCGGTGCCCCAGGCATACCGTCGAATTCATCGACGCGCTCGGCGTCGACGCTCTCTCCGGCTACCGGTCTCTACTCGCCGACCAGCCGGATCAAGCGGGTCTGCGCACCGTGTTCACGTCGTGGATCACGTTGCCGGGTCCTGCCCTCGACGCGCTCCTCCCTCTCGTGGCCGAGGGATGCATCCGGTACCTGTCGACCTCCGCGCACGACGACGACGGCAAATTCGTCGACGAAGCACGAACCTTGTTGGAACTGGGGGAGTCCTACCCCGGCGATGCAGGCGTTCTCGCCGCGCTTCTGCTGAACCGTGTGACGCTGTCACCCGGGCAAGGTCTCTACCTGGATGCCGGCAATCTGCACGCGTACCTGTCCGGCACCGGCGTGGAGATCATGGCCAACTCCGACAACGTTCTCCGTGGCGGACTGACGCCGAAGCACGTCGACGTCCCGGAGCTGCTGAGAGTCCTCGATTTCGAACCCGCTGAGGTGAACATTCTCGATCCCGAGGTGTCCGGTGAGTCGTCGACGATCGTCTACGACACGCCTGCACCGGAGTTCGCGTTGTCCCGCACGGCGTTGGCCGACGGAGCGTCCGAGATCCTCGACAGCGTGGGCCCGCAGATCGTGTTGTGCACGGAGGGTCGGGTGGCCGTGCAGGACGGTGAGGTCGAGCAGATCGTCGAACGCGGGTCGGCAGTGTGGGTCTCGGCAGCGGAAGCCGCCCCGACCGTGACCGCTCGGTGGGGTGACGCCGAGGTGTTCCGCGCGACGGTGGGCAACTTCCGCGTCTGAGGCACGCGTTCGCTCGAGTTGCATCGGGCCGACGTGTCTACGCCTTAGGGTGTTACCGAAGGTGTTCGAGTGACACACACCCGACGGTATCGACAGGTGGAAGCAGAGAAGATGGAACAAGAGCGTTCGACCGGACCCGCTCGCAGAACTGGAATCTTCCGAACGAAATCGGTCGAGGATTCCATCCGCGACACGGACGAACCGGACACCAAGCTGCGCAAGGATCTGAACTCGTGGGACCTGACCGTCTTCGGCGTCGCCGTCGTCATCGGTGCCGGAATCTTCACGTTGACTGCGCGTACCGCGGGCAATGTCGCGGGCCCGTCCGTGTCGCTGGCCTTCGTGCTCGCTGCGGTCGCCTGTGGTCTCGCGGCGCTGTGCTACGCCGAGTTCGCCTCGACCGTTCCGGTGGCAGGTAGCGCATACACGTTCTCCTACGCCACGTTCGGTGAGTTCATCGCCTGGATCATCGGCTGGGACCTGATTCTGGAGTTCGCGCTCGCCTCGTCCGTCGTCGCCAAAGGCTGGTCGTTGTATCTGGGGGAGGTGCTCGGATCCTCGTCGCCGATCGTGACCATCGGCTCGTTGGACGTGGACTGGGGCGCGTTCCTGATCGTCGTCGTCATCACCGTCCTGCTGGCGAGCGGTACCAAACTCTCCTCCCGGGTGTCGTTGGTGATCACCGCGATCAAGGTCGCTGTGGTGTTGCTCGTCGTGGTCGTCGGAGCCTTCTACATCAAGGCCGAGAACTACTCGCCCTACATCCCACCCGCCGAGGAAGGATCGACCGGCGAGGGAATCCATCAGTCCCTGTTCTCCTTCGTCACCGGAGCAGGTGGCAGCACCTTCGGCTGGTACGGACTTCTGGCCGCCGCAAGTCTCGTGTTCTTCGCGTTCATCGGATTCGACGTCGTCGCGACGACCGCCGAGGAAACCAAGGAACCGCAGAAGGCGTTGCCGCGCGGCATCCTCGGATCTCTGGCCATCGTGACCGTCCTGTACGTCGCCGTGACACTCGTTCTGACCGGAATGGTCAAGTACACCGAGTTGGCAGGCGACAGTTCCACATTGGCGACGGCCTTCGATCTGAACGGTCTGACATGGGCCAAGAACATCATCTCGTTCGGTGCTCTCGCCGGTCTGACAACCGTCGTGATGGTGCTGATGCTCGGTCAGACCCGCGTACTGTTCGCGATGTCGCGCGACGGGTTGGTGCCGACCTCGCTGGCGCACACCGGCAAGCGCGGCACTCCGGTTCGCATCACGATCCTCGTCGGTGTGGTGGTCGCGGTACTCGCCGCGTTCTTCCCGATCGGCGTACTCGAAGAGATGGTCAACATCGGCACCCTCTTCGCGTTCGTGCTGGTGTCCATCGGCGTCGTGGTGTTGCGGCGCACCAGACCGGATCTGCCGCGTGGGTTCAAGGTCCCGCTCATGCCGGTCGTTCCCACCCTCGCGGTGGTGGCCTGCCTGTGGTTGATGGTCAACCTGTCGGTCGAGACCTGGCTCCGATTCATCGGTTGGATGGTCATCGGTGTGGTGATCTACTTCGTCTACAGCAAGCGCAACGTGGAGAAGACTCTGCGCGCCCGTGAACAGGCTCGTTCGTCCAAGTAAGAATTCGATCGACGAACCCCTGTTTCGGAACTTCCGCCTGCTATAGGCTTGCCGAACAAACCCGAGGTTTTCTTTTCAGGGGGGATCGAATGAAACGCGCCGGTCACTCGTCCACGGCCGTGGACGAGTCAGCCGGGGGTGGCGTGTCGGGGGACGCGACCGTCGAGCCAGCACGAAGCACCAATGTCGTTCACAAGCGGCGGGCCGGGAAGCGAGCGTTGTGGCTTCTCGGCCTGCTGGCACCCGCGTCGGCCCTACTGCCGTCGCAACTGGTTCTCTGGACCGGAATGCCCATCTTCTGGTGGAGCGGTGTGATGGTGTTCTTCGTCGTGATCCCCGTCATCGACATGCTGGCGGGCGAGGACGGAGACAACCCGTCCGACAGCGACGCCGAGCACATGCAGGAGGACCGGTTCTACCGGTGGTGCACCTATCTTTTCCTCCCCGTCCAATTCGTGACGTTGCTGGTCGCGTGCTGGATGTGGGCGTTCGGTTCACTCGCCGTCATCGACAAGATCGGGCTCGCTGTGACGGTCGGGCTGGTCGCGGGCACGGGAATCAACGCGGCTCACGAGCTCGGTCACCGGATCGAGGAGCACGAGCGGTGGCTTGCGAAGGTCGCGCTGATGCAGACCCTCTACGGTCACTTCTTCGTCGAGCACAACCGCGGTCACCACGTCCGCGTCGCCACCCCCGAGGACCCGGCAAGTGCTCGGTTCGGCGAGAACCTGTACACGTTCCTGCCTCGAAGCGTCGTCGGGGGACTCCTATCCGCGTGGCGGCTCGAGAATCAGCGCCTGCATCGGCGCGGGATCCACCGATGGAGCCCGCAGAACGCCCTGCTGCACACGTGGGCGATGAGCGTCGCACTGTTCGGCACGCTGGTGCTCGTGTTCGGGCTGTCGATCCTGCCGTACCTTCTGCTCCAGGCCGTCGTCGGTGTCCTGCTGCTCGAGACGGTGAACTACGTGGAGCACTACGGTCTGCTTCGAGAGAAGAACGAGCGGGGGCGCTACGAGCGGTGCTCGCCGCGGCACAGCTGGAACAGCGACCGCCTGTGCACCAACATCTTTCTGTACCACCTCCAGCGGCACAGCGACCACCACGCCAATCCGGGCAAGCGCTACCAGACCTTGCGCAGCTGCGACGAGGCCCCGCAGCTACCGGCCGGCTACGCGTCCATGGTGCTCGTCGCCGCCGTCCCTCCGCTGTGGCGTCGAGTGATGGATCGCCGGGTGCTCGCTCACTACGACGGTGACATCACCCGCGCCAACATCCTGCCCCGACGTCGAGACAAGGTTCTCGCCCGACATGGGCTACTCGCGGCGCCCGAGTCGCAGAACCGGACAACTCGTACGGCCGCCTGATTCCGAACGAGGGCGGCGCCACCTGGCCCGAACCCACCGCGAGTCGACCCGATAGCCTGGTGCGGAAACGCAACGCACAACAGGAGAGGCAAGATGACGACCTCAGCACATGCCGGCGGCAGTTCGGCCGCCGGATCGGCACTCACCGCGGACCACCGGGGTGGAATCGACTTCAAGGTCGCAGATCTTTCGCTCGCAGAGTTCGGCCGCAAGGAAATCCGGCTCGCCGAGCACGAGATGCCGGGTCTGATCGCACTCCGACGTGAATACGCGGAGGTGCTCCCGCTCAAGGGCGCCCGCGTCTCCGGGTCACTGCACATGACCGTACAGACGGCCGTTCTCATCGAGACGCTCGTTGAGCTCGGCGCCGAGGTGCGGTGGGCGTCGTGCAACATCTTCTCCACCCAGGACCACGCAGCAGCAGCTGTCGTCGTCGGCCCCCACGGAACCGAGGAGGAGCCCAAGGGCGTCCCGGTGTTCGCGTGGAAGGGCGAGACCCTCGAAGAGTACTGGTGGGCTGCCGAGCAGATGCTCACGTGGCCGGGCGAACCCGCGAACATGATTCTCGACGACGGTGGCGACGCGACTATGCTCGTGCTGCGTGGCGCCCAGTTCGAGAAGGCAGGCGTCGTACCGCCGACCGACGACGATCACGACTCCGACGAGTACAAGGTGTTCCTAGGATTGCTGCGTCGCTCGCTCGAAGAGTCGAAGACCAAGTGGACGGCCATCGCGGAGTCGGTCAAGGGTGTCACCGAGGAGACCACCACCGGCGTCCTGCGTCTCTACCAGTTCGCAGCGGCAGGCGAGCTCACGTTCCCGGCGATCAACGTCAACGACTCGGTCACCAAGAGCAAGTTCGACAACAAGTACGGCACCCGCCACTCGTTGATCGACGGCATCAATCGCGGCACCGACGTTCTCATCGGCGGGAAGGCCGTCCTCGTCTGCGGTTACGGCGACGTCGGCAAGGGCTGCGCCGAGGCACTCAAGGGTCAGGGCGCACGCGTCACGGTCACCGAGGCCGACCCGATCAACGCGCTCCAGGCCCTGATGGACGGATTCGACGTCCGCACCGTCGAGGAGTACATCGACAAGGCCGACATCGTCATCACCTCCACCGGCAACCTCGGCATCATCACCTTCGAGCACATGAAGCGGATGAAGCACCAGGCGATCCTCGGCAACATCGGCCACTTCGACAACGAGATCGACATGGCCGGGCTCGAGAAGGCCGCGGACGTGACGCGTATCAACATCAAGCCGCAGGTCGACGAGTTCCAGTTCAAGGACGGCCACTCGATCATCGTGCTGTCCGAGGGCCGGTTGCTCAACCTCGGCAACGCAACGGGTCACCCGTCGTTCGTGATGAGCAACAGCTTCTCCAACCAGGTCATCGCCCAGATCGAACTGTGGACGAAGCCGAGCGAATACGACAACGAGGTGTACCGCCTGCCGAAGCACCTCGACGAGAAGGTCGCTCGCATTCACGTCGAGGCACTCGGTGGCACCATCACCAAACTGACCAAGGAGCAGGCCGAGTACATCGGCGTCGACGTCGAGGGCCCGTACAAGCCCGAGCACTACCGCTACTAGGTCCCGTCGTGGGCCGTTTGATCGTCATCGAGGGAGTCGACGGCGCGGGCAAGAACACGCTCGCCCGTCGGCTCGTCTCGGCGTGGGAACGCGAACATCTCGAGGTGGTTCGCATCGGCTTTCCGAGGTACGACGCCTCGGTGCACGCCGATCTCGCCGCGGAAGCGTTACGAGGTGAACACGGCGACACCGCGCAGAGCGTCCACGCAATGGCGTTGCTGTTCGCGCTCGACCGCAGGTCGGCCGCGGAGGAGCTACGAAACGCGCTCTCTCACAACGACATAGTGCTGTTGGATCGTTATGTCGCGTCCAACGCGGCGTACACCGCCGCGAGGCTCGACCAGTCCGCGGACGGCGAGGCGGTCGAATGGATCCGCGCCCTCGAATTCGATCGATTCGAGGTACCGATCCCGGACACTCAGATCTTCCTCGACGTGTCGGTGGAACTGGCCGCCTCGCGCGCGGAGTCACGCGAGACCGCGGACGCCTCGCGGACGCGGGATGCCTACGAGCGCGACGGATCGCTGCAATCGCGAACCGCTGCGGTGTACGACGAACTGGCGGCGTCGAACTGGATGTCGCCGTGGCAGGTCGTCGGCGCCGACGTCGACCCCGATCGACTCGCCGCCGACGTGTTCAATCAGCCAACTGACGCCGGGAAAGTGACAACATAGGTCCATGAAGCCTCGGATTCTTGTAGTCGACGACGATTCGGCACTCGCCGAAATGCTGACCATCGTCCTTCGCGGCGAGGGTTTCGAACCGTTCGTGGTCGGCGACGGCACACAGGCGTTGTCCGCGGTACGAGAGAATCGTCCGGATCTCGTGCTGCTCGACCTGATGCTGCCCGGGATGAACGGCATCGACGTGTGCCGTGTTCTACGGGCCGACTCCGGGGTTCCCATCGTGATGCTCACCGCGAAGACGGACACCGTCGACGTCGTGCTGGGTCTCGAGTCCGGCGCCGACGACTACATCATGAAGCCGTTCAAGCCCAAGGAACTGGTCGCTCGTGTGCGAGCACGTCTGCGGCGCACCGAGGACGAGCCGGCGGAGTTGCTCTCCATCGCGGACATCGTCATCGACGTTCCCGCGCACAAGGTCAGCCGAGGGGACGAACTGGTGTCGTTGACGCCGCTCGAATTCGACCTGCTGGTGGCCCTCGCGCGCAAACCGCGTCAGGTGTTCACCCGAGAGGTGCTGCTCGAGCAGGTGTGGGGTTACCGCCACGCCGCGGACACCCGCCTCGTGAACGTCCACGTGCAGCGGTTGCGCGCCAAGGTCGAGAAGGATCCGGAGAATCCTGAGGTGGTGTTGACGGTGAGGGGAGTCGGCTACAAAGCCGGACCGCCGTGATCTGGTCCAACCGTTCGCGGCGTCGAATCAACGGAACGTTCACGCCGCTTCTGCGCTGGTTCAGAGCGCTCACCACATCGATCGGCCATGCGTGGCGCCGGTCGCTGCAACTGCGTGTGGTCGTCTCCACACTCACGTTGTCTCTCGTCGTCATCACCATTCTCGGCGCGGTGCTGACGAGCCAGATCACCGATCGACTCCTCGAAGCGAAGATCACTGCTGCCACGGAGGAACTCGAACGTTCCCGGATGACCGTGGAGGGCGCGCTGGCGGGCGCCGAGGAAACGACGGGTCTCTCCTCGCGTCTGGAACGCGCTCGTGCGCAGCTGACGAGCGGCGGAGTCGACTCCGGGCAGAGCACCGGATCCGCCGGTACGTTCGATCCCGTGCTCATCGTCGATGGAGACGGCATCAGGACGGACTCGTCCATCGGCCCGTCGTCTCAGATCCCGGAGAGCCTTCGGAATTTCGTCCAGGAAGGCCTGATCAGTTGGCAGTACGCCACGGTCAGCGACGCCGAGCAGGGTGACTACACCGGTCCGGCCATCATCTTCGGTACGCCGACCGCGTCGGACATCGCCGACCTGGAGCTGTACCTCGTGTTCCCGCTCGGGAGCGAGGAGCGCACCCTCTCGCTCGTGCGGGGGACGCTGCTGATCGGCGCCGTGGTCCTGCTGGTGTTGCTCGCTGCCATCTCCATGCTGGTGGCCAGGCAGGTCGTGCTGCCGATTCGCTCGGCATCGCGTATTGCCGTTCGATTCGCCGACGGCAGGCTCAAGGAACGGATGCCGGTACGCGGAGAGGACGACATGGCGAGGTTGGCCATGTCGTTCAACGAGATGGCGGAGAGTCTGTCCAAACAGATCACCCAGCTGGAGGAGTTCGGAAGCCTGCAACGAAGGTTCACCTCCGACGTCAGCCACGAGCTACGAACCCCGCTGACGACCGTCCGCATGGCCGCCGATCTGATCCACGACGGCTCGGCCGACCTGGATCCAGCGCTGAAACGATCGTCGGAACTACTGGTCAACGAGCTCGATCGGTTCGAGACCCTCCTCGGCGACCTCCTCGAGATCAGTCGCCACGACGCAGGCGTCGCCGAGCTGGCGTCCGAACAACTCGACCTCCGCATGTGCGCACGGGCCGCGGTGTCCACCGTTCGGCATCTCGCGCGGGAGAGCGCGACCGAAGTGATCGTCGACATGCCCGATCACGCGGTCGTCGCCGAGGTCGATCCCCGTCGCGTCGAGCGCATCCTTCGCAACCTGCTGGCCAACGCTCTCGATCACGGCGAAGGCCGCCCGGTTCTGATCCGGCTCAGGGCCAACACCGACGCCGCGGCGTTCGTCGTCAGGGACCAGGGCATCGGCCTGCGTCCGGGCGAAGAGAAGCTGGTGTTCAACCGCTTCTGGCGCTCGGATCCGTCGAGAGTCCGCAGATCCGGTGGCACCGGCCTCGGCCTGGCGATCAGTGTCGAGGACGCCCGGCTGCACGACGGCAAACTGGAAGCCTGGGGAGCCGTCGGCGAGGGGGCATGCTTCCGCCTGACTCTGCCGCTGGTGCGAGGACACAAGGTGATCGGCAGTCCACTTCCGCTCAAGCCGAGCACGCGCAGATACACCCAGGGACAACCGCTTCCGTCCGCGACGGATCGCGCGGACGAACCGAGAGGACCCGGTGCGTCGATCGATTCCGCCGGTTCGATCGGCGCGGACACGGGCGGAGGTCGGTCCACATGACGACGCAGCGCCGACGCACTCGGTTCTCACGCGTCAGCCTCGTGGTCGCTGCGCTGACGAGTCTCGTTCTGATACTGGGCGGATGCGCGAGCCTCCCTGAATCCTCCAGTCCACAGGCAATCGGGTCGCTCACCGCAGGTGCGGCGTCGACAACTCCGCCCCCGCCTGCTTCGGGCCGCGAGCCGGACCTGCTGCTGCGAGATTTCGTGACCGCAAGTGCGGCATCGGCGAACCGACATCAGGCCGCTCGGCAGTTCCTGACCGCCTCGGCGTCGAGTAGCTGGGACGACAGCGCGAAGACCGTCGTCGCCGACAAGATCGATCTCCTCACCGGCATGCGCACCGACACCGAGGCGCAGTTCACGCTCCGATCCAACACCGTCGGTCTCGTGGCACCCGGCGGTGACTACCAAGCAGGAGCAGGCACGGTCGACTCGAACATCAGGATGATCAAGGTCGACGGGGAGTGGCGCATCGACGAACTACCCCCCGGCGTCGTCATCGATCGTTCGCAATTCTTCGGCGCATATCAGCGCAAGTCGCTGTTCTTCGTCGACCCGCTCGGCGCGGCCCTCGTACCCGACGTGCGGTGGGTGAGCGGCGCAGCCGATCAGATGGCCGATCAACTGGTCCAGTTGCTGATCGACGGACCGAAGCCGAGCCTGGCTCCCGCCGTGTCCAACGAACTGGGCAACGGCGTCGGAATTCGCGGGCCCATCACCAAGGCCGACGGGCGAACCTCGCAGGAGGCCATCGGGTCCGGCGGCGGCGTACGGATCGACTTCGGGGGCCTGCAGGCCGTCGACGCCAAGAACCGCGAACTGCTCGCGGCCCAGGTGGTGTGGACGTTGGCGTCGGCAGACATCGCGGGACCGTACGTGCTTCTCGCGGACGGTCAACCCCTCGACAACTCCAAACCCGACGGATGGACGACGGCGGACGTCGGCACCCTCGACCCACTGGCCTCGCCGGAGAACGACGTCGGGTTGCACGCGCTGGTGTCCGGCCGCTTGGTGTCCGTCGACGACAGCGGCACGACGCCGGTGCCGGGCTACTTCGGCACCGTGGAGAATCTGCGGAGCGCAGCGCTGTCGACGGACGGAACTCTCGTCGCAGGTGTCGCCGACACCGGCCGTCCCGCACCCGAACCGTCGTCGGCGTTGATGATCGGCGGCTACGACAGCGGAGCGTTCCCGGTGGCCGAGGGACAGTCGATCACCCGGCCCACGTGGGGAGTGGACAACAACGCGGCGTGGGCGGTCATCGACGGCACCAATGTCATTCGCGCAGCGCGAGATCCGGCCAACGGTCAGGTGTCGGTGCTTCCGGTCGACGCGGGTGCCGTGACGGCTCTCGGATCGCGAATCACCGATCTTCGGCTCTCCCGAGACGGCGTCCGGGCGGCCATGATCGTCGACGGCTTGGTGTACGTCGCGACAGTCGTGCGCCAACCCAACGGAACGTACTCGCTCGTGTCGCCGAAAGCGGTTGCCAACGGACTCGGTAGCGATGCGCTCGCGTTGGATTGGAGTACCGGCGACGCGGTGGTCGTCGTGCGTATCGCGACGGACGTTCCGGTGGTTCAGGTGACCACGGACGGCTCGCGGCTCGATGCGCTGCCGAGTCGAAACCTGACCGCACCTGTGTTGTCGGTCGATGCGTCGACGACGGCCGAGTACGTCGCGGATTCGCGCGCGGTGTTCCAGCTGAACAACAACGATCCGGCGGGGGATCGGTACTGGCGTGAAGTCGCCGGCCTGGCCGGGGTGAAGGCGACTCCGGTACTGCCCGGCTGAGCGCATCGTGTCTGTCGGACCGATCGGTCATACTCCCACGCATGAGCGGTGTGTTGGCGGCGATGTTGGACCTGGCCCTTCCACGTGAATGCGGTGGCTGCGGCCGACCTGGCGCTCAATGGTGCGCGCGGTGCGAGGACGAGTTGGCGAGCCCGCCGATCGCGCTGACTCCACGCGTGGACCCGTTCGTGCCGTGCTGGGCGCTCGGCACGTACGTCGGCGCCCGCCGGGCGGCGGTGCTCGCCCTCAAGGAGCGCAATCGACACGACCTGGCGGCGCCGATAGGCCGAGCCGTCGCGGCAGCGCTACACCACCTGAGGGTGTACGGGCATCTGGATCCACCGGAACTGGCTCGCCTCGTGCTGATACCCGCCCCGACGCGGGCGCGTGCCGCGCGCAGTCGTGGCGGTGATCCGGTGCGCCGGTTCGCCGCCGATGCCGCAGCTGCGCTGTGGCCGGAACCGGTGTCGATGGTGCCTGCACTCGCGATGGCGCACGGCGTACGGGATTCCGTCGGTCTCGGTGCCGCACAGCGCGCGGCCAACATCTCCGGCAGGATTCGAGTGCGTCGCGGTGCGCCTGCTCTCGAACTCGGCTGCGGCGCAGGCTCGGCCACCTCGGTGCTGCTGATCGACGACGTGATGACCACGGGTGCAACCGCCGCCGAATCGGTAAGAGTGCTAAAGGAATTCGGAGTCCCGGTCGACGGAGTCCTGGTGGTGACGGCAGTCTGAGACTCCCATGGACTGCTCCATCCGTGATGGGACCGCGACGTGACTGAACAAGTACTGAGAATGTCGGCGAATTCCGCGTGAACGGTGGCACACCGGCGGATGACCGACTAACGTCGCAGTCACGTACTTGCAGAGCAAGAACCGGTGGTTCCGCTGTGTGAGGCGATGCGACTTCTCGTTACGTGGAGGTGATGCGGCTGAATCTGATGCCGGTTGGTTCCCCACTCGGCATGAGCACTTGCCGCGTCGCACCGGCGGCGTGGCCGATATCGGGAGGTACGCGTGACGACCCCTTCACAAGCTTCGGTTTTCTTCGACGAGAAGCCTTCGGACGAGTCCACCAAGACCCATGCCGACGTTGTGGTCAAAGGCCGCAACGTCGAGATCCCAGACCATTTCCGGATCTACGTATCCGAAAAACTCGCCAGGCTCGAACGTTTCGACCCCTCCATCTACCTGTTCGACGTCGAACTCCAACACGAGCGAAATCGCCGACAGGCCAAGGCATGTCAGCGCGTGGAAATCACCGCGAAGGGCAAGGGCCCCGTGGTTCGTGCCGAGGCATGTGCCGACAGTTTC
The DNA here is from genome assembly GCF_002258225.1 of Rhodococcus sp. RS1C4. NCBI lineage: Bacteria > Bacillati > Actinomycetota > Actinomycetes > Mycobacteriales > Nocardiaceae > Rhodococcus > Rhodococcus sp. RS1C4. Next base: position 117,507 of record NZ_NOXZ01000050.1, on the reverse strand, counting down.
TATGCAGCCCTGGAATCGGTGACCTCGAAACTGGAAAGCAGGCTGCGTCGCACGAAGGACCGTCGCAAGGTCCACTACGGAGAGAAGCGTCCCGTCTCGGTGGCCGAGGCCACCGCCGAACTCGCCGAGGACGACGATCTGGCGATCGACCCGGACATCAAACTCGACACGTTCGAGGACGAGCCGTCGGGCCCCGGTCAGATCGTGCGCACCAAGGTTCACTCCGCAGCCCCGATGAGTGTGGACGACGCACTCTACGAAATGGAACTCGTCGGCCACGACTTCTTCCTGTTCCACGATTCCGCGACCGACAGACCGTCGGTGGTGTATCGCCGTCACGCGTTCGACTACGGGTTGATCAGGCTCACGTGAGCTGAGAATTACGTAGGAACACCCTGAGACGAAGCAGGCCTCACCCGGAAAACACCAGGTGGGGCCTGCTTTGGTACGTGGGTCTGTGGGCCCTGACGGTCCAGCGCCTACCATGGTTGCGTCAGGTCGCATCGGCAGGTCGCATCACCAGAGCTCGTCGCGACGTCGGAGGGGCCTGCACCGCCAACCTGTCGACCGAATACAAGTAACCGAGGATCGAGGACGAGAAAGCCCGTGCCTTCGCTGTCGTTTTCCAAGCTGCTCCGTGTCGGTGAGGGTCGCATGGTCAAGCGACTCAAGAACATCGCCGACCACGTGTCCACCCTGTCACCGGACGTCGAGGGCTTGTCCGACGACGAGCTCAGGGCCAAGACCGTCGAATTCAAGGAGCGCTACGCCAAGGGCGAAACGCTCGACGAACTCCTGCCCGAGGCCTTCGCCGTTGCGCGCGAAGCATCGTGGCGCGTCTTGAGCCAGCGGCACTTCGACGTCCAGGTGATGGGCGGAGCGGCCCTGCACTTCGGCAACGTCGCGGAGATGAAGACCGGTGAAGGCAAGACCCTGACCTGCGTCCTCCCGGCATACCTCAACGCGCTGTCCGGTGACGGAGTGCACGTCGTCACCGTCAACGACTACCTCGCCAAGCGCGACTCGGAGTGGATGGGACGAGTTCACCGTTTCCTCGGCCTCGAGACCGACGTGATCCTGTCCGGCATGACCCCGGCCGAGCGTCGTACCGCGTATGCCGCCGACATCACGTACGGAACCAACAACGAGTTCGGCTTCGACTACCTGCGCGACAACATGACGCACTCGCTCGACGATCTGGTCCAGCGGGGGCACAACTTCGCCGTGGTCGACGAGGTCGACTCGATCCTGATCGACGAGGCCCGCACGCCACTGATCATCTCGGGCCCGGCCGACGCGTCGTCCAAGTGGTACGGCGAGTTCGCCCGCATCGCACCGTTGCTGAAGAACGACGTCCACTACGAGGTGGACATCAAGAAGCGCACGGTCGGTGTGCACGAGGCAGGCGTGGAGCTGGTCGAGGATCAGCTCGGCATCGACAACCTCTACGAGGCCGCCAACTCGCCGTTGGTGAACTACCTCAACAACTCGATCAAGGCCAAGGAGCTCTACACCAAGGACAAGGACTACATCGTCCGCGACGGTGAGGTCATCATCGTCGACGAGTTCACCGGTCGTATCCTCGTCGGCCGCCGGTACAACGAGGGCATGCACCAGGCCATCGAGGCCAAGGAGAAGGTGGAGATCAAGGCCGAGAACCAGACTCTCGCCACGATCACGCTGCAGAACTACTTCCGGCTCTACGACAAGTTGTCCGGCATGACCGGTACCGCGCAGACCGAGGCCGCGGAGCTGCACCAGACCTACGGCCTCGGTGTGATCCCGATCCCGACCAACCGCCCCATGGTGCGGGTGGACAACGGCGACCTCATCTACAAGACAGAGGAAGCCAAGTTCGACGCCGTCGTCGACGACGTCGTCGAGCGACACGGCAAAGGTCAGCCCGTGCTGATCGGTACGACGAGCGTCGAGCGTTCGGAGTACCTGTCCAAGCAGTTCACCAAGCGCGGCGTCGTCCACAGCGTGCTGAACGCCAAGTTCCACGAGCAGGAAGCGACGATCGTCGCCGAGGCCGGTCGCCACGGCGCCGTCACGGTCGCCACCAACATGGCAGGGCGTGGTACCGACGTCGTGCTCGGCGGTAACCCGGACATCATCACCGACGTGCAGCTCCGCAAGCAGGGCCTCGATCCCGTCGAGACGCCCGATGAGTACCAGGCAGCGTGGGACTCCGCTCTCGAAACGGTGAAGGCTCAGGTCAAGGCCGACGCCGAGACCGTGCGCGCCGCCGGCGGCCTGTACGTCCTCGGCACCGAGCGTCACGACTCACGCCGTATCGACAACCAGCTCCGTGGTCGATCCGGTCGTCAGGGTGACCCGGGCGAATCGCGCTTCTACCTGTCGCTCGGTGACGAATTGATGCGCCGGTTCAACGGTGGTGCGCTCGAGTCGATCATGACCCGGCTCAACCTCCCGGACGACGTTCCCATCGAAGCCAAGATGGTGTCGAAGGCGATCAAGAGTGCGCAGACCCAGGTCGAGCAGCAGAACTTCGAGATCCGCAAGAACGTCTTGAAGTACGACGAGGTGATGAACCAGCAGCGCACCGTCATCTACGAGGAGCGGCGTCGCATCCTCGAGGGCGCTGACATGGAGGGCCAGGTCGAAAGCATGATCACCGACGTGATCACTGCCTACGTCAACGGCGCGACCGCCGAGGGCTACGTCGAGGACTGGGATCTCGAGCAGCTGTGGACAGCGCTGAAGACGCTCTATCCGGTGGGTCTCGACCACAAGGAGCTCTCGCACGAGAACGAATTCGGTGAGAAGAGCGACCTGACCCGCGAAGAACTCCTCGAAGCACTGCTGGCCGACGCGCGCGCCGCGTACGCCACCAGAGAGAAGAGCATCGAAGAGGTGGCGGGCGATAATGGTATGCGTGAGCTCGAACGCCGTGTGCTGCTGTCCGTCCTCGACCGCAAGTGGCGTGAACACCTTTACGAGATGGACTATCTGAAGGAAGGCATCGGCCTGCGAGCGATGGCACAGCGTGACCCGCTGGTCGAGTACCAGCGCGAAGGCTATGACATGTTCCGAGGCATGCTCGAAGGACTCAAGGAGGAGTCCGTCGGATTCCTGTTCAACCTTCAGGTCGAGGCCACACCTGCCCCAGCCGGTCCGGCCGTCGGTGCCGGCCTCGCGGTCGCACCGGGACTCGCCTCGCCCGTCGGAACTCGGGCAGCGAACACCGGCACGGCCCCGGCAGCGTCGGCTGTCGCGGGCGCGGCTCCGGCGTCGGCGGGTCAGCCCGCGCCGGCCCGTCCGGAACCGAAGAAGGAGGCGCCTGCCGCCCCCGTTCCGTCGGCCTTGCGCGCGAAGGGCCTGGACGACCGCACCGAGGAGCGTCTGACGTTCTCCGGTCCGGACGAAGACGGAGGGACCGCAGTTCGCCGGTCCGGTGTCGCGACGGCACCCAACTCGTCGGGCGGCGACGCCGCGGCGCAGGGAACGCGTCGGGAACGCCGCGAAGCCGCTCGGGCACAGTCGAAGACGTCCAAGCCGGCGCGGTCCAAGAAGAAGCGCTAGGGGTCTCGGTCACGTCGCTGCACGGCATCAGACGACGCGCAGCGACGTGACTGTCCACCCGGTGTACTTGAGGCTGCGCCGGTACTCGAGGCGGGCCGCGACCGCGAACACCCGCGTCCCGCGCGTGTAGGTTCCGAACACTTCCGTCGCGTTGCGTGCGGCGTGCGTGACGTGAATGCGACGCAGGCTGGCCGCCCCCAGCCGTCGACCCGGTGGTTCGGTGCGTGCGATCGTCCGCACCGATTCCACGACGTTCGGGGCGAACAGCTGTCCCATCTTCTCGGGCGGCCGTCGTCGATCCAGGACCTCCAGCAGCAACCGAACTGCCTGCTCGGCGCCGCGGCGAGCATCGTCGGACACCGGATTCTCGCTGTCCACCACCAACGGGCCGATGCGCGATCCGCGTGCGGCGGCAGGTCCGGAACCTTCGGGGTGCTCGTGGTGTCCGACGCTGCGCGGGAACGGGCGTCGGCGACGGGTCGGCCTGCTGCAGGCAGCAGGGACGGCCTGACTGTCCGTCACCGGCCCGTCGTTCGCACGTGCGCTGTCCGTCGGCGGTTCGAATGCTGTGGCGCGGGCGATGTACGCGAACCGGCGTGCATCCGACATGGCGTTCATTCTCGGTCCCTCCGGCGGATTCGGCCTCTTGGTAATTCAGACGGAACCGAGGCGCAGTCGGTTCCATCGAACGTCGGCCGAATGGCTGTAGCCTGTGGGTTCGTCTAGGTTCGAGTACGACGAACCACCTCGCTCGACGAGTGGTGATCGGCACGGTGTGGCTAAGGATTGGGGAACCGGTACCCGCGATGGCGAACAGACTGACAACTCAGGATGCGTCGTTCTACTTCCTCGAGGCCAGCAGTACACCGATGCATCTCGGTTCTCTCGCGGTGTTTCGCACGCCTCGCAACGGTTTTCGCTACGAGGACCTGCTGTCGCTGGTGGAGCAGCGCCTCGCTCTGGTGCCGCGGTACCGACAGAAGGTTCGGGAAGTTGCGTTCGGCCTGGCCCGGCCGGTGTGGGTGGACGACGGCGAGTTCGACATCACGTATCACATTCGCCGCTCGGCCCTACCGAAGCCGGGATCGGACGAGCAACTTCACGATCTGGTGGCGCGGCTGACGTCGCGGCCCCTGGACCGCACTCGGCCCCTGTGGGAGATGTACCTGGTCGAGGGTTTGAGCAAGAACCGGTTCGCGATCTTCACGAAGTCGCACTCGGCGCTCGTCGACGGTGAGAAGGCGCTCGAGATCGGCCAGGTCATTCTGGATGCAACCAAGAGCCCGCCCGCGATGGCGGAGGAATTGTGGATGCCTGCGCGCGAACCCAAGGAATCCGCGCTGGTGATCGACGCCATCACGGAACTGATCGCCTCCCCGAGCGAGGGAGTCGAGATCTTGCGTGGTGCCGCGGCCGGGGTGGCCGGAATCGCCGGGGGAGCGCTCGGCGCAGCGGGAAAGGTGCTGTCCGTCGTTCGGACCGCCGCCCAGACCGCGCCGACGAGCCCCCTGAACGCCCCCATCTCGAGGAACCGACGTTTCGCGGTCGCGAAGACCGAACTGACCGACTACCGCAAGATTCACACACGTTTCGACTGCTCGATCAACGACGTCGTGTTGGCCGTCGTGACCGGAGCTCTCCGCAACTGGCTGCTGTCGCGGGGCGAGCCCGTCACGGCGTCGTCGACCGTGCGCGCGATGGTTCCGATGTCGGTCTACGTCGCCGAGGATCCGTCGGGTTACGAGCGCGCGGACCGGCTGACGGGAGACCACGACCCGGAGATGCCGCCCCGCAGCGAGGTGTCGTCGTTCCTGATCGACCTGCCGGTGGGTGAGCTGAACGCGGTGGTGCGGTTGTCGCACATCGCGCACGCCACCGAGGCGCACGCCAAACAGTCTCCGGGGGTCACCGCGGACACGTTGATGCGGATCTCGGGGTTCGCGCCCGCCAGTCTGCACGCGATGGGTGCCCGGGCGGGCAGCAGGCTGTCGAGGCGCCTGTTCAATCTGATCGTCACCAATGCCCCGGGTCCACAGTTCCCTCTGTACGTGGGAGGTGCCCGTATGTTGGAGATGTTCCCCGTGTCGCCGCTGTTCGAGAACCAGGCTCTCAGTATCGGTTTGACGTCGTACGACGGATTCGTGTGCTTCGGCCTGAACGCCGATCGTGGCGCGATGCCCGACGTCGACGTCATCACCGTCCTGTTGCGCGAGGCGCTCGAAGAGCTCGTCGACGCCAGCAACGAATCGAGAGTGTGAGGTACGCGTGAGGGTCTATGTTCCGGCGACGGTCGCCATGTTGCGGACGCTGGTGGCCGACGGTGAGTTCCATCCGGTCAGTCGTACCGCGTTCGCGGTGACCCCCACCCTCCGTGAGGCCTATTCGTCGGGAGACGACGAGGAGCTGGCCGAGGTCGCGATGAACGAAGCGGCGAGGGCGTCACTGCGTCTGGTCGGTGCAGCACTGGAAGACGAGGGCGACGGTGTCGTCGACGGCTCGGTCGTGTTCCGGCGTGCGGTGATCGCCGCGGACGTGGAGGATCCGACGCTTCGGCCGGACCTGGACGACGCCGTCGTTCGGTTGAAGGAGCCGCTTCGGATGAGCGAGGTCGCGTCGGTCCACGTCGACCTCGAAGGCGCCGAGTCCGCTGTCGAGAAGGCGGTCGGGGTCGTGGATGCGGCGGACATGGGCGATCCGGACGCCGAGTTCGTCCTCGGTGATGCCGAGGATCACGCCCTCGCGTGGTACGCGACGCAGGAGCTGCCGTTCCTGTTGGAGTTTCTGTAGAAGTCGAACGCCCCAGTAACCTACGGTAGCGTAACCTTGATATGGGCCTGTTCGCGCCAGCTGGTCCAGCACGTCAGCGTTGTCTCTGTCTCGAACGAGGGGTAAGTACTTTCCGATGGATCTCAAGAAGTGGCTGGAAGCTCCCGCCGCGGGTGTATCTGCTCCCAAGCGTCCGAAGCTCAACATGTTGCGTGGCGCGATCACGCGCATCACCACACCATTGCTACCCGACGACTACCTGCACCTCGCCAACCCGTTGTGGTCGGCGCGTGAGCTGCGCGGTCGGATCGTTCGGGTGGAGCAGGAGACCGCAACGGCGGTCACTCTGGTCATCCAGCCTGGATGGGGATTCAACTTCGACTACCAGCCCGGGCAGTACATCGGGATCGGATTGCACCTCGGCGGGCGCTGGCACTGGCGCTCGTATTCGCTCACGTCCGCACCCAACTGGGACGAGAAACTGATCTCGATCACGGTGAAGGCGATGCCGGAGGGCTTCCTCTCCAGCCACCTCGTCGGCGGCGTGCCCCAGGGCACCATCGTTCGGCTGGCCGCTCCGAAGGGCAATTTCGCGCTCCCGACGCCGCCGCCGGAGAAGATTCTGTTCATCACGGCAGGCAGCGGCATCACACCCATCATCTCCATGCTCCGTACCCTGGACAGGCACGGAGACATGCCGGACACGGTGCACATTCATTCGGCACCCACCGAGGACGAAGTGATGTTCTCCGACGAGCTCGCATCGCTGGCGACCGGTCATCCGCAGTTCACCTCGCACGTGCAGTTGACCAGATCGGACGGCAAGTTCGCGTTGGCGTCGCTCGATGAGCTCTACCCGGACTGGCGCGAGCGTCAGACGTGGGCGTGTGGGCCGTCCGGCTTGCTCGAGGAGATCGAGCGAGTGTGGAAGTCGGAGGGAATCGAGGACAGACTGCACCTCGAACGCTTCGAGATCGCCCGGGCCGACACGTCCGGCAAGGGCGGCAAGGTGACCTTCTCCAAGTCGGACCGGTCCGTCGAGGTCGACGGTGCCACGAGCTTGTTGGAGGCAGGGGAGGGTCTGGGTGTGCAGATGCCCTTCGGGTGCCGGATGGGTATCTGTCAGACGTGTGTCGTGCCGTTGACGGCCGGGCACGTCATCGACTTGCGCTCGGGCAAGGAGCACGGTGAAGGCGACCGTATCCAGACCTGCATTTCGGCGGCTGCAGGCGACTGCACACTCGAGCTCTGACCGGCCGAGACGCGGTGTGAGCGTGCTCCAACCCACACGGACTTCTCAGTAAGTTCGGCTACCCTTGCACTGGCGCACAGAGGCGAAAACGCATTTCGGGCCCGCGCCCACGACTTTCGGAGGACCACGGTGGCCATCACGGACATCAAAGAGTTCGCACACCTGACCGAAGAGGACATGGAAGCCTTCGGCAGAGAATTGGACGCGGTCCGCCGCGACATCGAGGATTCGCGCGGCGAGAAGGATGCCGCGTACATCCGTCGGACCATCAAGCTGCAGCGCTGTCTCGAGTTCGGCAGCCGAATCGTGCTGTTGGGCAGCAAATACCGTCCAGCGTGGCTTGTGGGTACCGCGATGTTGAGCGTTGCGAAGATCATCGAGAACATGGAGCTCGGGCACAATGTGATGCACGGGCAGTGGGACTGGATGAACGACCCGGAGATCCATTCGGTGTCGTGGGAATGGGACCAGACGGGCCCGTCGGAGCAGTGGAAGCGCGCGCACAACTACTCCCATCACACCTACACCAACATCGTCGGCATGGACGACGACATCGGCTTCGGCATTCTCCGTATGACTCGCGACGAAGCGTGGAAGCCGATCAACCTCTTGCAGCCGATTGCCAACGTCCTCCTGGCGGCGACGTTCGAGTGGGGCATCGCTCTGCACGACTTGGACGCGCAGAAGGAACTGGACGGCGAGCACGAGAAAGAGTTCTGGAAGTCTCCGTCCAATCGTGCGTTCGCTCGCAAGATCGCCCGTCAGGTCGGCAAGGATTTCGTTCTGTTCCCCGCGTTGACCGGTCCTGCGTGGAAGAGCACTCTGACCGCCAACGCGACGGCAAATCTCGTCCGAAACCTGTGGGCCTACGCGGTCATCTTCTGCGGCCATTTCCCCGACGGTGCAGAGAAGTTCACCATCGGTCAGTTCGAGACGGAGACGCGCGCGGAGTGGTACCTGCGTCAGATGCTCGGCAGCGCCAACTTCGACGCCGGCAAGGTCATGGCGTTCATGAGCGGCAACCTGTGCTACCAGATCGAGCACCACATGTTCCCGGACCTGCCCAGCAACCGGTACGAGGAGATTTCCGAGAAGGTGCATGCGCTGTGCGAGAAGTACGACCTTCCGTACACCACCGGGTCGCTCGGGAAGCAGTACCTGCTGGCGCTGCGTACCATTCACAAGCTGTCGCTTCCTGATCAGTGGTTGCGTGCCACGTCGGACAATGCGCCCGAGACCAGTTCAGAGCGTCGGTTCAGGGCGGGTGACGAGCCGACGGTGCATGCGCTCCGAATCGATCCACTGACCGGTAAGCGTCGCGGTCTCCGTTCGGCCATTGCAGAAGCGCGGGTCACACTGCGGAACGCGAAGAAAGAAGCCAAGCGACAGGCCAAGGCTCTCCGTCAGGCGCAGAAGTCGCGCGTGAAGTCTCTCACACCTACGGGGTCGTAACCTACGCTCCCGTAAGTTACGGTACGTTAGTGGTGAACGTGCACGACGTGCATCACCGACGACTGCCAGGAGGGCCGTAACCCGTGGCGATTTCGGACATCAAGGAATACGCGCATCTGACCGATGCGGACGTGGAGGCGCTCGGCGTCGAGCTGGATGCAATCCGCCGTGACATCGAGGCGTCTCGCGGAGAACGCGACGCACGGTACATCCGCAACACCATTCGGCTGCAGCGCACCCTGGAGATCGGTGGCCGTGCCGTCCTCTTCGCAAGCCGCAAGCGCCCGGCCTGGTTGCTCGGGACAGGCATGCTCGGCGCCGCCAAGATCATCGAGAACATGGAGCTCGGGCACAACGTGATGCACGGGCAGTGGGACTGGATGAACGATCCGGAAATCCACTCCACGTCGTGGGAGTGGGACAACACCGGGCCGTCGGCGCACTGGAAGCAGACGCACAACTACATCCATCACAAGTACACCAACGTGCTCGGAATGGACGACGACGTCGGCTACGGACTTCTCCGTGTCACGCGCGACCAGCGGTGGAAGCCCTTCAACCTCGGCAACCCGGTCTACAACCTGCTTCTGCAGCTCTTCTTCGAATACGGCGTCGCCGCACAGCATCTCGAACTCGGCAAGGTCGCCAAGGGCCGCGTCGAGCGCGAGGAGTTCGAGCGCAAGCGTCGAGAGGTCCTCGAGAAGATCGGCAAGCAGATCGCCAAGGACTACGTGGTCTACCCGGCCCTCACCGGTCCGGCGTGGAAGAGCACGCTGACGGCCAACATCGTCGCCAACATGATCCGCAACGTCTGGACCAACACGGTCATCTTCTGCGGGCACTTCCCGGACGGTGCGGAGAAGTTCACGAAGTCGGACATGGAGGGCGAGACGCAGGGGCAGTGGTACCTGCGGCAGATGCTCGGCAGCGCGAACTTCGAGGCAGGCCCCGTCATGGAGTTCATGAGCGGCAACCTCTGCTACCAGATCGAGCATCACCTGTTCCCGGATCTGCCCAGTAATCGCCTGCGCGAGATCAAGTTCCGAGTTCTGGAACTCGCCGAGAAGTACGACCTGCCCTACACCACCGGCTCGATCGGCAAGCAGTACCTGCTGTCCTGGCGAACCATCGCCAAGCTCTCGCTGCCCAACAAGTACCTCAAGGCAACCGCGGACGATGCGCCGGAGACGGCGTCGGAGCGCAAGTTCGCCGACGAGTCTCGCGGGCTGCTGACCGTCGATCCGGTCACCGGAAAACGCCGCGGATTGCGCACGGCCATCGCGGAATCGAAGAAGAAGAAAGGCATTCGCGGCCTCGTCGCGAAGTTGTCCGCCTAGGACCGTACAAGCACGGACTGGTGACCTCGTGGGTAACTGCACTCGCGGGGTCACCAGTTCTCGTTGGTGCGCACGGCTTCCAGCAGTAGACGGACCGCAGCGACGCGTCTCGCTGCATCGCCGGTCAACGTATCGAGCGCGCACTCCGGGTCCGCCGGAGGACCGAGGTGAGTACACCCACGCGGGCAGTCATCGATGGCGTCCGCCAGGTCGGAGAACGCGGCCACCACGTTCTCCGGTGAAATGTGCGCGAGCCCGAAGGATCGAATGCCAGGGGTGTCCACCACCCACCCGCCTCCCGGCAACGGAAGTGCAATCGACTGCGTCGACGTGTGACGGCCCTTGCCGACACCGGACACCGTGCCGGTTGCGCGCTTCGCGTCGGGCACCAACCTGTTCACCAACGTCGATTTCCCGACGCCGGAGTGGCCGATGAGTGCCGTGACGCTGTCGGTCAGCCGTGCGGTGAGGTCGGTCAGATCTTCGCTCTGCCCGGCCAGCACCACCGGGACGTCGAGGTCGGCGAACGCCGAGGCGAACTCGTGTGGGTCGGCCAGGTCGCTCTTGGTCAGGCAGAGAACAGGTTTCAGACCGCCGACGTATGCGGCGACGAGCGCACGCTCGACGAATCCGGTGCGCGGCGGAGGGTCGGCCAGTGCGGCGACGATCAACAGTTGTTCGGCATTGGCGACCACGACACGTTCGTACGGATCGGTGTCGTCGGCAGTACGGCGAAGCACGGTCCGGCGCTCGGACACCCGAACGATGCGAGCCAACGTGTCCACCTTGCCGGACAGGTCTCCCACTATGTCGACATCGTCTCCGACGACGATGGGTGTGCGACCCAGTTCGCGTGCGCGCATGGTGACGACCGGCCGGGACGGGTCCCCTCCGAGAACGCATCCCCACCGGCCGCGGTCCACGGACACGACCATTCCCGACTGGGCATCGGCATGGTCGGGACGCGTCTTCGTCCGGGGGCGTGAGCTCTTGCCTGGGCGGATGCGGACGTCCGACTCGTCGTAGCGGCGACTCAGGACGAAACACCTTCGGTGGTCGGCCGTGTCCCTCGCCCCGCGAGCGGCGAGTCTCCCAGCATCGAGGCCCACAGATTTTCGAAACCTGGGAGGGTTTTCGCGGTAGTTCCGATGTCGTCGACTTCCACTCCGGGGACCACCAGTCCGAGAATTGCTCCTGCCGTTGCCATCCGGTGGTCCGCGTACGCTCGCCACACCCCGCCGTGCAGGGCCGCGGGTGCGATGTCCAGACCGTCGTCGGTCTCGGTCGCGTTCCCGCCCAGTCGGCGGATCTCCGCGACAAGTGCTGCGAGACGGTCGGTTTCGTGTCCGCGCAGGTGAGCGATTCCGCGTAGGTGCGATGGGCCGTCCGCAAGCGCGGCGAGAGCCGCCACCGTGGGTGTGAGCTCGCCGACGTCGTGCAGGTCGATGTCGACTCCGGTCGATGTCGCCCCGCCTCGCACCTCGAGGGTTCCGTTCTCGAGGGTTACCGTGGCGCCCATGGATTCGAGAATTCCTCGGATGGCATCACCCGGTTGCGTCGTCGACGACGGCCAGTTCGGAACCCGTACGACACCTCCGGTCACCGCCGCCGCGGCCAGGAACGGTGTCGCGTTCGACAGGTCGGGTTCGACCACCCACGACACGGCGTCGACCGGGCCGGGATGCACGCGCCAGGTGTCCGCGTCGCCGCTGTCGGCCGGAGTGCTCACCTGCACACCTGCGCGCCGGAGCATCTCGACCGTCATGTCGATGTGCGGCATCGACGGTACGGGCTTTCCAGTGTGGTGAATGGTGATGCCGTCGTCGAACGCGGCTGCGCTGAGCATCAGCCCGGACACGAACTGCGAAGAACCCGAGGCGTCGATGTCGACGGCCCCGCCCCGCAGAGTGCCGGACCCGGTGACGGTGAACGGCAGCGAATCCCCGGCCACGTCGGCTCCCAGGTGGCGTAGCGCGCCCAGAATGGTGTCCAGCGGCCGGGTCCGTGCCTGCTCGTCACCGTCGAAACGCACCACACCGTCCGCCAGGGCGGCAAGAGGCGGAACGAACCGCATCACCGTTCCGGCGAGCCCGCAATCGATCGATCCGCCGCGCAGGGCGCCGGGAGTGACCGTCAGAGACGTCGGATCGGCCGGGTCGATCGTGATACCGACTCCGAGTTGCTGCAACGCGGCGATCATCAGGTCGGTGTCACGGCTGCGCAGGGCCGCTGTGACCGTCGACTGTCCGCCTGCCAGTGCGGAGATGATCAACGCGCGATTGGTGATGGACTTGGAACCGGGCAGCGTGACGGTCGCGTCGACGGGGGCTGCGGAGAGCGGTGCGGTCCAGTTGGTCACCACACCATCTTTGCGCATCGGCGCTCAGCTGGTGGCGACGGGCGCCGTCACGGCCCGCGCGAGCCGGACGAGGTCCTTCGGGTCGAGCTCGATCTCGAACCCTCGTCTGCCTCCGCTGCAGAGAATTCGGTCCCAGGCCAGGGCAGATTCGTCGACGACGGTCGCGAGCGCTCGTTTCTGGCCGAGTGGGGAGACGCCGCCGAAGACGTACCCGGTCGATTTCTCCGCCTCCGCTCGGTCTGCCAGCACGATCTTTCTGGTACCGAGGGCCGAGGCTGCGGCTTTGAGGGAGAGTGTCGCCGTGACGGGCAGAACCGCCACCGCGAGTGTGTTGTCGGAACGCCTGAGCACCAACGTCTTGAAGATCTGGTCGGCGACGACACCGAGACGTTCGGTGAGGACGTCCGCCGCTTCCGTGCCGAACGATTCCGACCTCGGGTCGTGGTCGTAGGTGTGCACCGAGTGCTCGACCTTCTCCGCGATCAACAGAGCGACGGCAGGTGTGGAGGCGGCGGGCCGGTGCGCTGAGGGCATCGGATCACTGTAGCCAGACCGGCGCCTGGAATGACCGGGGTGAAGCCGGTGTTGAAGAGCCAAGAGGTACGCAAGGCAAGAGGAAGGGATCTGCTGTGGCAGTGACGACGACCGAGCGCCCGCTCCGGTCCGCTCCGAGTTCGAGTGCGATCTACGTGAAGGCGCTGCCTTCTCCCGCTGTAACCTGGTCGGATATGGCTACCGAAGGGATCAGCGTGGAGGAAGTCGAGCGCCCAGCTCAGGCGGAGGCCGAGGCACCGGTGGAGTCGGCGGCGGACCTGACCGAGCGGTTCGAGCGCGACGCACTGCCGATGCTGGATCAGCTCTACGGCGCGGCACTGCGGATGACGCGGAACCCGGCCGACGCCGAGGACCTGGTCCAGGAGACGTACATCAAGGCGTACTCCGCATTCCGCTCGTTTCGTGAGGGAACGAACCTCAAGGCGTGGCTGTACCGGATCCTGACCAACACGTACATCAACTCGTACCGAAAGAAGCAGCGCCAACCCGCGCAGTACCCGACGGACGAGATCACGGATTGGCAGCTGGCCGCAACGGCCGAGCACACGTCGACGGGACTGCGTTCCGCCGAGGTCGAAGCTCTCGATGCGCTGCCCGACGACGACATCAAGGCCGCGCTTCAGTCGCTGCCCGAGGAATTTCGTATGGCGGTGTACTACGCCGATGTCGAAGGTTTTCCGTACAAGGAGATCGCCGACATCATGGGCACGCCCATCGGCACCGTCATGTCCCGGCTGCACCGAGGACGTAAACAGCTCCGAGGCCTGCTGTCGGACGTGGCACGTGAACGTGGTTTCAATCGCAACGGTGCGGTCGACGCGCACGAGCAGGAGGTCTCGAAGTGACATCGGATGCGAACGACGAAGCCGAACAGAATCGGCAGTTCGAGGCGTTGGACTGCTCCGCGGTCATCGCCGACGTGTGGCTGATGCTCGACAACGAGTGCGACGAAGGCAGCCGGGCTCGGCTTCAACGTCACATCGACGAGTGTGGATCATGCTTTGCCGCGTACGGCATCGAAGAGAAGGTCAAGAGTCTGATCAGTCGCAAGTGCGGTGGTGACCAGGCGCCCGCCGGTCTGCGGGAGCGCCTGAGCATCGAGATAAGGCGAACCGTGCTGATCAAGCACACCGAGCAGGAGTGACGACGCCGGGGTAGATCCGGCCGAGGTACGACGAAGGCCGGGAAGCATCGCGCTTCCCGGCCTTCGTCGTGTGATGAGGCAAATCGTCAGCTGTTCGGACGTTTGCCGTGGTTTGCCTTGTTGTTCTTGCGACTGCGCTTCTTGCGCCCACGCTTACCCATGATGAGCTCCTCTCTACTGGTTCACTACAGTCTTTCACGAGTGGTCGGCCGCCCTGTCACGGGTGCCGGAACCACAGGCGAAACCGCCCGTGAACGAGAGGATGCCAAATGGCCGAGGACGTGCGCGCGGAAATGGTGTCGACCGTGTTCCAGATCGTGGTCACCGAGGGGGACGAGGTGGCGGTCGGGGACACTCTCGTCGTTCTCGAATCGATGAAGATGGAAATTCCGGTGCTCGCCGAGTCAGCCGGCGTGGTCAGCACCATTGCCGTCACCGTGGGCGACGTCATCAAGCAGGGCGACCTGATCGCTGTGGTCTCCTAGACTCTCACCGCCTCGCACCCGCCCACAATCGCGACGGAGCCGTCACCGTGTCGACACTGAGCGACCTGCTCGCCGAACACACCGATCTGACCGGAGAAGCTGTCGATCACCTGCAACGGGTGGTCGGGGAGTGGCAGCTCCTCGCGGATCTGTCGTTCGCGGACCTTCTTCTCTGGGTCGGAACCGACGACGTGGATGCGAGCCCGGACGCCAAGATCCTGTGCGTCGCGCAGTGCCGACCGACGACCGCACCGACGGTGTTCACCGAGGACATGGTCGGCGCCGTCGTCTCGGAGTCCCAGCACCCGACGGTCATGGACTCGCTGGTCACCCGCGACATCGTCAGCAGTGGTTCCAACACCGACAGCGTGCCGGTGCGGTGCGGCGACCACGTCATCGCGATTCTCACTCGCGACGCCAACCCGACGCGGCAGCGGACGGCAGGCGCGCTCGAGGTCGCATACCGGGGCTGCGCCGACGATCTGTGCCGGATGATCAGCGAGGGGACATTTCCCAGCCCCGTGGAACGCACCGACGTCAACTCCTCACCGCGTGCAGGCGACGGCTTCATCAGGGTCGACACCGACGGCCGCGTCGTCTATGCCAGTCCGAACGCACTGTCCGCCTATCACCGGATGGGCTTGGCGACCGACCTGTCCGGGACGGATCTGGCGTCGGTGACGCGGTCGTTGATCACCGATCCGTTCGATTCCCAGGAGATCGCCGACCACATTCGTGCGTCGCTGTCGGGAAGCGAGGGATACCGGATGGAAGCCGACGCGCGCGGTGCGACGGTGTTGATCAGAACTCTGTCGCTTCGGCCGCGTGGTGAGTCGGTGGGGGCCATCGTGCTGGTGCGGGACGTGACCGAGGTCAAGCGCCGAGACCGTGCGCTGCTCAGCAAGGACGCGACCATCCGCGAGATCCATCACCGGGTGAAGAACAATCTGCAGACCGTCGCCGCTTTGCTTCGCCTGCAGTCACGGCGATTGGAGAACGAGGAAGCGCGCGTGGCGTTGTCGGAGTCGGTTCGACGGGTGACGTCCATCGCGCTGGTGCACGAAATGCTGTCCATGTCGGTGGACGAGGAAATCGACCTCGACGAGATCGTCGACCGGCTGGTCCCGATCATGCTCGACGTCGCCACGGTCAACCCGCGCGTCCGCGTCGCGCGGGAAGGTAAGTTGGGCGTCTTCTCCGCCGAGCGGGCCACACCACTGGTGATGGTGTTGACCGAACTGGTGCAGAACGCCATGGAACACGGATTCGACGCCGGCACCGCGGGTGTCGTCCGCATCTCGGCCGACCGATCCGCGCGGTGGCTCGACGTCGTCATCCACGACGACGGGCGTGGTTTGCCCTCAGGGTTCTCGTTGGAGAAGTCCGAGGGTCTGGGCCTGCAGATCGTCCGTACGTTGGTGTCCGTCGAACTGGGTGGCTCCCTCGGGCTCCATCCATCGCCTCGCGGGGGCACGGACGCCTCCCTCCGCGTCCCGCTCGGGCGTCGCTCGCCCCGAACCTGAACAGCTGAGCGCCGGACGTCTGGGCATCGGACAGCAAAAAACCCGGGCTCCGTCGTGGAGTCACCGGGTTCTGCTGTGCCCGGGCGAACCGGGGTGAGGGACTGGCCCTCACCGGTTCACCGGGAGTTATACGGAGCTACGAGCCCGCGTACGTGCATTGCGACGCTTCAGCGCGCGACGCTCGTCTTCGCTCATACCGCCCCACACGCCGGCATCCTGGCCGGACTCGAGTGCCCAGGACAGGCACTCAGCGGTGACAGGGCACCGCGTGCAGACGACCTTGGCATCGGCGATCTGCGCGAGTGCCGGGCCACTGTTTCCCACGGGGAAAAATAGTTCCGGATCTTCGTCGCGACAGATTGCCTTGTGGCGCCAGTCCATCCTCTGCTCCTTACCGGGCGCCGCAGCGCCGTGTTGATTGTTGTTACCGCGATCTGTGTCGTTGCGTTTTCGACTGATGTTCACTCGTGCGTATCCAATGTTTCCGCACTGTTGCTTGTGAATGCTTTCACGAACTTAGGGGAAGTCAAGAGATAGCCGCGCGTCCGTGGTCAAGCTCACTCTGTTAGGCTGCCTTAAGCCTCCTGCGCTCCTTTGTACCCGCTCGAGGGGCAATGTGCAGAGGTTTTCCCAGCAAAAACGCTATGACGCTGCCCACGGCGCCCGGTCTGGGTGCGTCGAAAACCGGTTGAAAACTACCCATTCGGGCAGTATCAGGACCTGTTCTCCGCGATGACCTCGAGCGCCGACGGTGTCGAGTGAAATTCGGCCTCGGTGCGCAATCCGAGGAAGTCTCCGTCCATTTGCAACCCGATGGGTTCGCTGGACGTGATCTTGATGCGTGGAACGTCGTCGACTCGAAAGAGCTTGCGTGACTTGGGTTCCGCGCCTGCAGACAGGAGTTGGCGAGATACGTTCAGGCTCGGCAGGACGCGCGTCGTCCGCATCGCGAAGAGTCCGAGTCCGGTGTCGAACGAGGTGCCCGGATTGGTGTGCACCGGACGCTCGTTCAGATAGGTCCACGGACTCGAGTTGGAAACGAAAGCGTAATGCACGCCCGTTACCGGATCGTGATCTGGAATTTCGACGGTGAGTTTCGGATCACGTCGTTTGTTGCGAAAGAAGGCGCTGACGGCGGCGCGAACGTACCGAGTCGCGGAGACGGGTCCGCCGTCCTTTCGGCCCGCGTCGATCGCCTGGCACACGTCGGCGTCGAGACCCAGACCGGCGTTGAACGTGAACCACCTGTTGTCGCAGTGGCCGAGACCGATGGTGCGGCGCGATCGCGCGGCAAGAAGGTCGATCAGCTGATTGGTGGCGGCAACCGGGTCGGCGTGGATTCCGAGTGAGCGTGCGAAGACGTTGGCGCTTCCGCCGGGGACCACGGCCAGAGCCGGGATGGGACCGATCGTGACGGCGCGCATCGATGTGGGCAGTGGGACCCCGAGCAGCCCGTTGATCACCTCGTTTACGGTGCCGTCTCCACCGTGGACGATGACCAGACCGACACCGTCCTCGCGGGCCTGGCGTGCCAGTTCCGCAGCATGATCGCGGTGGGTCGTGTGTGCCGTGGTGACGCGCACCCGACTCGACAGCGCGTGGGCCAGAAGGTCGCGGGCCGCCGGCGTGGTCGACGTTGCATTCGGGTTCACGATCAGCAGCGCGCGCACGGGGCGTCAGCCTATCCGGTTCTCGGCGTCGGTCCGGTATCGGTGTCGCGCCGGTATCGGTCACGGGGTGCCGTCGGGACAGAACCCTGTCGGGCAGGATCGGTGTTCTAGGCTTTACCGGTGTCCACGCCATCCCTGCCCTCGGTGCCTCCACCTGCGTTCAGGGCCGCAGGAGTTCTCGTCGCGGTGGAAGGAGCGGTTGCCCTCGTCGCAGCGGTGGTCCTTCTCGTTCGCGCGATGAACGGCGTGGAGGACCAGGTTGCGAACGGGTACGGAACGGCTGGTTGGTTCGCGGTGATCGGCGTTGCCGTCGGTACGGCGGGAGTCGCTCTCATTCTGGGTCAGCGGTGGGGACGGGCAATCGCCCTCGTCGTTCAACTGTTGCTGTTGCCGGTCGTGTGGTCCTTGCTGACCGATTCTCACCAGCCCCTGTACGGTGTGCTGCTCGGTGCGGGCGCTCTGGCGATACTCGCGCTGCTGTTCAGCCCGCCGTCGTCGAGGTGGATGGCAGCGCAGTACGTCGATGCCGACGACGAGACGCTCTAGCTGCGGGCGGATGCGCGCGCTGCGAGTGCCCTGAGTGGTTCGCCTCCGAGGCGGAACGCTGTCCATTCGCTCTGTGCCACCGCTCCGAGAGATTCGTAGAAGCCGATCGACGGCGTGTTCCAATCCAGCACAGACCAGCCGAGTCTGGTGTACCCGTGCGTCACGCACTCGGCAGCGAGTGCAGCGAGCAGGTCGGATCCGATTCCCGACCCCCTGAGCTCCGGCTGCACGTACAGGTCTTCGAGGTAGATGCCGTTCACGCCGTCCCACGTCGAGAAACTGAGGAACCACATCGCGAACCCGACGACCTGACCGTCGACGTCCGCGACGTGTGCGAACACCGACGGATCGGCACCGAACAGGGCCGAGCGGATCTGATCCGGACGCACGGTGCACTGCTCCCGCAGCTTCTCGTACTCCGCCAGTTCGTGGATCAGGCCGGTGATGGCGTCGACGTCTCGGTCGGTGGCCCGCCGAATCACGATGCAACTCCGGTCCGAACCGACGGATGGATGTTGTGCACCACGACCTGCCGGAACGAGTGCTCGAACCCGAGGACCGAATACGCGGCAGGGGAGAGGGCGAACCTCTTGCCCTCGGAGACCGGCAGTTCCAGCCAGCGAGTCAGCAGAGCCCTCGAGAAATGTCCGTGTCCGACGAGGACCACGTCGCGTTCGCCCAGGGCCGGAAGAATCACCGACAGCACCAGGTCCGCGCGTGCGCCGACCTGCTCGACGGACTCGCCACCCGGACACGGATGGGTCCACACGGTCCAGTGCGGCACCGTCCGTTGGATCTCGGCGGAGGTCTTTCCTTCGTAGTCTCCGTAGTCCCACTCGGACAGTGCGTCCCACTCCCGTTCGACGGTCAGCCCCGCGAGCTGCGCGGTCCGCAGCGCCCGTGTTCGTGGACTGCTGACGATCAACGGGTCACGCAGGCCGAGCTCGCCGACGAGTTCGCCTGCCGCGGCCGCTTGGCGTTCTCCGACGTCGGTCAGTGGAACGTCCGTCGTGCCGGTGTGCCGTCCCGAGGTGGCCCATTCGGTCTGGCCGTGGCGCAACAGAACTACACGTCCGGAAGCAGTAGTCCCGGAATCAGGGGTCGAGGTGGGGGTGGCGCTCATGGAAGCAATGATGCCGTGTCGGGTGTCACAGGCCTGCAGGTGGTTACCCGTACAAAACGGATTGAGTCGGACGGGCCGTCGGTGGATACTGTTCCGGTCGCGCGACGCACTCGGTTGCTCGCGCATGGGGGCTGCCCGGGGATGCATCGAACTTCTCGGGGACGGATGGTCCACCGACGGAACGGACACACCGCGCACGTTGTCGTGCGTGTTCAGGCAGATGGTGGGCAGTGTTCCTGCTCACCGAGACACGAAGGACGATCGACCATGACGCAGCCAGGGGTAAGTCCGAATCCGGTGAAGCCGGACAAGCTCGACTCCGCCGTCCTCAAGATCGCGGGTGTCGTCGTTCTCGGCGCCATCATGTCCATTCTCGACGTCACCGTGGTGAGCGTCGCGCTTCCCACGTTCATGGACGTGTTCGACGCGACGTACGCGACTGTCGCCTGGACGATGACGGGATACACGCTGGCGCTGGCGACGGTGATTCCGCTGACCGGCTGGGCGGCGGACAGGTTCGGTACCAAGCGCCTGTACATCACCGCTCTCGTGCTGTTCGTGCTCGGCTCGGTGCTCTGCAGCTTCGCGTGGGACATCACCACGCTCATCGCTTTCCGTGTGCTTCAGGGACTGGGCGGCGGCATGCTGATGCCGCTCGGCATGACGATCATGACCAGGGCCGCAGGTCCCGAGCGGATCGGTCGTGTCATGGCCGTGCTGGGCGTGCCGATGCTTCTCGGACCCATCAGCGGCCCGATCCTCGGCGGATGGCTGCTGGAGGCTGCGAGCTGGCACTGGATCTTCCTGATCAACGTTCCGATCGGCGCGGTCGCGCTGATCGCAGCAATCGTCATCTTCCCGAAGGACGATCCGACGCCGTCGGAATCGTTCGACTTCGTCGGCATGCTGATGCTCTCTCCCGGCCTCGCACTGTTCCTGTTCGGAGTGTCCTCGATTCCCGAGACCGAGACGGTGTGGGCTGTTCGCGTGCTGGTGCCGGCGATCGTCGGTTTCGTGTTGATCGTCCTGTTCGTCTTCCATGCCCTTCGCACCGAGCATCCGTTGATCGACCTCAGGTTGTTCGCCAACCGGGCGCTCACCGTGGCGGTCCTGACGACCGTCCTGTTCATGGTTGCGTTCATGGGCGCGGGTCTGCTGTTCCCGAGCTACTTCCTGCAGATCCGCGGGGAGACGACTCTGGCTGCAGGTCTGTTGCTGGCGCCCCAGGGAATCGGCGCGATGTTGACGATGCCCATCGCGGGCACCCTCGCGGACCGCATGGGCCCCGGCAAGATCGTGCTCGCGGGCATGGTGTTCATCACCGCGGGCATGGCTGTCTTCACACAGGTCGGTGCCGACACCTCGTACGTGATTCTGCTCGGTGCGCTGTTCGTCATGGGCATGGGTCTCGGTGCGACGATGATGCCGATCATGACCGCTGCTCTGCAGACGCTCACCGATCACAACGTCGCGCGAGGATCGACGTTGATGAACATCGTGCAGCAGACGGCGGGCTCGATCGGTACGGCGGTCATGTCCGTGGTGCTGACCAATCAGTTGAAGGACGTCGCGAAGGCGACGTCTCCGGTCGAGGCTCTCGACATCTCGGCGGGAGCGTTCGGCTCCACGTTCATGGTCGCGCTCGTGCTCATCGTGCTGACCTTCGTGCCGGCGTTCTTCCTGCCCCGGAAGAAGATCACTCCGGCAGAGGGTGCGGACAGCGCCAAACCGGTTATGCTGCACTGATTTCGGTGACGGGCGCGTCGGACCGGGACTGTTCCTGGCCCCTTCCCGACGCGCCCACGACCCGCTCGCTCTGGCCGATCGCCCCGATGTAGGCAAGGATCGGGGGCGTGACGACAGTACTGGCGGTAGCGAATCAAAAGGGCGGCGTCGCGAAAACCACCACGGTGGCTTCACTTGCGGCGGCGCTTCATGCACTGGACCGGCGGGTTCTGGTGGTCGATCTCGACCCGCAGGGGTGCCTGACGTTCTCCCTCGGGCACAACCCGGACAAACTCGAGACGTCCGTGCACGAGGTCCTGACGGGGGATACCCCGGTGGCCGAGGCGCTGCTCGAGACCGACGAGGGTATCGACCTGCTTCCGGCAACGATCGATCTCGCGGGCGCCGAGGCACTGTTGCTCATGCGTGCGGGCCGTGAATACGCGCTGAAGCGAGCGCTGGCGCCGATTCTCGACGACTACGACGTCGTGATCATCGACTGTCCGCCGTCGTTGGGTGTGTTGACACTCAACGGGTTGACGGCCGCCCGGTCGGTACTGGTGCCGCTGCAATGCGAAACACTTGCTCACCGCGGCGTCGGGCAGCTGCTGCGGACGGTCTCGGAAGTTCAACAGATCACCAATTCCGAACTGTCGCTCCTCGGCGCGCTCCCCACGTTGTTCGACGCACGCACCACGCACAGCCGCGACGTTCTCGGTGATGTCTCCGACCGCTACTCCCTTCCGGTTCTCGATCCGCCCATTCCTCGGACGGTGCGTTTCGCGGAGGCGTCGGCGTCGGGGGCGACGGTGTTGTCGGGTCGAAAGAGCAAGGGTGCGCAGGCGTATCGAGACCTGGCGGGGAACCTGTTGGAGCACTGGGAGAACGGATCCCCGCTCCGCACCTATTCGCCCGAGGACTGACCCTCCGTGCCGGAGAGTGCAACCAGGTCGGTACCGCGTTGTTCGATGAGTACGTCGCCGACGACGGCGAGTCCGACCGGGCCGGAGTAGTCACCGCGGTCGACCGGGATCGTTCGTTCGGCGGTACCCGTCGACGGATCGATGACCGCTGTGCCGTCCTGGACCGGCAACAGCAGGCGTCCGGCCATCAGTGTGCCGGGGCCGAGCGCGCCGGGCACGGTCCACTGCGGTGACAGATCGCTCAGATCCAGTGCGACAGTGCTGGATCCGGTCCACCAGCTGAAGACGTTCGCGGCCTTGACGACCGTCGGATACAGATCGGCCGGTACCTCGGGCACCGTCCCGTCCGGAAGATCGAATTCGGTGAGAGGCTGAGCATTGCCGTCGAACAAGGCGACCTTCGCTGGTTCACCGGAATGCGGTGGGATCGACAACGCCACCCGATCCCCCGAGGCGATGAGGACGCGCGCTCCCTCCACTGGGCCGTCGGCGCTGGTCAACGACGCGACGACGCTGGAGCCGTACTCCTGAGGTTCGGTGGCGTCCTTCGGTGCCGGGTTCATGGTGGTCAGCCGTGCACCAGATTCCTCGGGGCACTGCTCGAGTACCGCTACGCGGGAACTGTTCGACGCGGTGGACAGCAGGGTGCAGCCGGTGCGAGGTTGGGTGCCGGGGTTCTGCGGGGCGTCGACCCGTCCGTACTCGAGGGTCCGTACGAGGTCCGACCGCCAGAGTTCCATGCGCGTGTCACCCAGGGATGTGACGTAGGTTCCGTCGTCGCTGAGACGGACTTCGGAATCTGCGTCGCTGGATCGCTGAGCTTTGCGTGATCCCGTCGCCCCGTCCAGTTCGGTGACCTGTGCGCATCCGCGGTCGTCGGCGAACACGGCGACGGCGGTGTTCCATGCACTTGTCACTGCGCAGAGCGGAACGTCCCTGCGGTAGCTCCACGCTGTCTCACCGGTGGACGGATCCAGACCGTCCACTCCGCCGTCGTCACCGCTCACCACGGCGCTGCCGGTGACCACCGGTGTCGACGTGAGCGGGCTCTGCGCTCGCCACACTTCGGTCAACGACGCGGGCACGGTGAGTGCGGTGGTGGCCTGCGGCAGTGGAGTGGGCGCGGTCTCGGACGTCGTGCCGTGTGCGTCGCTTCGGAACCAGATGACCCCGGCAGCGAGCACCGCGACAACCAGAATGGTTGCCGCGGCGACGAGATCCGAGCGTCGACGACGTTCGGGTGCAAGCACAGAAGAAGGCTACTCGGCTGCCGGTGCTGACGCGGGCGACGACTCGGGGGTGGAGCTCGGCTGTCCGGACGAGGCGGGCGAGCGGCGGCGGCGACGCCGACGCTTGGGTGCTGCGCCGTCACCGGACGGGGCGTCACCGCTGGTGCCCGACTCGGTCGGGGCGCTGTCCGAGGACGTATCCCCGCCTGCGGCTGTGCCGTTGGTTGCAGCTGCGGCTGTGCCGTTGGTTGTAGCTGCATCGGCCTTGCCGCCGCGGGTGCGACGGCGGGCGCGGGTTCGGCGTGGCCGAGAAGGTTCGGCTGCTGCATCCGAATCGACGGCACTGTCGACGCTGTCGGTGACTTCGCCGTTGTCGCCCGTGTGCGCGCGTTCGGTCCGCTCCGGCGCCTTCTTGATCGAGCCGGTCACGCCGTCGGGGATGCCCAGTTCCTCGAAGAGGTGCGGTGAGCTCGAGTAGGTCTCGACCGGGTCCGGGATTCCGAGGTTCAGCGCTTTGTCGATCAGCTGCCAGCGAGGGATGTCGTCCCAGTCGACGAGGGTCACGGCGATGCCGGTGCGGCCTGCGCGGCCGGTGCGGCCGATGCGGTGGACGTAGGTCTTCTCGTCCTCCGGGCACTGGTAGTTGATGACGTGAGTGACGTCGTCGATGTCGATGCCTCGCGCTGCCACATCGGTCGCGACCAGGACGTCGATGCCGCCTGTCCGGAACTTCTTCAGTGCCTTCTCGCGCTGGATCTGTCCGAGGTCACCGTGCACGGCACCCACGGCGAACCCGCGTTCGAGGAGTTCCTCGGAGACCTTCTGCGCGGTGCGCTTGGTGCGGGTGAAGATCATGGTCGCTCCGCGGCCTTCTGCCTGGAGGACCTTGGACACCATCTCGACCTTGTCGAGAGCGTGCGCGCGGTAGATGTGCTGCGCGGTGCGATCGTGCACGGCGGAGGACTCTGCTTCCTCGGCACGGATGTGCGTGGGCTGCGTCAGGAACGTGCGTGCGAGCGTGATGATCGGTCCGGGCATGGTGGCCGAGAACAGCATCGTCTGGCGACCACGCGCGGAGCCTCCGGCCGAGGGACCGCGAGTGGAGCCTGCGGAATGAGCCGAGGGACCGCTGGGCACCATGCCGAGGATGCGCTCGATGTCGGGGAGGAATCCGAGGTCGAGCATCTCGTCGGCCTCGTCGAGAACGAGTACGCCGATCTTGCCGAGGATGAGGTGGCCCTGTTTGGCGAGATCGAGGAGACGACCGGGGGTGCCGACGACGACGTCGACGCCCTTCTGCAGCTGTGCGATCTGGGCCTCGTAGGGACGCCCGCCGTAGATGGACAGGATCTCGACGGACTTGCCGCCGGACTTCAGGAACTTGGACGCATTGGTCAGATCCGAGGTCACCTGAACACACAGTTCGCGGGTGGGGACGATGACGAGCGCGCGGGGTGTGCCGTCGAGTGCCGCGGTGCCGGAGTCGGTCGTGGCTATGCGGTGCAGGAGCGGTACGCCGAAGCCGTACGTCTTGCCCATTCCGGTCCTGGCCTGACCGATGAGGTCGTCGCCGGCGAGGGCGAGGGGGAGGGTCAACTCCTGGATGGCGAAGGTCCGCTCGATGCCGATGGCCGTCAGGGACTTGACGATGTCCTCGCGAACACCGAGTTCCGCGAAGGTCGGGGGTACGTGTGTGTCGTCGAGCTGGGCGGACAAGGTGGTGTCGCCGGTGTCGGATTCTTGGTCGATAACGATCTTGCTCAGGGGTCTGGCCTTCCTCGTGTTCACACGTACGCACAAGGAAGGGCACAGGCCTATTGCCGGCCGAAGTCGATGCCCTCGATCCTGGTCTGTGATTTCGCCTCGAGCCTCAGCCGTGTCGGTGGAACGTAGTGGTACTCGACAGGCGGCGAAGCAGTCGTAGCGACCCGGATCAGGTGCGCACACATTGTCGGTGTGGTTCGACGCGTGGAAAATCGGTCCGTGTCATCGGTCCGGGCGTCGATCCGTGCACCATGGTAGCTTGCCGACCGCCCAAAACCCGTATTCCGAGCTTTGCGGGACGTGAGAGGCATCGCGTTTCGGTGACAGCGCGCACGTGCGTCGGGCGCGACTACGATCGATTCTCATGGGAGCCCACTCGCCTGAATCGTTCGCCGCCGACGCCCTACCGACCACCCCGGAAGCCCTTCCCGACGCCACGGAAGCCCTTCCCGATGCCACGGAAGCCCTTCCCGATGCCACGGAAGCCCTTCCCGATGCCACGGAAACCTCCGATGCGCAGCCGCGGATTCCGTTCGATCATCCGGGAGTGTCCGAGCTGTACGCGGTGCTCGCGTACGGGGAGATCTCGGCGTTCTACCGCCTGGCCGAGGACGCGCGGTCGGCCCCGTCGATGCAGGGGCGGGTGGCGTTGGCGAGTATGGCGGCGGCCGAGATGAACCACTTCGAGACCCTCGTGTCCGCGTTGTCGGATCGCGGTCTCGACGTGTACTCCGCGATGGATCCTTTCGTGCGTGCGTTGGACGATTACCATGCGTCGACCAACCCGTCGACGTGGCTCGAGGTGTTGGTCAAGGCTTACGTGGGCGACGGGTTGGCCGCTGATTTCTACCGCGAGATCGCGCACACTCTCGATCCGGCCGTCGCGGCGACGGTACGAGAGGTGCTTGCCGAGACGGGTCACTCGGAGTTCGTCGTGCACGAGGTGTCCACCCGGGTGTCCGCCAGCTCGCAGGACAAGGCGCGGTTGATGTTGTGGGGGCGCAGACTGCTCGGTGAGGCGATCACGCAGGCGCAGTACGTGCTCGCGCAACGCGAGAGTCTGACCGATCTGGTGATCACGGCATCGGGTGACCTGAACGGTGTCGCCGCTCTGTTCGATCGGATGCAGGAGCAGCACGCGGAGCGCATGCGGGTGCTCGGCCTGGTCTGAGACCACGGTGTTCGCTGACAGCACACCGTCGGACGTCACCGCCGCCGCGTGGCTGCACTAGCCTGGTCGAAGCAGCTGAAGTTTCTCTACTGAGTTCGGAGGTTGGCCGTGGAGGTCAAGATCGGTGTGTCGGAAAGCTCTCGCGAGCTCGTCGTGAACAGCGCCCAGTCGCCCGAGGAGGTCGAGGCGCTCGTTGCCGAGGCACTCGCCGGCAAGAAGGACGTGCTGTCGCTGGTGGACGAGAAGGGGCGTAAGTACCTCGTCCAGTCGGCGCGAGTCGCGTACGTGGAGATCGGTCCGGCCGACGCCCGCAAGGTCGGTTTCGCCACGGTGTAAGTGCACGGAATGCACACGAGAAGAGGGGCCGCGCAGTCGATGCGCGGCCCCTCTTCCGGTGTCCGGGTAGGAAGTGTGCGAGTGCGGCAGTGCCGATGTTCTAAGGAGCTTGGAGCGGCACGTGGGACAGGCCACCCCATGCCAGCGACACGGTGGTGTCGACGGCGTCTTCCTTGGAGATCGGGCGGTCCGCTTCCAGCCAGTAGCGTGCCGTGAACTGACTTGCTCCGACGAGCCCGACAGCGAGCACGCGGGCGCGGTACGGGTCGAGGCCGGAATCGTGTGCAACGAGGTCGAACACCGCGTCGACGCACGCTTCGGTCGCCTGCTCCACCCGGGCGTTGACCTGAGGGTCGCCCATCAGATCTGACTCGAACACGAGCCGGAATCCCTGGGTGTCGGTGTCGACGAAGTCGTAGAACGCGAGTACGGCAGCTCGGACGCGCTTGCGGTTGTCGGTCGTCGAACGAAGGGCCTGACGCACGCCGGCGATCAGGGTGTCGACGTAGCTCTGCAGCACCGCCAGGTAGAGCTCGAGCTTGCCGGGGAAGTGCTGGTAGAGCACCGGCTTGCTGACGCCGGCGCACTCGGCGATCTCGTCCATTCCCGACGCGTGATATCCGCGACTGACGAACACTTCGCTCGCAGCCGCGAGGAGTTGCGCGCGGCGTGCGTCGCGAGGCAACCGTGCGCTGCGCCGGTTCGCCTGTGAGGTCGAACGGTCCGAGGACATTCGATCCGCCAGTTCTGTCATGTAAGAAGTTCCCATCCGCATCGTCACCGCGCCGAAGGGGTGTCCGTAGCGCAGGTCGTGGAGCAACGATACCCGCAGCGCGCCGCATCGTCGGGACGGCGGTGCGCCAGTCGCAGTGACGAATACCAGAGAAACGGCGCTCTCACCCCGTTTCGCGTGCACTACGGCGGTGTGGGGATTGTTCTGAAGTACAAACATCGGCGCGGCGAACGGCGTATGCCGGCGACTGTGAGATTCTGGCGAGGTGAGTGACCGAGGTGGGCCGCGACGCAGCGGGAGGGCGTGGGCCGACGACGAGTACGACGACCAGCGTCCGGCCTCTGCCGCACGGCGCGTCGAGCGGCGTCACCCGGTCGAGGGCCGGAGCCGGGACGGGGACTTTTCCCGTGGTGTCGGCGGCCGGGGTTCTCACCAACCTCTGCGGGCTCAGTGGGATCCGACGGCGCGTGACGAGTCGGCTCGCACTCGGGCGCCGCGACCGCCTCGGCAGGCGAAGAAGCAATCCAAGCTGGGCAAGTTCACGTCGGTGTACGGGTGGCGCGCCTATGCGGTTCCGGTTCTGCTGGTGGTGACGTCGTTGGTGGTTTTCGATGCGGTGCGTACCGGTGAGCCGACGACGACGGCGTCGTCGGGTATCGATCAACCGGCTGATCCGGGTTTCGGTGCCCTCAGCCCGAGTGGGGATTCGACGGGTGTGATCGGTGTTCCGCCTGCTGCGGACGGCAACTTCGCGGATTCCGTTCCCTCCGGTGAGCTGCCCGACGGAGGTTCGTTCACGGTCCAGGGTGCGGGGACGTGGCATGTCGTGCAGGGCTCGACCGGTCAGGTGGGCCAGGGGAGCGAACGGGTGTTCACCTACACGGTCGAGGTCGAGGACGGTGTCGACACGGCCGGTTTCGGCGGCGAGGAGTCGTTCGGCCGACTCGTCGATCAGACGTTGGGCAATCCGAAGAGCTGGACCAACGATCAACGCTTCGCTTTTCGACGGATCGATCAGGGTGAACCGGATTTCCGCATCTCGCTGACGTCTCAGATGAGCATTCGGCAGGCCTGCGGGTACGACATTCAACTCGAAGTGTCCTGCTACAACCCCGGTATCGGCCGCGTCGTGCTCAACGAGCCGCGCTGGGTTCGGGGGGCCATCGCGTTCCAGGGTGACATCGGTTCGTACCGGCAGTACCAGATCAACCACGAAGTCGGGCACGCCATCGGATACCAGCAACATCAGCCGTGCGAAACCGACGGTGGCTTGGCGCCGGTGATGATGCAGCAGACGTTCGGAACAGCCAACGACGACATCGCCCGGCTCGATCCGGAGGGCGTGGTTCCGATGGACGGAAAGACGTGCCGATTCAATCCCTGGCCGTATCCGCGAGGCTGATGTCGGCGAGTAGCGTGGCCTGAAGTCCGCCGCCGTGGCACGGGGCCACGGTCGGCGGTGCCCGCGAGGAGAAAGCAAGTCGATGAGCGTGTTGCCGCCCCTGGTGGAACCGTCGGGCCCGTTGTCCTACGACGAGGTCGCCCGCTACAGCCGCCACCTGATCATTCCCGATGTCGGCACTGTCGGTCAGCGACGTCTGCGCGCCGCGCGTGTGCTCGTCATCGGCGCCGGGGGCCTCGGCTCGCCTGCTCTGCTGTACCTGGCCGCAGCCGGGGTGGGCACGCTGGGAATCGTGGAATTCGACGACGTCGAGTTGTCCAACCTCCAGCGTCAGGTCATTCACGGGGCGTCCGATGTGGGGCGGCCCAAGGCCGTCAGTGCGCGTGAGTCCATTCTCGAGCTCAACGACGGCGTCGACGTGCGGCTGCACCAGATTCGGCTGGACAACAGCAACGCGGTGGACCTGTTCCGGCAGTACGACCTGATTCTGGACGGCACCGACAATTTCGCGACTCGGTATCTGGTCAACGACGCTGCGATCCTGGCGGGCAAGCCGTACGTGTGGGGGTCGATCTACCGGTTCCAGGGCCAGGTATCGGTGTTCTGGGAGGACGCCCCCGGTGGTCTCGGGCTGAACTACCGCGACCTCTACCCGGAGGCGCCGCCGCCGGGACTGGTGCCGTCGTGCGCCGAAGGCGGTGTGCTCGGTGTGCTGTGCGCGTCCGTCGGTTCCATCATGGTCACCGAGGCGATCAAACTGATCACCGGAATCGGTGAGACCTTGCTGGGGCGGCTCATGATCTACGACGCGTTGTCGATGAGTTACCGAACCCTGCGCGTCCAGCGGGACCCGGATCGGCGTCCGGTCACCGAGCTGATCGACTACGACGAATTCTGCGGTGTGGTCACCGACGAGGCAGCCGATGCCGCCGAATCGTCGTCGATCACCCCCGCGGAACTCGCGGCGTTGTTGAAGGGGCCCGACGAGATCGCGCTGATCGACGTGCGTGAGCCGGTGGAGTGGGACATCGTCAGGATCGACGGCGCGACGCTCGTTCCGAAGGGTCGATTCCTGTCCGGTGAAGCGATGGCGGAGCTTCCGCAGAATCGCCGAATCGTTCTGCACTGCAAAACCGGAATTCGGTCGGCGGAGGTGTTGGCAGTGCTGAAGAAGGCCGGTTTCGCCGACGCTGTTCACCTGCACGGTGGCATCGTCGCGTGGGCTCGGCAGATCGATCCGTCTCTTCCGGTGTACTAGCGCGCCTTCCTCCCTGTCGGAAGCGGCCCACGGTAGCGTGACGAACGTGAGCTCAGTGGAACCCCCTCAGCACGTGATCTCCACGTTCGGGCTGCGCGACGTGCCTCCCGTGCCTCTCGGTGCGGATTGGGACGGTGGATGGAGGCTCGGCGACGTCGTGCTGTCCCCGGTCGCCGACCACGCGCGAGCCGCGTGGTCCGCGAAGGTGCGCGAGACCTTGGCCGTGGACGGTCTGCGTTTGGCGCGCCCGGTGCGGTCGACGGACGGCCGCTACGTCGTGAGTAGTTGGCGCGCGGACACGTTCATCGTCGGCTCGCCGGAACCGCGGCACGACGAGGTCGTCTCCCTGTCGGTGAGGCTGCATGCCGCGACTGCCGGCTTGGAACGACCGCGCTTTCTGGTGCAGCCGCCCGTCGCGCCGTGGTCCGATGCGGACGTCTTCACCGCCGCGGACCGTGCAGCGTGGGAGGCGACGCCGCTGCGTGTGGCTCGTGCGGCCGGGGCGCCGGAGGTCACCTCGGTGGACGGCAAGCAGAGCCTGGAATTGATCAAGCAGCTTGCGAGCCTCCGCAAGCCGGTGGGTGTCGGTGATCAGTTGGTGCACGGTGACCTGTTCGGGACCGTGTTGTTCGACGGAAGCGAGGCGCCGGGTATCACCGACATCGCGCCGTACTGGAGGCCGGCCTCCTGGGCAGCCGCGGTGACGGTCGTCGACGCGATCTCGTGGGGCGGAGCCGACGACGCGTTGATCGGGCGTTGGGAAGATCTCCCGGAGTGGCCGCAGATGTTGTTGCGCGCGTTGATCTTTCGATTTTCCGTTCATGCGCTCCACCCGCGTTCGACCCCGGAGGCATTCCCCGGTCTCGCGCGCACCGCGGACCTGGTGAGGCTGCTGCTCTGAGCGACGAGGGCTCGGGAGTCAGTGTTCCGGCGCCTCGAGTTCGTCGAAGAACCTCAGTGATGCCGTGCGAGCGCCTTCGGCGTCGCCGCGGACGATGGCGTCGACCAGTGCCGAGTGCTCGTCGTCGTATCCGTTGTCGTGGTCCGCGACGTGGTGGTGCATCGTCTGGACGATGATCGGCATCAGCGAGTCGTAGAACTCGAGGTAGATGGCATTGTGACTGGCCGCGACGATGGCGCGGTGGAATTTGGCATCGACCGCGATCGCGGTATCGGTGCCGTCGTGCGCCCACGCCGAGTGCCTGTCGGCGAGCGCCGCGGTCAACGCGACGACGTCGGCAGCGTCGCGGCGTTCGGCCGCCAGCATCGCCGCGGTCACTTCGAGGGTGCGTCGCAGCTCGGTGACGTCGCGATCCTGCGCGTCGGCGAAGTACTTGCCGAGCGTTCCGCCCAGGTCCGAGGTCGCCAGCACGAATGTGCCCGACCCTTGACGGCGTTCGACCATTCCTGCGTGCACGAGGGCCTGCACTGCCTCGCGGACGGTGTTGCGGCCGGTGCCGGTCAGTTCACAGAGCTCGGCTTCGGTGGGGATTCGGGTGCCGACGGGCCAGCGTTCGGCCACGATCTCGGCCCGCAGTTGCGCTGTCACCTGCGAGATCAGGCTGGACCGTTGAACCTGCTGCACCCGTGCTCTCCCCGTCGTCGTTCGATGTTGTCGGCTTGTCGTTCGGCGGCCAGTTTAACTTCTTTGCGTCTGGTGATCCGGTCATCCTATGATTTCTGCCGTGAGTACTACCGCAACGACCGAGACCGGGGCAGGCGCCGAGGCGCAGAACCTTCTGCGCGGGCGCGTCCTTGTATTCGCCGCCATCATCGTCTCCGCGTTGACGCTCCGCGCCGCAGTGACGTCCATCAGCCCGTTGTTCGGCCGTATCGGAACCGACCTGCAGTTCGGGTCGTCCGTCGTGGGACTCATCGGCATGCTTCCTCCGGCGATGTTCGCCGTCTTCGGACTGTTGACGCCCGTCCTGGTCAAGCGAACCGGTATGGAACGCGCTGCTCTTCTCGCGATGGCGTTGACGACGGTCGGCATGGCCACGAGGGCCTTCGCTCCGGGCACCGCGTCGCTCATTCTCCTGTCCGCGGTGGCTCTCGCCGGAATGGGAATCGGCAACGTCGTCATCCCACCTCTGGTGAAGCGGTACTTCTCCGACCGACTCGCCATCGTGAGCACCATGTACATCTGCGCACTGCAGGTCAGCACCATGGTCCCGCCGTTGCTGGCGGTGCCGGTCGCCGACGCGCACGGGTGGCGACTGTCCATCGGAATCTGGGCGTTCGTGGGCCTGGCCGCGGCCCTGCCCTGGCTGGGCGTGGTGATGTCGCGTCGCGGCCACGACGTCGCGGACACGACCGGCGAGGGCGGCACGTCCGCTGTGCACGAGAAGCCGCAGGGTCGTATCTGGCGGTCGTCGCTGGCCTGGGGGATGGTCGGCATGTTCGCGATGACGTCGTTCATCACCTACGCGATGCTCACGTGGCTGCCGACCGTGCTCACCGACGCAGGCATCGGGGAGGCCGCAGCAGGGGCGTCGGTGGCCGCGTTCGGTGGAATGGGTCTGATCGCGTCACTGGCCGCACCGTCGCTGTGCGCTCGGCTGCGCAACCCGTACGGCCTCGTCGTCGCCGCCGCTGTCTTCTACCTGGTGGGATTCGCCGGCCTGCATTTCACCCCGACCAGTGGAACGGTGGTGTGGGTCTGCCTCGTCGGGCTCGGCACCATGACGTTCCCGATGTCGTTGACGCTCATCAACCTTCGGACACGGACTCCGGCGGGATCATCCGGCCTGTCCGGGTTCACGCAGGGATTGGGCTACGTGGTCTCGGCGACGGGTCCGCTGTCTTTCGGTTTCCTGCACACGCTCTCCGGGGGCTGGGGCGTCCCGATCCTGGTTCTCACCGGTTGCGTCGCAGTTCTGCTTGTCGCGGGATACCAGTGCTGCAGGCCCCGCATGCTCGAAGACACGTGGTGAGGCGCAGGCTCGACGACATTCATGCGCGGAGAAGATCGACCTTCGGCGACCATGTCAGTCACCCCGGCACCACAGACTTGCACAGCGTTGTAGCGGATTTGCTGTACGTATCGCTTACGACGACGGAGGCGGCAATCGTATTGTGGGAGACGCAAGCCTCTGTACACCCTCGCGTCGCAAGAAACTGTCTGCAGCATCTTCGGCAAGCAGCCCGCCAATTCCATCCGCGCTACGCCCCTCCCGACGATTTAGGGGACTCACAAGGTGACCAACTTGTACTCCGGGACAATTGCACAACCACACCGGACTGATTAAAGAATCGGATATCAAAAATCCGCAGTTGATGCATCAACGGTGGTCGTCACTTCAGCATGACGGTGCGGAAACTACCCGCAGCTATCCATTCGGTTGAATAACCGCCTCGATGGCAGGCTGGGCTGTCTCACTTTTCGGTCGGTCCGGCCGATACGCGCAGCACCGCGGCATGCGTCATGACTGCCGTACGCCGCGGTGCTGCCGGATACTGACTGTTCGTCACACCGTCAACGACTGTCCCGTCCTCGGCGAACGAGCAAGCCGAGAACCAGTGAACCGAGAACCATCCCGGTCACCGCGCTCGAACCGGACCATCGGACATCGTCGGACATGCTGAAGATCCCGGTGTACCCAACCACGAACAGGATCGCGATGGCCGCCGCTCCGCCGGCAGCCACCACGCTCGAACGTCCAGCTCCGCGGCGTATCGCCACAGCGAGCGTCGCCGCCACGATAGCGACCGCATACACAACAGCGGCAGCGCCGAACGTCGACCACCCCGCGGAAGAGACAACGACCGGAACGGCAACTGCGACAACGACAACGAGGGCGATCACTCCGAGACCGGGGCCGCCGAAGAAGTCTTTCGTGCGCCGGTCCGCTCTGAGCAGTGCGTCGTTCATCAGATGTACTCCCAAATGATCCCACCGGCGCAGCTGACTGCGCCGAGCACGCCGAGCCTACGTACCAAGAACTTCGCGGCCCGGTCCCAACTGGTCAACTCGGCTTCGATGCTGGCCCAGAAACCGGTAGCAGTCAGTGACACGCCCAAGCAGGCTGCGACGACCCGCTTGATTTCGTCGACGATCCCGGCGCGGAGCAGCGGGTTGTTCTCCAGCGCCGCTGCGGACCGTTCGTAGGTGGTGCCATCCGCGAGGTACCCCACCACGCTGCCGTCGGTGCGATACTCCAGAGCCACTGTTCCTGTGAGGATTTGCTCGTTGCCGGCGGCGGCAAGCTGGTCGTTGAAGAGCACCAACTTCTCCGCGTCGATCTGCTCGACACGATCCTGATCCACTGGCTGCTCCTGCTCCTGCGCCTCGCCAGTAGTGGGACCGGGACCGACGCTGGGCTGAGCAGACGCGGGCACGGCGAAGATCGTCAATGCGATCGCCGCGACCAAACCGGATGACACAGCAACATTTTTCACGTGCACAGCTCACTCCAATTTCTGTCTTCCCGGTTCATGGGAGGGAAGTCGATTCGGGTACGGACCGGCCAGCAAGGTCGCGCCAAGATGCTGGGCCGGGTGGAACGGCGACACGGCACGCTCACGCGAGCATGCCCATCAGCTCCCACACGGGGCTGGAAGAAGACCGTCCCGACGTGTCCCAGGATCGAACTTCACACACCGAAGCGTATTGCTGTGGAACTTACCAAACGGAGTCGGACACTGCATGGCAACGTTTGGTGTGCCGTTTACTCGACGGTCAGCACAACCAGCAAGGCGCACTGTCCCGATTCGAGGTCGAGTAGCGACGCCGACAGCTCGACGGGTTCGTATCCGCCGTCGATGGTGAGAAACCGGACTGTCAGCGCAACGCTGTGACCCGGACCGGATGTGCGCAGCTCGTCGACTGCGCGTTGCGCCGCAGGAAGGTCCGCTGGATCGATGATCGGGTTGTCCGTCGTGTTGTCGGACATCCACGCGATGCGCGGGGCCGCAGGGCCGTGCCAGTACAGCAGGTTGAGCGTATCGGGGTCGGAGATGGCTCGGTACTGCCGCGGCGGTGTCAACGCCTGCGCGATCCGATCCCCGAGTGCCGATCGTCGGGGTCTCGACTGGGGTGGAGCATGGCCGATATCGACCGAGAGCCCTCGAAGGAACCGGACTTGCGCGCCATTCTCAGTCGACGACCCGGACTTCTCAGTGACCGAGTGCACAACGAAATGCACTTGCCGATCACCGTCCGGGCGGTGTTCGACCACTGTGTACCGATCGATGCTGCGTCCGGACTTACGAGCGAGCCCGGCCAGAGCCGCGGTGTTGTGATCTCCCATGTCGAACACACGCAATGCATCCGCGATCGGACGCCGCACCGGCACACCGAGATCGGCCCAGCTCGACGACATTCCCACTGCCTCACTACGATAGGCGAATCCTTCGGCCAAATCCCATACGAAGCACCATGACGGCGAAGGAACTGCCACGAGTTCTTCCTCTGGGTGAGTGCTCACCCACACCCCGTGCACACGGCTGAGAACGCTGTCGATGACTGGCACTGCTGTGATGCGTCTCGATCGCGAAATGCTCACGCTGACTGGGTCCTTCGCGCGGACCGATGCCCGTACAACCTCCAGCATGCGGTCCTGATTTCGAGTCACCACCGACTGCAGCGGTACACCGGATCGCACTTTGTCTCCGACCATCACCACCGACATCGCCCGCAGATCGACCACATCGACAAGCAACCAACTGCTCTTCCCCGCTGTCACCGTTCAACCATCGCACACACGGCCACGATGGGGGTGCATGCGTCAGTGCACGCACTGGGCTCGGACCTCTCGGGCGACGAAGGCGACGTCGTCGACGACATGGGTGTTCAGCCACATCTTGGCCGTGAGCAGGCCGGCGTTGCCGGAAGCGCACACCGCGGAGACGTTCATGGTAGGGCCGTGACAGTGGTGTTCCTGCATGAGTTGGGAGATCGGTGTCGAGGGCATCGGTTTCAGGTAGTCCCGCACCCGCCGTCCAGCCGCGGGTGTAGGCGTCGGTGATGGCCTCATTCGCAGCGGTGCGCGGCTGAACCGGCTCGCCGATCCGTCGGCACCGGCGCCGCCGTCGGGGATTTTCGCCAATCACCGGGCCGTTCGCCACCGAACCGCGGGATGCGCGCCGAGCGGAAACAGTGCAGCGTCGGTGGTGACCGCGACGGCGTCCTCACGGCAGGCGTTCCGTGTTCGTGAGACCAAGTTAATCAAGGGGTCACCGCGCGCAGCGCCCGCGCAACATGGTTTTTCTATCTTTGGGTCTCCCACGCGATCAGGAGGCCCACGTGACCAGCATTCCCGAGGCACCACAAGCCGATGCGGCGCCCGAATCGACACCCACACCGTCGACACCCCCTCCGGGGACGGTGCCGGTGTCGATCAAGCACCGCATCAGCCACTGGAACTCCGAGGACGTCGCGGCCTGGGAGGCCGGTGGAAAGGCGATCGCGAAGCGGAATCTGATCTGGTCCGTAGTCGCCGAGCACGTCGGCTTCTCCATCTGGTCGATCTGGTCGGTCATGGTGCTGTTCATGCCTGTGTCGGTGTACGGAATCGACGCCGCAGGAAAATTCTTCCTCGTCGCCGTTCCCACGCTCGTCGGCGCTGTGCTTCGTATCCCGTACACCTTCGCGACAGCGAAGTTCGGCGGTCGGAACTGGACGATCTTCAGCGCTCTCGTACTTCTGGTCCCGACGGTGCTGACCATGTACTTCATGCTGAACCCGGCGTCGTACACGACCTACATCGTCGTCGCGGCGTTCGCGGGCCTCGGCGGCGGCAACTTCGCATCGTCGATGACCAACATCAATGCGTTCTACCCGCAGCGTGAGAAGGGCTGGGCGCTCGGCCTGAACGCCGGCGGCGGCAACATCGGCGTTCCCGTCATTCAGCTGATCGGTCTGCTCGTGATCGCGACGATCGGCAACACGGCACCGGAGATCGTCTGCGCCGTCTACCTCGTCTTCATCGCGATCGCCGCAGTCGGCGCCGCACTGTTCATGGACAACCTCGACAACCAGAAGACCAACGGGCGCTCCATGATCGACGTCCTCAGGTTCTCGGACTCGTGGTGGATCGCGTTCCTCTACATCGGCACCTTCGGTTCGTTCATCGGTTTCAGCTTCGCGTTCGGCCAGGTGTTGCAGATCAACTTCCTCGCGGGATTGACCGACGGTGCACCGGCGACGGCCGCCCAGCAGGCGCAGGCGTCACTCCACGCAGCTCAGATCGCTTTCCTCGGTCCACTTCTCGGATCCATCTCCCGCCCGTTCGGCGGCAAGCTCGCGGACAAGATCGGTGGCGGCAAGATCACGCTGTACACCTTCGTGTCGATGGTGTTCGCCACCGGCATTCTGGTGGCCGCAAGCACCTGGGACGACAACACTGCGGGGGCAGCCAGCGGCACGATGATGGCGCTGTTCGTCGTCGGATTCATCCTGCTGTTCCTGCTGTCCGGTCTCGGCAACGGCTCGGTCTACAAGATGATTCCGGCGATTTTCGCCGCCAAATCAACCGAGCTGCAGGGCATGTCGACCGAGGAACAGCAGCACTGGTCCCGCCGGATGTCCGGAGCGCTCATCGGAATCGCAGGCGCCATCGGCGCCTTGGGCGGCGTCGGCATCAACCTGGTTCTGCGCGCGTCGTACTCCGGTGAGGCGAAGTCCGCGACCACGGCCTTCTGGGTGTTCCTCGCCTTCTACGTACTGTGCTGCGCGGTGACATACGCCGTCTACCTGCGCAGACCGCGTGTAATCGCCGACGAGGCCACCCAGTCCTCGGTGGAAGTCTGACGCCCTCCCCGTCTTTCAATGCTCTGCAGTAATTCTCGGAAGGAACCCCTGATGAAGAACGCGACGAAGAACGCGGTGGTCATCGGTCACGGCATGGTCGGACATCGCTTCGTCGAGGCATTGCGGTCTCGCGACGAGGCAGCGGAATGGAAAGTCACCGTCCTCTGCGAGGAGGCGCTGCCTGCCTACGACCGCGTCGGTCTGTCGTCGTACGTCGGGGCCTGGGATCACAAGGAACTGGCGCTCGCCGGCAACGACTACCCGGGCGACGCCGCGGTGGACATGCGGCTCGGTGTCCGCGCGGACAGCGTCGACCGCGAAGGTAGGACGGTTGCGACGTCGACCGGTGAGGTGATCGGTTACGACGCACTGGTGTTCGCGACTGGCTCCTACCCGTTCGTGCCGCCCATAATCGGACACGACCTGGACAAGTGCTTCGTCTACCGCACCCTGGACGATCTGGATCGCATTCGCGCCCGCGCCGACGCGGCGGGACCGGGCGCGGTCGGCGTGGTCGTCGGCGGTGGCCTCCTGGGGCTGGAGGCAGCCAATGCGCTGAAGAAGCTCGGAATGACTCCGCACGTCATCGAGTTCGCGCCGCGGTTGATGCCGCTGCAGGTCGATGAAGGCGGCGGCGCGCTCCTGGCGCGGCTGGTGACCGACCTGGGGCTCAACGTGCACACCGGCGTCGGGACGTCGTCCATCACCGAGAACGACAGCGCCGGGCTGACGGTCGAACTGTCCGACGACAGCACCATCGACGCAGCCCTGCTGGTCTTCTCCGCGGGCGTGCGTCCACAGGATCGTCTGGCACGGGAGAGCGGCCTCGACGTCGGGGAACGTGGCGGCATCCTTGTCGACGCCGGCTGCCGCACATCCGATTCGGCAGTGTTCGCCATCGGTGAGTGCGCCGCCGTCGACGGTCGCTGCTACGGACTGGTCGCACCGGGGTACTCGACGGCGGAGGTCGTCGCGGACAGGTTGCTCGGCGGCGCTGCCGAGTTCCCGGGCGCGGACATGTCCACCAAACTCAAATTGATGGGCGTGGATGTCGCCAGTTTCGGTGACGCCATGGCCGCAACGCCGGGTGCACTCGAGGTCGTCTTCAGCGATGCACCGAAGGGGACGTACGCCAAACTTGTCGTCTCCGACGATGCGAAGACGTTGCTCGGTGGAATTCTCGTCGGCGATGCCACCGCCTACTCGCTGCTGCGTCCGCTCGTCGGTCGTGAATTGCCGGGCGATCCAGGCTCGTTGATCTCACCCGTAGCGGAAAAAGTGGGCATCGGCGCACTTCCCGACGAGGCCGAGATCTGTTCGTGCAACGGTGTCACCAAAGGTGCGATCTGCGGCGCGATCGCGGACGGGGCGTGCGATGTCGCCTCGGTCAAGAACTGCACCACCGCCGGTACCACCTGCGGAGGCTGCCTGCCGTCCATCAAGCAACTGTTGGCGGCGTCCGGTGTCGTGATGTCGAAGGCACTGTGCGAGCACTTCGGTCAATCCCGCGCGGAACTGTTCGAGATCGTCCGCGCGACGAACACGCGCACGTTCTCGTCGCTGATCGCCAAGTACGGAACGGGAAGTGGCTGCGATATCTGCAAACCTGTCGTCGCGTCGATTCTGGCGTCCACTTCCTCGGACCACATTCTCGACGGCGAACAGGCGTCTCTGCAGGACACCAACGATCACTTCCTGGCGAACATCCAGAAGAACGGAACCTACTCGGTCGTACCGCGAATGCCGGGCGGCGAGTGCACCCCGGAGCAACTCATCGTCATCGGTGAGGTCGCCCGCGACTTCGGCCTCTACACCAAGGTCACCGGTGGCCAGCGCATCGATCTGTTCGGTGCACGCGTCGAGCAGTTGCCCGCCATCTGGAAGCGACTGGTCGACGCAGGCATGGAATCCGGCCAGGCGTACGGAAAATCGCTGCGGACGGTGAAGAGCTGCGTCGGGTCGAGCTGGTGCCGATACGGTGTCCAGGATTCGGTGGGAATGGCCGTCGATCTCGAAAACCGTTACCGCGGACTGCGGTCTCCGCACAA
The DNA here is from genome assembly GCF_002258225.1 of Rhodococcus sp. RS1C4. Classification (NCBI taxonomy): domain Bacteria; kingdom Bacillati; phylum Actinomycetota; class Actinomycetes; order Mycobacteriales; family Nocardiaceae; genus Rhodococcus; species Rhodococcus sp. RS1C4. The sequence goes on along the minus strand of NZ_NOXZ01000050.1, from coordinate 77,410 downwards.
GATCAAGTTCGGAGTGTCCGGCTGTGCACGCGAGTGCGCCGAGGCCCGCGGGAAGGATGTCGGCGTCATCGCGACCGAACACGGCTGGAACCTGTACGTCGGTGGCAACGGCGGACAGTCTCCGAAGCACGCTCAGCTGCTGGCGTCGAACCTCGACGATGCGACGCTGGTCAGTTACATCGACAGGTACCTCATGTTCTACGTGCGGACAGCGGACCGGCTCCAGCGCACCGCGCCGTGGCTCGATTCTCTCGACGGTGGTCTCGACCATCTGAAGGCCGTCGTGTGCGAGGACAGCTTGGGCATCGGCGCCGAGTTGGAGGCCGACATGGAGCGCCACGTCGCGGGCTACAAGGACGAATGGGCAGGCGTACTCGAAGACGAGGAGAAGCTCGGCCGCTTCGTGTCGTTCGTCAACGCTCCCGCGGAGTCGGACCCGACCATCTCGTTCGACGACACCGGCCGGCGCAAGGTGCCGGTGTTGATGGGCATGCCGAAGATCGGCGCCTGAGCACCTCACGCGGGTCGGTTCCCGGGTCTGCACGCATGTGCACACCCGGGTAATCGGCCCTTAACGACGAAGAAACATCGGCACAGTGCAATTGCATCAGGAGGTCCGACACCATGACTGTCATCGATTCGCTCAGTACCACCACACCGGCCGCGGGCGGCACTCATTCGGCTCGTGAGTGGACACCGGCGTGCACCGTCGATTCCCTGGTACCCGGCAGGGGAGTAGCCGTGCTGTTGCGCGGAGGTACACAGGTAGCCCTGTTCCTGCTCGAGACGGGCGAGACCTACGCCGTCGGCAACGTCGACCCGTTCGGTCGTGCGGCCGTCATGTCCAGAGGACTCGTCGGCGATCGGGCCGGGGAGGCGACCGTCGCGTCGCCGCTGCTCAAGCAGGTTTTCTCGCTGGTCGACGGACGGTGCCTCGACGACGAGAGCGTCGGCCTCGGTTCCTTCGAGACCAGGACGGACGGCGGCGTCATCCACGTGCGGGGCGAATCGACGTGACGAGTGCAGCCGAGGCGGGAACGGAGTCGTGCGCTGCGACACCGATCTCGGGGGAGCCTCTGGCCGGATTCGCCGTCGGGATCACCGCGTCACGCCGGGCCGACGAGCTCGAGACACTGCTGCAACGACGAGGTGCGACGGTCATGCACGCACCCGCGATCCGAATCATCCCGCTGGCCGACGACGCCGAGTTGGAACGCGTCACCGAGGAAATCATTGCCGACCCTCCCGAGATAACCGTCGCCACCACGGGTATCGGTTTTCGAGGATGGATCGAGGCCGCGGAGGGGTGGGGCCGAGCGGAAGCGTTGAACGAGGCCCTCGCGGCGTCGAGAGTTCTTGCTCGCGGGCCCAAGGCGAAGGGCGCCATTCGAGCCGCCGACTTGCGAGAAGAGTGGAGCCCGGCGTCCGAATCCTCGGCGGAGGTGCTCGAACACCTGCTCGCCGAGGGTGTCGAGGGCACACGGATCGCGGTTCAGCTGCACGGTGCCACGACCGAATGGGAGCCGGTGCCCGATTTCTGCGAGGCGTTGCGCAATGCCGGCGCCGAGGTCGTGCCGGTTCCGGTGTACCGGTGGACGGCTCCCGACGACAGCTCACCGATGGACCGGATGATCGAGGCCGTCGTCCTGGGGGATCTCGACGCGATCAGCTTCACGAGCGCCCCGGCGGTGGTGTCGCTGTTGATGCGGGCGGACGAGAACGGTGTTCTGGACGCGTTGCTGCATTCTTTGCGGACGCGCGTTCTCGCCGTGTGCGTCGGACCGGTCACCGCGGCGCCGTTGGAACAATCGAACGTGCCGACGACGCAACCGACGCGGGCCCGGCTGGGATCGCTCGCGCGGCACATCGCCGAGGAACTACCGAGGCGTGTCGCTCCGATGAGCGCAGGCGGTCACTCGCTGAGTGTGCGGAGTCGATGCGTCGTCGTCGACGGTGTCGTTCGGGCGGTGTCTCCGGCAGGCATGGCGATCCTGAAGACGTTGGCTGCCACACCGGGCCGCGTCGTGTCCAGGGACGATCTGCTCGGCGCTCTCCCGGGAGGCGGCGACGACACCCATGCCGTCGAGACGGCCATGACGAGACTGAGATCCTCCCTCGGTGCGCCGAAAGTGATTCAGACAGTGGTCAAGCGGGGCTATCGACTCGCGATCGATCCGGTCGACACACTCCCCGATGCACCATCCGACACCGGCGTCGCTGCCGAGAGCGTCGGTGTAGCTGCATACCAGGAAGGAAGCAAGTACTGACATGAACGGTATTCGCTCTGCCGCAACACCTTCGCTGGTGTTGGTGGCCCATGGAACTCGCAATCCACGCGGCGTCGAAATGATCGCGACACTGGCCGAGGCCGTCGGCGCCGAGGTCGGACCGACCCGGGTGGCGTTCGTCGACGTGCTGGGGCCGTCCCCTGCCGAGGTGCTGCGCGAGCTGGAGGGTCCCGCTGTGGTGGTCCCGGCGTTTCTGGCGTCCGGGTATCACGTGCACACCGATGTTCCACGTGAGGTCGCCGCGAGCGAGCATCCGTGCACGACGGTGACGCCGGCACTCGGACCGGACCGTGTGTTCGCCCGAGTGATGGTGGACCGACTGCTCGCGGCGGGCTGGCGACCGGGTGATGCCATCGTGTTCGCTGCGGCCGGGTCGTCGGATCGGCGCGCCCTCGCCGAACATCGCCGCGCTGCACTGATGGTGGCCGAACTGACCGACGTGCCGGTCCGGATCGGCTATGTCGCGACCGCCAGCCCCACCGTTCCCGACGCCGTGGCGACACTACGGTCGTACGGCCACCAGCGGGTGTTCGTGGCGTCGTATCTGTTGGCACGAGGGCTCTTTCACGACCGACTGTCCGACGCCGGGAGCGACGGCGTGGCCGATCCTCTCGGGCTGCATCAGGGCATCGTGGACCTCGTCGTCGACCGATTCCGTAGCGGCTCCGCCGAGCTTGCGGCGCGGTCGAACGACTACTCGCGCGGGTCCGTGCGGTAGTTCACCGAGGCAGGAGCACCAGTTCGACGGGTACGTCGGGGTCGTGCTCCGGCGGGATCAACGCCACGGCGTCGCTGTCGATCAGAGTGCGCAGATGGGCGGTCCCGATGCCGGGGGAGACGCGCCAGCCAGTGCCGTCCCGCACAACGGGCACGATGCGTGTCGTCGACGCCTTGTCGGTCCCGCTCACGTACCCCAGCAGCGGAGGTCGGGGAGTTCGCGCTGTGAGAGCGTCGACGACGGCGGGTCCAGTCACCATGACCGTCGCGACGGCCGCGAACGGATTACCGGGCAGTCCGAGCACCACCGTACCGTCCGGTAGCACCGCCGTGATCTGCGAACCGCCCGGACGGACGCGCGTGCGGTGCACCACGACGTCCGCGTCCGCGTCGACGAGCGCGCTGCGCAGAGAATCGGCGGCTCCGCCTCCGGTCGCACCTACGACGACGACGAGATCGGCGTCGGTGGGGTCGGCGAGGAGATCGTCGAACGCCGTGGGCGAATCGTCGAGGTGTTCCGAGTCGGTCGTGGAGATGCCGCACGCAGCGAGATAGTTCGGCAAGACCGGCCCGATGGTGTCGCGGGTCTGCCCTGGTTGTAGCTCGCCGGGTCCCCGAATCTCGTTCCCGCTGAGAATTATTCGTGCTCGGACCGGTCCGCGTACTGCGATGTCCTCGATCTCGGCGCCGAGGGCGACGGACACGAGGGCGGCCCCGATGTCGGTTCCCGCCGGGGCGAGTACCGTTCCGGCGATCCAATCCTCGCCCGCACGCCGAGTGTCGTCGCGCACGGGTGCACCCTCGGCTCGATTCAAGTCGTCACCGGACACTCGCACGTCTTCGTCCCGTACCACCGAGTCCGCTCCCGCGGGAACGAGGGCACCGGTGGCGATGCGCATGGCTTCCCCGCGCCCCAGCGGCCGGTGGCCCGATGTGCCTGCGAATGCGATCTCGCTGCGAATCGTCCACGGCCCCGTCCCGCACACCGCGTATCCGTCCATCGCCGAGATGTCGACCGGCGGCAGAGGGGCCGACGCGATCACGGGCTCGCTCGAGGTCGCACCGAGAGCGTCACGGGTGGCCGTACGTCGGGTCGGAATGGGGCGCAGCCTGTTTCGGATCGTCTCGCGTGCCTCGTCGACGGTCGGTACGGGTCGAGCCGGCAAGTACTCGGCGAGGTGTCGCCGCGCCAGACTCAGATGCTCGGGAGTGTCGCAGTCGTCGACGCCGTCGATGCGGATCACGCGGTGATCCTGCGGAATCAACGCACGCATCGGCAGATCCCGCGTGTCCGGGAGATCGTCGATGCTGCGCCTGAGGGCTGCGGTGTTCCAGACACCGAAGAGGTACTGCGTGCGTCCGTCGCCGTCCGCCGCGAAGGTGGCGGCAGCAGCGTCCGACTCCGCCACAAGGCGATCGATCGCCGCGGCGTCGACGAACGGGAGATCCGCGGCCAGTATCAGAAGTGCGTTCGCGACACCGGTACCGACGCTGCGATCGCGGAGGGCGTCCAACCCCGCTGCGATCGCCGCGACCGGCCCGGACCCGGCGGGATTCTCGCGGGTTTGCACGATGTGCGGCGCCAACTCCGGTCGATGCGGTCCGACGACGACGACGGTGTCTGCTACCGCGGCCGCGTCGATCATTCTCTGCAGCATGCTGATTCGGCCGACGGTCAGGCCTGGTTTGTCGACGCCGTGCATCCTGCGTGCGGCGCCTCCCGCAAGGATGACCGCGTCGACACCGCTGATGCTCATGTCGGGAGCGGCACGTTCTGCAGCCGAACCTGCCCCCGGGCAATGGCCTTTCCGCTGTCCGTGGCGGTGATCGTGACCAGCCACAGTTGCTGAATTCGGCCTTGCTGCAGCGGCTCTGCGACGACGTCCACTCTGCCGCCCTTACTGGCGCGAAGGAAATCGGTACCGTTGTGCACACCGACGGCGAACTCGCCTCGATCCTTCACCGCTTCGCTCGCGCCGATGCTCGCAGCGGATTCGACTGCCGCGGTGTAGACCCCACCGTGCACGACGCCCCACGGAGTGTGATGGTCCTCCGACAGCTCGATGTGGCCGACCACCCGAGTTCCGGAGACCTCGTCGACGACCAGTCCGGCTGCCGCGACGAACGGGCTCGCCTTACCGAGTGCGTACTTGGCAGTCGGGCGAGGATCGAACGGTCCGAGGTTCATGCTTTCCGAGGTTAGTCGGCGCCGAACGCGAATCGAATTTCCCCCAGGCGCACCCGCCCGTCGACGGCGAGGACGCCTTCGCTCCGCAGGTTCTCCAACTGACGAGTCGCGAGGTGAGCTGCCGGTCTGCCGCTCACCGGCAGCACCCGATGCCACGGCAGGTCCGCAGAGTCGGTGCGCATGATCCACGCCACGATGCGCGGACTCGACAGGCCCGCTGCGGCAGCGATGTCCCCGTAGGTACTGACGCGTCCAGCAGGAATCGACGCGACGAGTTCGCGGACCCGTTCGACCTGCTCGTCGGTGATCGCTGCCATCTACAGGAGTCGACGCACCAGCTCGGCGACCTCTGCGGGCTTGGCCTGAGCCACCATGTGGTCGCAGTCGAACTCGACGACGGTCAGGTTGTCCCCGAGTCGATCGGACAACGCGGCCTTGAACTTGTCTCCGACGTACGGAGGTTGCACGCGCATCGCCTGCACCAGAATCGTCGGCACATCGGCAGGAGGAACCACGAGCGGCCGGGCGAGTTCACCCCACGACGAGACGATCGCCGGGGTCGAGATCCGCCAGGCGACACGCCCCTCGTCGGCGTCGACGAGGTGGTCCTCCACCTCCTGATCGAGCAAAGCCGGATCGACGTCGGCCCACGCGCCGTTCAGTTTCTCCGACTTGGCTTCCTCGGCGTCGGTGTAATCGGGGAACTTGGCCGTGAGCCCAGCCACTTCGAGGAGGTCGGACGGGTCCAGCTCGATCGCCGGATCGAGCAACAGCAACCCGCGCACCTTCTCGGGACGGGACTTCGCGAGGTGTACGGCAAGCGCACCACCGTAGGAGTGACCGACGACCACCACCGGGCCCCGAGCATGCGCGTCGAGCAGCTCGCTCAAGCCGTCGACCTGAACGTCGATGTCCCACGGCGGCGTCCACGGAGACCGGCCGTGGCCGACGAGATCGGGAGCCAGCACGCGAACATCGGCGAGATGCTGGTGGGCCAGGTGCGCCCAGCGTGCGCCGTGTCCCGTCATTCCGTGAACAGCGAGAACTTCGGGTCCGTCGGCGGGACCGTACGTGTAAGAGTTCAACTTCGGCACGGCTCAACTATGCCGTACCCGGTATTCTGCTGCTCGCTTCGACGGCTTCACTCGAGCTGCGGACGGCGCGGTGCAGGCGAGCACGGTGAGCTTCGATGCCGTCGAGAACGCAGTCCAGTGCGTACCTGAAGTGCTCCTCGGCACCGTTGTCCGCCGCGAAACGTTCCATCATGTCGGCCACCGCGCCCAGTCCGCGACCTCGTTCGTCCGCGGGCGGCAGGTTGCCGAGCATCGCACGATGATCGGGACCGGACATCATCCGGGCGTCCGCCAGTGCCACGTGCGAGACGCACATCGTGAACGCGACCGTGTACGCGGGCGCCGCAGCGTCGCCGAATCCGGCATCGATCAGCTTCGACACCGCAGCCTCCAGTATCGGTGCGATCGCCGGGGTCACCGGCCCGTGCAACAGGCTCCACTGCGCCACTCCAGGATGTCGCGCGAAGGCGTGACGCACGTTAAGCAGGAGCTCGGTGAGCCACGGCCGCCACGAAAGTTCCTCCGGTGGAACGGATACGGACGACGAGACACGGTCGACGACAGCCGCGCACAGCGCGGCCCTGTCTCCCGCGTGGTGGGCGATCACCGACAGTGACGTGTCCAGCGCTGTCGCCAGCTGCCTGCTCGTCCAGCCGTCGAGGCCGTGGACTCGCGTCAGAGCCACCGCTTCGCCGACGATCAGCTCCGCTGTCATCCCGGTTCGATAGGTGCGTTTGTTCTGCGAACGAGAGCCTTTACGTTCCGTTCCCGGCACTGGTACCTTTCCCTTCAGAATTAGATCAGTGATCCAATAGTAGACGGGTGCGCATGAATCCCCCCTCTGTTTCGCTTCTCGATTTTCTGCGGCCGGTCCGCGGTCGATTGGTCGCGGGCGCCGTACTGGCCGCACTCTCCGGCGCAGCCGCAGTGGTGCCCTTCGTTGCAGTCGCCGAGGCCGGCAGGTCACTGCTCGGCGCAGACCCCGACGCCGTGTGGTGGTGGACCCTCGTCGGCATCGGTGGTGCGGTAGCTCGAATCCTCCTCTACGGCGTCGCCACGGTGCTGTGTCACTACGCCGACGCGGATTTTCGGGCCATCACCCGTCGATCCATCGTCGAGGTACTCGCCGCTGCACCGCTCGGCTGGTTCGGCGACGCCGGGTCGTCCGAGGTGGACAAGGCAGTCTCCGACGACGTCAAGCGTATGCACGTCATCGTCGCTCACTCGGTCGCCGAGCTCGCGGGAACCGTCGTCACCCCCGTCGTCGCGTCGATCTACCTGTTTCTCGTCGACTGGCGAATGGCTGCTCTCGTCGTCGGATTCGTCGTGATCGCGTTCATTCTGGTCAGCCCGCCCATGCGCACGACATTTCGGAAGTACATGGGCGCCTACAACACTGCACTTGCCGACGCCGCCCGATCCACCGTGGAACTGGTCGACGGTATCGAGGTCGTCAAAGCGTACGGACGCGGAACAGAGGTGTTCTCGCGTTTCACGTCATCGGTCGATCGGTTGACCGACATCTGCCGGACGTGGATGAAGGGCACCGGTGGCCCGGTGACCGTGCTCACGGTGCTGTATTCGCCCGCTGTCCTGATCGTGTGGATTCTCGCCACCGGATCGGTGCTCGTCGCCTCGGACTCGCTCGAGCCGGTGGATCTGTTGCCGTTCCTCGCGGTGGGAGTGGGTCTGCCGGGGCCGTTCATGAACCTGACTCAGATCGCAGGGTCGATCAGCAGCGCGAGTGTCGCCGCGGCTCACGTCGGGACAGTCCTGGCCACACCGCCGCTGCCGCCGTCCGAACACCCGGCGTCACCCGTCGGGTCCTCGGTGGAATTCAGCGACGTGGTGTTCGCGTACGGGGACGGCCCCGACGCGCACGTGGCACTCCGCGCAGTGAACCTGGTGATGGAACCAGGTACCGTTACCGCGCTCGTCGGTCCGTCGGGGTCGGGGAAAACCACCGTGGCGCGGCTGGTCCCGAGGTTCTGGGACGTGTCCGGCGGAGCCGTCCGGATCGGGGGTGTCGATGTCCGGGACATCGATCAGGCACAACTCCTGTCCGACGTCGCTGTCGTCTTCCAGGACGCGCAGGTGCTCCGCGACACGGTGCGCGAGAACATTCGGCTTGCCCGTCCGGAGGCCGGTGACGATGCCGTCGAGGCTGCCGCACGTGCGGCCTACATCCACGACCGCATCACCGAACTGCCCGACGGCTACGACACCGTTCTCGGCTCGAGCGGGTCCGGGCTGTCCGGCGGTGAGCTGCAACGCATCACGATCGCCCGAGCTGTGTTGCAGGACGCGAAGATCCTGGTTCTCGACGAGGCGACCGCACATGCCGATCCTCACAGCGAAGCCAGAATTCAACGCGCATTGTCGACCCTGGTCGCCGGACGGACCGTGCTGGTGATCGCTCATCGACTCGAGACGATTCGCGACGCGGATTCGATCGTCGTACTGGAAGGCGGACGTGTAGTGGAACAAGGCACGCACGACGAGCTCGACGCTCTCGGCGGGCGCTACCGCCAGATGCGTGTTGCAGCAGGCGCACGATGATCGGCCGCACGGATGCGTTGCTGGACAGGCCGAGCGGGCTGCGTGGCCTGGTCGTCGGATACTCGATCGTCGGTGTCACCCAGGGGCTGGTGTTCGGCGCCCTCGTACCGATTCTCCGATCCCTGTTCGACGGGAAGGTCCCGGTCGGGTGGATCGTGATCGCCGCTGTCGGTGCCGCGGCGTCGGGGGCGGCACTGATCGTGACATCCAACGTGGGGTTCTACGTCGGTATCGACGCGATGACCGATGCGCTGATGAGAAAGATCGGAGCGCACGTGACCACTCTGCCGCTCGGATGGTTCACCGGTCCGCGTGCCGGGCAGGTCTCGGCGATCATGTCCACGTCTCTGCAGAACTTGATGAGCGTGCCGTCGGTGTTCATGCAGCAACTGACCGTGGCGGTCACGACGCCTGCCACCGTGGTGATCGTCACCGCATTCGTCGACTGGCGGGTCGCGGCCGTGATGATCCTCCCGATACCGTTGCTGTACTTCTTCTTCCGTCGCATCAAGACCATCGTCGGCCCCGAACACGATCGCGAGGAGCGCATCCACACCGAGGTCTCCGAGCGTGTTCTCGAGTTCGCACGCCTGCAACCGGTGCTGCGAGCGTCGGGAAGGCTCACCGACGGCTGGGACGAGCTGAACCGGACCATCGACGCCTCGAGGGTGTCGACTCGGGCAAGTCTGGACCGGCAGAACGCTCCTCTCGCGAGGTTCGTCGCAACAGTGGGACTCACCTTGGTGCTCGTGCTCGTCGTGACGACCTACCTTGCGCTCGGCGGCGAGCTGCAGACCGCCGACGCGGTCGTCGTCATGCTTCTTGCCGTGAGGTTCGTCGAACCGCTGTCGCTGCTCGGCGCGTACGCATCGGGTCTGAGGCTCGCCGACACTGCCCTCGACAGTGTCACGGCCGTCCTCGACGCCGAGCCACTTCCCGAGCCTGCCTATCCGAAGGAGCCGAGTCCGGTCTCTGTCGGTGACTCCGCGGGTTCTGCGGTTGGCGTTTCGGTCGAATTCGACAGCGTCACATTCGGATACGACGAGCGCCCAGTGTTGCGTGAGGTCAGCTTTCGCTGCGAACCAGGCACGGTGACGGCGCTGGTCGGCCCGTCCGGTTCCGGAAAATCGACGCTCACCCGGCTGGTTGCGCGGTTCTGGGACACCGACGACGGCGCCGTCCGTATCGGCGGTGTCGACGTGCGAGACATGGCGTCGTCGTCGCTTGCGAGCATGATCGCAATGGTGTTCCAGAACGTGTATCTGTTCGACGCCACGATCCTCGAGAACGTGCGCCTGGGCAACCCGACCGCATCCGACGCGGAGATCCACGCTGCGGCCCGCGCGGCTCGGCTCGATTCGGTCGTCGCCGAATTGCCGGAAGGATGGAACACACGAGTAGGCGAAGGCGGCGCGTTGCTCTCCGGCGGTCAGCGGCAGCGCGTGTCCATAGCCCGTGCGCTGGTGAGAAACGCGCCCATCGTCCTCCTGGACGAAGCAACGGCCGCGCTCGACGCGGAGAACGAGGCAGCCGTGGGCGCAGCGATCCGAGAACTGTCGACGGGACGGACTGTCATCGTCATCGCGCACCGGCTCGAGACCGTCCGCGGTGCAGACCGAATCGTGGTACTCGGTGATGGAACGGTAGAGGACATCGGCACACACGACGAGCTCATCGGACGAGACGGCTTGTACTCCAGCTTCTTCCGCGATCGCACCGATGCGGCCGGATGGACCCTGAACAACAAGAAATCACAGAACGAGAAACCACGGAACGAGGAAGTGACAGTGACACAGCAGAAGCTCGGGATCGAGCAGGAGAACAACGGGTGAAGGTCTTTGCCGCACTCACCGCCGCGGTGATCGGAACTCTGTTCGTCGCAGGGTGTTCGTCGACCACCGACATCTCCGGCCAGGAGTCGACGCGAACTGTCGACCACTCCTACGGGACCACCGAAGTGCCCGTGCATCCGCAGCGCATCGTCGCGACCGACGAGTACGCGGCGATGAGTTTGCTGGCCGTGGGGGTGGTGCCTGCCGTCGTGTTCACCGGGTTCGGTTCCCCCATCGGCGATCGGCTGAGTGCGCAGGCGGGTTCGGAGGTCATCGAGGTACCCCCGACGGGCGCGCCTCCCACCGAGGACGTGCTTGCGCAGAATCCGGACCTCGTGGTCTCGAGTGACTACGGCGACGACACCCTGTACCGCGCGATCTCCGAGACCGTCCCGACAGTCCCGATGCCGTACGCGACGCCATGGCGGGAGTCGCTGGCGTTCACGGCCGGCGTGTTCGACCGTGACGACGACGCGGCGCGCCTCGAATCGGTTCTGGATTCCGACATCGACGCTCTGCGCAGTGATGTGGCTGCCCATCCGGTGTCGCTGTCGGTTCTGATGAACAGCTCCGACATCCTGGCCGTCGCGGCTCCCACGGCTCCGTCGTCGATTCTCGCTGCCGAGGTGGGTATCAGTGCACCACCGATGCAAGCAGACCCGTCGACCGGCGGAACGGGAGGCCCGTGGACGGCCCTGTCGCCCGAAGTGCTGCCGAGCCAGAACGCCGATATCGTGGCCGTGTTCGACGAGGGGGTCTACTCGGCGGAGAATGTCCGGCGGACACCGGGTTTCGCCGAGGCAACAGGGGACCGAGCCGTCGAGGTCAACGGTGACATGTGGTTCGCGGGTCACCCGTTCGCCGTGTACTGGTTGGTGCGCGATCTCCGCGCCCTGATCGACGGGAACGTCGGCGACGTCGGAAGCGAGGCGACGGCGCAGAGCCGCTACGACGACTTCGTCGCCGCCTCGAGGTGACCGCGGGTCCCGGCGAGCACTTCGGGGCGGGGACGACATGTCGGTGGCCCATGATCCAATCGAGCAATGAGTTCGGACAGTCGGAGCGGTACCCACCACGGGGGTAGGCACGCCGCTGCGGCCACCCTCGTGCGGGCACCGAAGGTCGCCGTACCGCCCCGGACGTGGACGGGTTCTGCGGCGCACATGCTCGCCGGGAGGACCGACGCCGTGTCCGCCGCGGTGGACGGCGCACCCGCCTGGCAGCCGTGGCAGGTGATCGGAGGTCCGGGTACTGGTAAGTCCTCCCTGGTCGCGGACTATGCGGTCTCGCGGATCGTCGCCGGTGACCCGGAAGCGGTCCTCGTACTGACTCAGTCGAAGCGCGCGGCCACCGCGATGCGTCAGCAGATCACCGGGGGATTGTTCGCCGGTGAGCATGCCGTGCGCGCAACACGGGAGCCCCTGGTACGAACGGTACATTCCTACGCCTTCGCTGTGCTGCGCCTGCAGGCGGCCATTCACGGCAACCCGCCCCCTCGGCTGCTCACCGGCGCCGAACAGGACGCCGTCGTCCGCGAGATGCTGCGCGGCGACCTCGAGGACGGAGCCCAGGACTGGCCGGACCGATTGCGTCCCGCGCTCGGCATGGCGGGGTTCGTCACCGCGGTACGCGACCTCATGCTGCGTTCGGCAGAACGCGGGATCGGTCCGGAGGATCTGGTGAAACTGGGTCGTAAGCACGCGCGTCCGGAGTGGATGGCCGTCGGAAAGTTCGCCGCGCGGTACGAGCAAGCGATGCTGCTGCGCGGAGCCGTCGGAGTCGAGGCGGCAGGCGCGTCGGCACCCGGGCTGGACGCTGCCGAACTCATCGGCAGTGCACTGATGGCGTTCGCCACCGACCCCGATCTTCTTCATTCCGAGCGCGCCCGCATCAGACACCTCGTCGTCGACGATGCGCAGCATCTGGATCCGCAAGCCGCACAGCTGGTTCGGTTGATCGGTAGCCGCACGGAATCGACGGTGATCGCCGGAGACCCGGATCAATCGGTGTTCACCTTCCGCGGCGCCGACCCGTCCTTTCTGGCCGACCTCGTCGACTCCGGGTCCGAGCGACACGTGATGCTCGACCGAAATTTCCGCAGCGCACCCGCTGTCGCTGCTGTCACCGCGAGGATCAGCGGGCGTCTACCCGGCCTCGGTCGGCACCGCGCCCCGGAGGCAGTGGCGTCCGCGCAGTACGGCGACGCCCGAGTGCTCGTGCAGGTGCTGTCGTCGGCCGCGAAGGAAGCGGCGCTGATCGCGGACACGATGCGGCGCGCGCACCTCGTCGACGGCATGCCGTGGTCCGCGATGGCCGTGGTCGTACGGTCCGTTCCCCGCGTCATCGCGCCGCTGCGCCGAGCCTTGCAGGCGGCGGGGGTCCCGATCCTGACGCCGGCGTCGGAACTTCCGCTGCATCGTCAGCACGGCGCCGTCGGTCTACTGCTCGTGGTGCGGGCCCTGGTGGACCCGACCTTCGACGGTGAGGACGCGCTCGCTCTGCTGTCGGGTCCGGTCGGCGGCGCGGATCCGGTGGCACTTCGACGCCTCCGCCGCGGTGTCCGGCGTGTGGAGCTGGCTTCGGGAGGGGAGCGGGATTCGGCAGAGCTGCTGCGGCAGGCCATCACCGGAGTTCGATCGCACTCCGGTAGCGACACCGCCCCCGAGACGGACCGTTCTCGGTGGATGGCCCAGTTGTCCGACGTGGAGGCGGCTCCGCTGCGCCGCGTGCTCGGTGTGGTGCGCAAGGCCAACGCCGTCGCACGCCGCGGACGTGGAGTCGAGGACGTGCTGTGGGCTGCGTGGCAGGCCTCCGGGCTCGAGCGGCGGTGGTCGGCGGCGTCGGCTCGTGGAGGATCGGCCGGTGCTCAGGCGGACCGTGATCTCGATGCCGTCGTCGCCCTGTTCGACAGCGCAGCCGCATACGTCGATCGTCTGCCGCAGGCGCGGCTCGCCGGGTTCGTCGAATACATTTCGCAACAACAGATTCCGACGTCGAATGGCATGGCCGGTGCTGTCCCCAAGGATGCCGTGACCGTACTGAGCGCACACTCGGCAGCGGGCCGGGAGTGGGATCTCGTGGCTGTAGCCGGTGTGCAGGAGGGCTTGTGGCCAGGTCTCCGGGCTCGCGGCAGCTTGTTGGGAACGGAATCCCTCGTCGATCTCGCGTCCGGAGTCGCCGACGACGTGACGTCGGACGGAACGTTGTCCAAGACGGCGCCTCTGCTCGCGGACGAGAGACGGTTGTTTCTGGTCGCATGCAGTCGAGCGCGGTCGACTCTGCTGGTCACTGCAGTGGACTCCTCGACGGGTGACACCGATCTGGTTCGGTCGCGCTTTCTCGACGAACTTCGAGGTAACGAGGATGCGTACGAGCTGGAGCAGGTTCCCGAGGTGCCGCAGCCTGCGGCACGACTACTCGCTCTGCCCATGTTGGTCGGCGAGCTCCGCAGAGTCGTGTGCGACGCCGATGTCGCCGAACACGACCCGCAGAAGCACGCCCGCGCCGCGCGGCAACTGGCCAGGCTGGCCGACGCTGGGGTGAAGGGCGCACACCCACGCGAGTGGTTCGGAGTTGCGGGTACCAGTACCGACGCTCCGCTGTGGACACTCGGTGACGGCCCGGTACCGCTGTCGCCGTCCACCGTGGAGCAGCTCACCACATGCCCGCTCCGGTGGATGCTGGACCGCCACGGCGGCAACGACGGCGCCAACACCCACGCGGTGACGGGAACTCTCGTGCACACTCTCGTTCAGGCGGTTGCCGGAAAAATGCCTCCGGAGCAGGTCCGGCGTGCTCTCGAAACTGCCTGGGACGCGGTGGATCTCGGCTCGCAGTGGTTCTCGCGTCACGAGTTGGATCGCACCGGAGCGATGCTGGACACCTTCGAGAGATGGCTCAGTGGAACCCGAGGTGAGCTCACCGAAGCAGGGGTGGAGGTAGCAGTCGACGGTGTGCTCCCGGCGCGGACCGACGACGAACCGTCCGTAGCGCTCCGTGGACGAATCGACAGGCTCGAGCACGACCCGGACGGTCGGCCGGTGATCATCGACGTCAAGACGGCCAAGACGGTCATGTCCAAGGAGGACGCTCGCTCCCACAATCAGTTGGCCACCTACCAGGTGGCGGCCGCGGCCGGCGCCATCGAAGGAGAGCCGGCGGGCGAGCCGGGCGGAGCACGGTTGGTCTTCGTCGCCAAGCCCCACAAACAGGACGGTGCGACGCAGCGTATCCAGGAAGCGCCGACGCCGGAGAAGTTGGCCGAGTGGCGCGACACGGTTCACGCCGCGGCGTCGGCGACGCAAGGCCCGTATTTCGAGGCATTCGTGAACGACGGGTGCAGGCATTGCCCGGTGAAGTCCAGTTGCCCGGCGCAGGAAACCGGAAGGCAGGTCACCGAAAGTTGAGTACGGTCACCAAAATCGGCACACGGCTCGAACGTTCCGTTCGCGACGCACGGATCGATCCGATCGAGTTGTCTGGGGCGCTGGGGCAGAAGCATCCGCCGACAGCAGAACAGGCGGCAGTGATCTCGGCCCCGCTCGGGCCGACGCTCGTCGTCGCAGGAGCGGGAGCGGGCAAGACCGAGACCATGGCTGCGCGCGTCGTCTGGATGGTCGCCAACGAATTCGTCGACCCCGACGCCGTGCTCGGCCTCACGTTCACACGAAAGGCCGCGCAGCAGCTCACTTCGCGAATCCGGGCCCGCCTCGCGCGGCTCGCCGGTTCCGACATCGTTCGAGAACTCGATCCCAGTCTCGCTCTGCGAGAACGAATTCTGAGCGGTGAGCCGGAAGTGAGTACGTACCACTCGTACGCGGGGCGGCTGTTGACCGAGCACGGACTGTTGCTCCCGATCGAGCCCTCGGCCACACTCCTGTCGGAGACCGAACTGTGGCAGTTGGCGCATCGGGTGGTGAGCACGTGGGACGGCGACCTGGACACCGAACGCAACCCCACGTCGATCACCGAGGCGGTTCTTGCGCTGTCGGGTCAGCTCGCCGAGCATCTGGTCGCGCCCGACGCCCTCCGCGGCGCGCACCTGGAGCTCGATCGACTGGTCCACACCCTCGGCCCCGGTCCCAAGCAACGAGGCGGTCCGGCGAAGGCCCTGCTGGACATCGTCGATGCGCAGCACGCACGTGTTGCGTTGTTGCCACTGGTCGAGCGGCTCGCCGAGACACTGCGTCGCGAGGGTGCGCTCGACTTCGGCAGTCAGATGTCGCTCGCGGCACGGGTCGCGGCCGAACACCAGGACGTGGGCAGGTCCGAACGGAGCAGGTTCCGGCTGGTACTACTCGACGAGTATCAGGACACAGGCCATGCACAGCGAGTCCTGTTGTCCTCGTTGTTCGGTCGAGGATCCGACGCCACTCTCGCATTGACTGCGGTCGGTGATCCGATGCAGTCGATCTACGGATGGCGAGGTGCCTCGGCGGCCAATCTCCCGCGGTTCGCAACCGATTTCCCGCAGTCGAGCGGCGCACCCGCACCCAGGCTCGAACTGCTGACCAGCTGGCGCAATCCTGCCGAAGCGCTCGAACTCGCGAATCGGATCACGACGCCGCTCCGTGAGGGGGCTGGGAGCGGAGCCGGCGGGAGCGACCCGGGGGCTGGGAGCGGAGCCGGCAGGAGCGACCGGGGGACTGGTGTGTCGGTGCCGACGCTTCGGCCGCGGCCGGGGGTGGAGCCCGGTGACGTGAGGATTGCGTTGTCGGCGACGGTGCTCGACGAGCGCGAGTGGGTCGCGGACAGCATCGCCGGGGAGTATCGATCGGCGCTCGCCGAGGATCGGTTACCCCCGACGGCGGCGGTGTTGGTGCGTAGGAACGCCGACGCCGAACCGATAGCCGATGCACTACGCGCCCGGGGTCTTCCGGTCGAGGTGGTCGGACTCGGCGGCTTGCTGCACGTCCCGGAGGTCGCCGACGTCATCGCGATGCTCCGACTGGTCGCGGACCCGATGGCGGGAAGTGCGGCCATGCGTGTCCTCACCGGTTCGCGTTGGCAGATCGGTGCCGCCGACCTTCGTGCTCTGTCGCGGCGAATGCGGGAACTGGGAATTCGCTCCGGCCACGGAACACCGGGCCGAGTCGACGATGTGGCGGCGCTCGATGCCGCGCTCGAAAGTTCGCTCCCGGGTGAGCATTCGGAGGACGCCGGACTGGCGGACGCGATCGCCGATCCCGGTCCGGAGGAGCGCTATTCGGAGAGCGGATTCGCGAGGATCTCCGCGCTCGCCGCCGAGGTGCATGCGCTACGGGATCGAATCGGTCAGCCTCTGACGGAGCTCGTGGCCGACATCGAGCGGTCGATGGGCATCGGAATCGAAGCCCAGGCTCGTACGCCGATGTCCGCCGTCGGAGTGGTCGGCCGCGAGCACCTCGACGAATTCGCGGTTGTCGTGGCCGATTACGCCGACAATCCCAGCTCGACGGTCACCGGTTTCCTTGCCTTCCTCGCCGCCGCGGAGACCGTCGAGGACGGACTTGCACCAGGGGAGATCGAGGTGGCGCCGCACCGAGTGCAGGTACTCACCGTGCATTCGGCGAAGGGCCTCGAATGGGAGGTCGTCGCTGTCCCTCACGTGTCCAGGGGTGTTTTTCCGTCGTCGACGGCTGCATCGACCTGGCTCGGCGCGATGGCGGAGCTTCCGCCGACACTGCGCGGAGACAGATCGGTCGCCGACGACAGCGGTCGGATGTCCGAGGGCGTCCCCGTTCTGGAACTCGACGACGTGCACAACCGTAAGGACCTCGCCGACGCCATCGACCGGCACAAGGACGCGCTGGCACGTCGCCGGTCGGCCGAGGACCGCCGCCTGTTCTACGTAGCGCTCACCAGGACGGAACGGGTCCTGTTCGTCTCGGGTCACCACTGGGACGAGACGAGCAGCAAACCGCGCGGACCGTCCGACTTCCTCAGTGAGGTGCGGGCCGTCCTCGACGACGGCTCCGATCGCGGCCGCCCTGTCGGCGTCGTCGATCATTGGGACGCCGCGCCCGAGGACGGATTGGAGAATCCGCTTGCGGCCCAGCCTCATTCTGCCCTGTGGCCGCGAGATCCGCTGGGACTGCGCCGCGACGCCGTGGAGCGTGGAGTGAGGGCGGTCCTGAGCGTGGACACGTCGCAGCCTTCCGGGCACGACGACGAATCCGATCCGGAGAACTGGGCTGCCGACGTCGATGCTTTGCTCGCCGAACGAGAGGAGCGTATGCACACCAGGGTGGATGTGGAGTTGCCGCACAACCTCTCGGTGAGTCAGCTCGTCGATCTCGCCGCGGATCCCGACGCGTTGGCGTCGCGACTTCGTCGACCGTTGCCGTTTCCTCCCAACCCTCTGGCGCGTCGAGGCACAGCGTTCCACGCCTGGATCGAGCGACGCTTCGGGGCGACGAGGTTGTTGGATCTCGACGAGCTACCGGGTTCGGCGGACACGGGTGCCTCCGCCGATGTCGATCTCGAGACGCTGCAGCAGGCCTTCCTCGACTCCGACTGGTCGCTTCGTAGTCCGATCGAGGTCGAGGTTCCGTTCGAGACGTCCGTTGCCGGGACGGTACTTCGGGGCCGGATCGATGCGGTGTTCGCCGATTCGGACGGTGGATGGACCGTCATCGACTGGAAGACGGGTCAGGAGCCGACTGTCGCCGAGGAGAAGTCGGTGGTCATGCAGCTCGCTGCGTATCGCATCGCGTGGGCCGAACTGATGTCCGCGTCGACTGCGGAGCCCGTTCCTCTGGATCGTGTGCGTGCAGCGTTCCATTACGTGCGCAGCGGCCGGACCATCGCTCCGAACGACCTGCCCGACGCCGGGCAACTCGCGACCCTCATCGACGGCACCCGGGACATCGAGTTCGGCGAGAGATCGTGAGCGTCAGGACAGTCGTCGTACCTTCAGGGCTTCGGTCACCAGTGGAATCTGGAGCGGAAGACGGGCCAGCACAGCGGCTTTGACGACGGGGGAGGTCTTGGGGTTGCTCACGAACCTGCGCGCCATGTCGATGTTCGCGGGAAACACCGCGACGAAGAGCGCTGCAGCGAGCCCGCCACCGAGGCGCCGTGTCGCCGGAACGGCCACTGCACCGGCCACGGCGAGCTCGGCGATTCCCGACACCTGCGTGTACGTGCGCGCCTTGCCCGGAAGAGCGCGGGGTACCTGCATGTCGAAGAACTGGGGGGTGACGAAGTGGAGGACCCCCGCGCCGCCCAGAAGAACGGCGAGTCGTGCGGCCGCGGCGTGACTCGTGCGCTGTGTCATGGCTACACCGTGCCACAAGCGGCGACGACAGTGGTCGACGCGTCGGCACGAGCGAAATCGCGGATTGGGGTTAGGCTGCCAGCCGGACCGTTGCGGTGAACGAACGGGCTGCGACGAGTGCAGATGCGACGAGAGCAGAGAAGGAAACGTGGCTGGTAGATTGCGTGCCCGCTTGAGTGCGGGCGACACGCTGACCGACAAGCCGGACTTCGCGTTGGTGGGTGTTCTGCGGGTCCCGGAGTTGCAGAGCAGCCCGTGGCGCGCGATCTATCGGCGCATCCTCATCGCGCTCGCGGCCTTGCTGCTGGCCGCGGTGATCGTGTACCTGGACCGCGACGGGTATCGGGACGCTCAGGACAACGAACTGTCCTTCCTCGATGCGCTCTACTACGCGACGGTCTCGTTGTCCACGACCGGATACGGCGACATCACCCCGATCGCGCCGTCGGCCCGCCTCGTCAACATTCTGGTGATCACACCACTTCGAATCTTCTTCCTCATCTTGTTGGTCGGCACGACGCTCGCGGTTCTCACGGAGCGTTCCCGGCAGGCATTCAAAATTCAGCGATGGAGGCGCAGCGTGCGCAATCACACCGTGGTCATCGGTTTCGGAACGAAGGGCCGCACCGCGGTCGACGCCATGCTCGGGGACGGTGTTCCCGCGTCGGAGATCGTCGTCGTGGACACGGACCAGACGGTCCTCGATTCCGCGTCCAACATGGGGTTGGTCACGGTGCACGGTTCCGCGACCAAGTCGGACGTGTTGCGATTGACCGGCGCACAGCACGCCGCAGCGATCATCGTCGCCACCAACCGCGACGACACCGCGGTGCTGGTGACGCTCACCGCGCGCGAGATCGCGCCGAAGGCCAAGATCGTCGCGTCGGTACGAGAGGCCGAGAACACTCACCTGGTTCGGCAGTCGGGTGCGGACTCGGTGGTGGTGTCCTCGGAGACCGCAGGACGTCTGCTCGGCATCGCTACCTCGACGCCGAGCGTGGTGGAGATGATCGAGGATCTCCTGACGCCGGAGGCAGGATTCGCTGTCGCCGAGCGCGAAGTCGAGCGCGACGAGGTGGGCGGGTCGCCGCGGCACCTCACCGACATCGTGTTGGGCGTCGTACGCGGAGGCAAGCTGTACCGCGTCGGATCGCCCGAGGTCGACGCCGTCGAGGCATCGGATCGTCTCCTCTACATCCGCCGCGTAGGGGAGTGAACGCGCGGACGATCCAGTCCACGCGGTCGGACGAGCGTCCGAGCGGGCGCAGTAGGGTTCAGTGGTGCCACGATTCGAACTCGCTTCTCCACCGTTGTTGTCCCGCTCGCCACTCGATCGAGCCGAGGAACTTCGAAAGAACACCGACGCGCTGCGCAGCGGCTGGCCGACGGCGAAGGTACTGCAGGTCGATCACCGAGGAAGGCTCCGGGTCGAGGGCGATTCTCTGGTGTACGTCGATGCGACGGACCTCGGTTCGGAACCCGCGCTGGACGCCGTGTTTCTCGGCATCGACGACGGACGTCATCTGTGGGCGCAGCGCGTCGGGGCTCTGACCGGCGAGCTGGGGGACCTTCGGACCATCGGTGAGCGTCTGGACGCGACCCAGCTGTCGATCCTGACGAGCGCGCTCGCGATCCTGAACTGGCATGCGAGTGCAAGCTTCAGTGCGCTCGACGGCGCAGCGACGACTCCGTCGGCGGCCGGGTGGTCGCGGGTCAGCACGTCCAACGGCCACGAGGAGTTTCCCCGCACGGACCCCGCGGTCATCTGCCTCGTGCACGACGGAGCGGACAAGGTCCTCCTGGCCCGGGCTCCGGCGTGGCCGGAGCGTCGATTCTCGGTCCTCGCGGGCTTCGTCGAAGCGGGCGAATCGCTCGAGACCTGCGTCCTACGGGAGATCCGCGAGGAAGTCGGCATCACCGTCTCCGACATCACGTACCTCGGCAGTCAGCCGTGGCCGTTTCCGCGGTCGGTGATGATCGGGTTCTCCGCCGTCGCCGATCCCGAGGTTCCGCTGAACTTCCTGGACGGTGAGATCGCCGAGGCGCACTGGTTCGACCGCAGCGAGGTCCGAGCGGCTCTCGAAGTCGGCGACTGGGCCGCCGACTCCGACTCACGGCTTCTGTTGCCGGGCTCGATCTCGATCGCCCGGGGCATGCTCGAAGCGTGGGCGGGCTCCGCCGGTTAGGTTGCGCAGCGTCGTTACCGCGTCCGACCCGCCACGCGTGGCATCAGAGTCCGAGTGCGCTCTTGACGGCGGCGAGTGACGGGTTGGTCGCGGTCGAGCCGTCGGCGTACAGAACGGTCGGGACGACGTGGTTGCCGCCGTTGACGCTGCCGACGAACTCGGCGGACTTCGGATCTTCCTCGATGTCGATCTCGGCGTACGCGATGCCGGCTTCGTCGAGCTGGGTCTTCAGACGCCTGCAGTAACCGCACCACGTCGTGGAGTAGACGGTCAGTGCCGCGGGGGACTCGGGTGCTGAGTTCTCGGTGGTAGTCACGAGACGATTCAACACCGATGCCGAATGTGTTGTTCCGTCGGTCGAGTGAGCACCGGCGGAGTCCGAGGCGGCAGACGGGATGACGGGTGTGTCGGCACCCCCTGACAAGATGGAGACCATGTCTGTGGATTCGATGACCGCCGGGTTGGATCCCGAACAGTCGGCCGCGGTGTCGGCCCCACGAGGCCCCGTCTGCGTTCTCGCCGGTGCCGGTACCGGCAAGACGAGGACCATCACGAGGCGCATCGCACACCTCGTCGACGCCGGTCACGTGTCGGCCGGGCAAGTCCTCGCAGTGACCTTCACGGCGAGGGCCGCGGGGGAGATGCGCGGCCGGTTGAGAGAACTGGGTGTCGGTGGTGAGGGCCCGTCCGTGCAGGCCCGCACGTTCCACGCTGCTGCGCTGAGGCAGCTGAAGTACTTCTGGCCTCAGGTGGTCGGGGACACGGGCTGGCAGCTTCTGGATCGGAAGTTCGCCCTGGTGAGCCAGTCGGCGCACCGCGCCGGAGTGTCCACGTCGACGGACTCCGTGCGCGATCTGGCCGGTGAGATCGAATGGGCGAAGGGCTCGTTGATCGCACCCGAGGACTACCCGGCAGTGGCCGCGCGGCTGCGCCGGGAGGTGCCGATGGATGCTGCGAAGGTCGCCTCGGTCTACGCCGGGTACGAGGATTTGAAGTCGCACGGCGGCGACGGAATGCTGCTGGATTTCGACGACCTGCTGCTGCACACCGCTGCTGCGCTCGAGGAGCATTCTGCCGTCGCCGACGAGTTCCGTGAGCGGTACCGCTGCTTCGTGGTGGACGAGTATCAGGACGTGACGCCTCTGCAGCAGCGTGTGCTCGATGCCTGGCTCGGTGAGCGTGACGACCTGACGGTCGTCGGTGATGCGAATCAGACGATCTACTCGTTCACCGGCGCGACCCCGCGATACCTACTGGATTTCTCGCGACGCTTTCCCGACGCCACCGTCGTGCGTCTCGAGCGTGACTACCGATCGACTCCCGAGGTGGTGTCGCTCGCCAACCGGGTGATCGGTGCAGCGCGCGGGCGGATCGCCGGGACCCGGCTGCAGTTGATCGGGCAACGCCCGGCAGGCCCAGAACCGGAGTTCTTCGAGTACGACGACGAGCCGGCCGAGGCCGACGGTGTCGCTCGGGCGATCAAGAGGTTGATCGGCAAGGGTGTCGCGCCCGCGGAGATCGCGGTGCTCTACCGCATCAACGCGCAATCGGAGGCGCACGAGCAGGCTCTGACGGAGTTGCAGATTCCGTACCAGGTCCGTGGCGGCGAAGGGTTCTTCAACAGACCTGAAGTGCGGCAGGGTATTTCGGCGCTTCGCAGCGCCGCCGGTAGGGACGATCTGCCGGACGAGTCCAAGTACGGCGACGGCCTGCCGTCGCTGGTGCGAGCTGTACTGGCGCCGCTCGGTTTGACGTCGACGGAGCCGACGGGTGCGCAGGCGCGGGAGAAGTGGGCGTCGCTCGGCGGGCTGGTACAGGTCACCGAAGAATTGTTGGCGCAGGATCCGGCGCTGGATCTGGATCGTCTGCTCGGTGAACTGGCGGCCCGCGCCGAGGCGCGGCATCCACCGGTCGTCCAGGGTGTGACGTTGGCGTCGCTGCATGCAGCGAAGGGTCTCGAGTGGGACGCTGTCTTCATCGTCGGACTCGCCGACGGCACGCTGCCCATTTCGCATGCGCTCGGCAGCGACCCGAGTGCCAACAACGACGCCGCGATCGAAGAGGAACGGCGGCTGCTGTACGTCGGCGTCACTCGTGCGCGCGAGCATCTGCATCTGTCCTGGGCGCTCGCGCGCAACGAGGGCGGTCGCAAATCCAGGCGTCGGTCGCGTTTTCTCAACGGGTTGATTCCCGAGGATTCACCCGCATCACGCATCGCCACTCCGACGACCAAGAAGTCCGGACCCAAGTGCAGGTTGTGCGGCAAACCGTTGATCGGAACGGCGGCGACCATGCTCGGTCGCTGCGAAAGTCACCCGACGGACGTCGATGTTGCTCTGCTCGATGCGTTGAAGGCATGGAGGTTGGACAAATCGCGGGAGCTGAAAGTGCCTGCCTACGTTGTCTTCAGCGATACGACGCTCACGGCCATCGCGGAGCAGCAACCACAGGACGACCGCGGTCTCGTGGCCATTCCCGGGATCGGCGCGAAGAAGTTGGAACGTTTCGGTGAGGACGTCCTGACCGTCGTGCGGGAATCATCGACCAACTGATGTAAAGCCGCAGGTAGAAAATAACTTGTGCAGTTTCGACCAACAGGTTTAGTCTGTTTTCACCGCTCGCGGGAGACCGCGTGCCACAGACATTGTCCGCATATCGATTCGGAAGTAGGAGGTGGAGAACATGAAGATTTTCAATTCGATCGTCACGAGCGCTGTCGCACCCGCGACCGACGCACGGCTGATGCACGTCCTCGGTAACTCCGCTCACTTCTCTTCCGCGTCGACGGGCGCGGCAGTGCGCGTCGCCGGAGCGCATCAGCTCGCGGCCGACGCAGCCTGCGCACCAGCAGCAGTCGTTCCAGCCGCTGCAGCGGCCGAAGCTTCTGCCGCCCAGTGGTTCGCCGCCAAGGCGTCCCCCGCAGCCCGCCGTCGCCGTACGGCAGTGGTGTCCGTGGTCGAAAGTCGATATCGAGAGAAATCTCGGTAGAGCTTTCGACTTGCCTTACAGGCCACGGACCCGCATACGCGGACCGTGGCCTTTTTCGTTCGATGAGTCCCCTCGAATTCGAACTTCTCGGCCCGACCGGTTCGCTCAGATACCGAACAACCGTAAACACGCCGCACGAAAAGTAGAGGAGACCGACGTGTCAACCGCCACGATCCGGACGACATGCCGATACGAACGATCCGAACATGCTGCAACCGAGCGATACTCGGCCACGCACCTCGGCGACCAGGCGACCCCGGCCAGCGAGACCTCCTCGTTGGACACCCAGAATGCCGGCACCCTCGGCGACGAAGTGCCGTGCCGTGTGGCCGATCCGGATCTCTGGTTCGCCGAGACACCGGGAGAATTGGAGCGAGCAAAGGCGCTGTGCGCCGAATGTCCCATTCGGCGCACGTGTTTGAGTGCCGCACTCGACCGTGCCGAGCCATGGGGAGTATGGGGAGGTGAGATTCTCGATCAGGGAGTCGTCATCGCCCGCAAGCGCCCGCGTGGACGGCCGCGGAAGCAGCAGGTCGCGTGACCTGGATGCGATCCGGTGTTCGCCGTATCCATTGCACACCACGGGCGTATCCGCCCCGTTCTCGGACGAGACCGATCAGGTCTCGTCCGAGAACCCAGGCATCCACTCCGTCAGGATGGCCATGTACGGCGCGTAGGCATCCAATTGCGCGCAGATGCCCACGAGTCCGCCCAGCACCCTGAAGATCATGACCTGCTCGGCAGGCATGTTGAGCGCCCGCGCGGTCTTGAACTGCGCACTGTCGAATTCCGTTGCCGTACCAGCAGCTTTCTGCAGCCACGACCTGGTGAAGTGAAAAGAGTCGGTCCTGATCGGATCGGTGAACGGACGTAGGTAATCGGCAATCTCCCTCGCCGTCACCGTTCTACCTGGAATCACGAAACCACTGGCCGTACACAGTTCGACCAGTTCGTCGAACTTTTCTTCCCGCGCCAGCCTGACCATCCGGCCCAACACCGGCGGGAGGCCGTCGGGCATCGGTGCGGTGGCCCCGAAGTCGATCACACCGAGACGCCCGTCGGGCAGCATCATGAAGTTGCCGGGGTGCGGATCGGCGTGCAGCAGGCCCGCGAGTGCGGGCGCAGCGAACGCGAAAAGCACCAGAAGCTCACCCGCGGCATTGCGCTGCTCCACGGAACCGTCGGCGATGATCGACGACAACGAAGTACCGCTCATCCATTCGGTGACCAGCACCTTGGGTGCACTCGCCACCACGCGGGGCACAGCGAACCGGCTGTCACCGTCGAACGTCGACGCGAACACACGTTGGCTCGCCGCCTCGATCCGATAGTCCAGTTCGTCCTCCGTACGGGCGATCAACTCGTCGAGGACTGGTTTGACGTCGGCCCCGGTGAAGATCGCACTGAAGGTGTTGGCAAACCGCGACATCGTCTTCAGGTCGGCACGGAGCGCGTCGTCTGCACCCGGATACTGCACCTTCACAGCGACGTCTCGGCCGTCGGACCATACTGCACGGTGCACCTGCCCGATGCTCGCCGACGCGATCGGGGTGTCGTCGAACGAAGCGAACCGTGACCGCCAGGCGGTGCCCAGCTGCCTGTCCAGTACCCGGTGCACCTTCGCGGCGGGAAGCGGCGGAGCGTCTGCCTGCAGCTTGGTGAGAGCCTCGCGGTACGGTTCGGCGAACTCCTCCGGCACGGCGGCTTCCATCACGGACAACGCTTGCCCGAATTTCATTGCACCGCCCTTGAGCTCGCCCAGTACCGAGAACAACTGCTCGGCAGCTTTGGCGGCAAGATCGGAGTCGATCTCCTGGCGGTTCCCCCCGGCCAACTTCTTTCCGAAACCGACTGCAGCCCGACCGGCGATACCGATCGGGATGCGCGCGAGTTTGGCTGTCCGGGCCGAACCCCGGCGTGGAATGTCTGGCACGCCTCCATCATGTCGGACGGGACGACATTCTGCCGAGACTGCAGGCCACAGCGCCTGTGTTCGCGTCGTTCGTCACACGGCACAATCGCAGTGCGGATGACGAGTCCACCGACGCCGTTCGATGACGTGCGAGCCGAGGTCGATCTCGACGGTCGTGTCGATCAACGACGGTCGACGGTCGCGGACGAACTGGTGTATCTGTCCGAGAACGACCGCCGCGGCTGCCAGGACGGTGGGTTTGTCCGCATGCCCGACGCTGCCGAGGAGCTGCGCGGAGATGTGCGGCCACTGTGGGTCGAGGCCGCCTCTGGTCAGGTCGGCGCACCGGAGACAACTCGTCGTCCCCGGAATGACGAACGGACCGACCACGCCCGTGCCGTCGCGCAACCGAACCTGCACGTGCGGTGTTCTGGCGCGAACCAGCTCGGTCACGAGATGTGGATCAGGGGCCAGGTCGTCCGTGAGTACCGCGACATCGCCGGCCGTGATGGCGGAGCCCGCGACTTTGCCCGCCCCCGACGAGGAACGCCGGACCGTGATCGAGGACGACGTCGGGAGGACCGCGACGACAGCGTCGGCCAGCGGCCCGCGTCCGACGACGTGTACCACGGTCTGCGTCGTTCCCTCGGGAACGTGAGGCCGCGAACGCCCTTCGACCAACAGTTCTGCCTCGACGAGCTCGGCCAGCAGTGTGGACATCGCATTGGCGGACATCCCGACGGTGCCCGCGTACCAGATCGTGTGGGCTCTCGAATGAACTCCGTCGAGCCGACGCAGTAGATCGACGAGGACGTCGTACTCGACACCCGGCGGAGGCGTGACGACGAACGACCGATCCGGATTCCACCCGAGTCGGATCGTGCCGTCTCGTTGCGAGAACACCGGTACGTCGAGCCTGGGCCGCCGCAGCATCGGAACCGGCTGGGCAGAGTGGGGTGATTCCTGGGCGGACATGGACGCAGAGTTGCACACGACGCATCCCCGTCGACGGCGTCGAGGACGGGTTATCCACAGGCCGTCGGACGCCTCACCAGCGCGATCGAGACAAAACGAGGGATGCGCCGAAAATTTCGGCACACCCCTCGTCGACCGTGAATTCGGGATCAGCCGGTGCTGCCGGCGTCCCCGTCCTTCTCGTCCGCGTCCTTCTTGTCCCCGTCGTCCGTGTCCGTCTCGTCCGACTTGTTCTTGGCTGCTCGTTCCTGAGCCTCCATGGCCTCGAGCTGAGCGATGGGGTCGTCGAAGGAGCTGGACCCTCCGCCGATGACGCCGTCGACGAACCCGGCCGGGTCGTCAAGATCGGACGACACCGGCAGGAGGTCCGGGTGGGCCCAGACGCCGTCGCGTCCCTCGATCCCTGCGGCGGTGGTGAGTCGACGCCACAGATCGCCTGCTTCGCGAACCTTGCGCGGACGAAGTTCGAGGCCCACGAGCGTCGCGAACGTCTGCTCGGCCGGTCCACCGGATGCACGTCGGCGACGAATGGTTTCCGCGAGCGCCACGGCGCCGGGCAGCCTTTCCCCGAGGGCTTCGGAGACGACCGTCTCCACCCAGCCTTCGACGAGGGCGAGCAGAGTCTCGAGTCGTTCGAGCGCCTGCTTCTGTTCGGGAGTCGTCTGCGGCTCGAACGCGCCCTGCTGCAGAATCTCCTCGATCTTCGACGGATCGGTCAGCGACGCCGGGTCGAGGCCCGACGCGGCTTCCTCGATGGCCGAGAAGTCCATCCTGATACCGCGTGCGTACTCCTCGACCGTCGCCAGCACGCGCTGACGAAGCCACGGAACGTGGCTGTACAGGCGCTGGTGCGCAGCTTCGCGGGCTGCGAGGAACACCAGAACTTCACGTTCGGGTTGTTCCAACCCCTCGGTGAACGCCGTGATGGACTCGGGGAGAAGCGCGGACACTCCGTTCGGTCCGAGGGGAATTCCGATGTCGGTCGACGTCAGAACCTCCTTGGACAGCTGCCCCAACGCCTGGCCGAGCTGGGAACCGAACGCCATGCCGCCCATCTGCGTGAGCATCCCCATCATCGGTCCCGCCATCTGCTGCGCTTCGGCAGGCAGACCGGCAGTCCACATTCCGGAAATCTGCTCGGCCACCGGATCGCACAGCCTCTTCCAGGTGTCGATCGTGTTCTCCAACCAGTCGACCGGAGTCCACGCCGACGTCTTGGACGCACCAGCGGGAAGAGTCGTCGCGCCGTCGAGCCACAGTTCCGCGAGATGAGCGGCCTCGGAGACCGCGTCGGCCTTGCCCTTGCCGACGGGAGTGAAGTCCCCGATCTGCTGGCGTGCCAACTGCTTGGCCAGGTCGTAGTTGACCGGGCCCGCAGCGGAGCCACCGGCACCGGGCGTACCCATGCCGCTCAACATCTGCCCGAACTGGGTGAGCATCTGCCCCAGGGCCGCAGGATCGAAACCCTCGGTGCCGAAGCCGAAACCGCCGGGATTACCGCCGGAGCCCTCGCCACCGCTCTGATCCTTCTTCTTGTCCGGATCCTCGTCGGAGCCCTGAAAACCGAAATTGCTCATAAGTCAACGGTACAAGGCGAGGGCGCGAACAGCACCGCTGGTGATCACGCTTACGGCGAACGCTGTGAGTGGAGCCTGCGGAATGAACCAGGAGGCTGTGAGTGGAGCCTGCGGAATGAACCAGGAGGCTGTGAGTGGAGCCTGCGGAATGAACCGGTGGGCTGTGAGTGGAGCCTGCGGAATGAACGGGGAGGCTGTGAGTGGAGCCTGCGGAATGAACGTGGTGGGTTCTGACGGGGGTCTCACATCGTCGTCACAGTCGGCGGATCTATGTTTGTCGGGTGAATCGTCGGATTGCCACTCTTGTCGCCGCCCTCGTACCGGTTGTCGTGCTCGGTGTGGTCGGTACCGTCGTGACGGTTCCGTTCGCTGCGCTCGGACCGGGACCGACGTACAACACCCTCGGTGATGCGGACGGGGTTCCTGTCGTGCAGATCGACGGGACGGATGTCGATCCCACCACCGGGCATCTGAACATGACGACGGTGGCGGTGCGTGATCAGCTGAACATCTTCGAAGCGCTCGGTTACTGGGCGAGTGGACGGCAAGGGCTCGTCCCGCGCGAGGAGGTGTATCCGCCGAACAAGACGAAAGAAGAGGTCCAGGAAGGCAATCAGGCCGATTTCGAACAGTCCGAGAACAGTGCTCAGCTCGCGGCGCTGCACCATCTGGGACTGCCCGTTGTTCTCGTCGTCGGTTCGGTGGCGCCCGACGGTCCGGCCGCAGGCCTGTTGAACGAAGGTGAGCGGCTCGTGTCGGTGGCGGGGGAGCCCGTCGCTTCGGTCAGCGCTGTGCGTGAGTCGGTCAGTGCTCGCTCACCGGGGGAGTCCGTCGACATCGTCGTGGAGAAGGACGGTGCCACCCGGACCGAGTCGGTGGTGCTCGGTTCCCGTCCCGACGATGCGGAGTCCGGCTACCTCGGGGTCACACCTGCCGAGGAGCCCGACGTTCCGTTCACGGTCACGTTCAACCTGGCCGACGTCGGCGGGCCCTCGGCCGGTCTGATGTTCAGCCTGGCCGTCGTCGACAAGTTGAGTCCCGGCGAGCTGAGCAACGGCGATTTCGTCGCCGGGACCGGCACCATCGATTCGGCCGGAGCAGTCGGGCCGATCGGCGGCATTCCGTACAAGCTGATCGCTGCGCGTGAGGCCGGGGCGACGACGTTTTTGGTGCCGTCGCAGAACTGCGACGAGGCGTCGCAGAACGTTCCTGCCGGACTTCGTCTGGTCAAGGTCGACTCGCTCGACGGAGCCATCGACTCGCTCGATGCCCTCGGCCGCGGGGAAGACGCGCCCAGCTGCTGACGAACCGAGGTCAGTCGTCCTCGACGAGGTCGAATGTCGCGTGCAGGGCGGCGACGATGCCGGGTGCAAGGCCCTCGTAGAGCAGGAGCTCCACCGGGGCGAACGGATCCGCGTCCTCGTCGGGCTGCAACTGCAGAAGGGTCAGGGACGGACCGTCCTTGAGCACGGCTGCGATGAGCCTGCCGTCCTTGCGGTCGGGATGCGCATGGGCGGCGGCGCGGGCGGCGTCGTCGGCCGCGTCTCGGTCGGCGAGAAGTGGGACCAGTGCGTCGTCGAGTGCCGACTCCGCGGTGGGAGGCAGGACGACGATCTCCTGCACCAGTGCGCACCCGACGACACCGTCCGGCCACGTCGTGGTGGCCAGGAATTCGTCGAGCGCGGGCGATCCGCCGGTGATGTCCTCGGGTAGCGAGTGCTGCTGGATCGGGGTGAGCAACGCACCGTCGGCGAGGTCGTCGAGCAGTCCGGGTTCGGCGGCCGCCAGAAGTTCGGTGGGAACCAGCGCGAACAGCTGGGGGACCTGACCCCAGCCTTCACCGTCCACGAAGTCGGCGACCTCGCGCGCGCACCGCCCGAGAGCGGCACCGAGGGCATCGTTGTCGGCGTTGGGTTCCACGCCGTCACGGAACAGGTCGTCGCTGAAATCGCTCACCCGCCCATCTTCCCATTCCGCTGTTCGGCCGTCGCCGACCCATGGTCCGCGCGCGCAGGACGAAGGGGTGTCAGCGGCCGGTGCCGCCGTTCCGTACAGTGGTTCCCAAATCGGACAGGCGACGCACTCGGTGCGCCGTCGAACCCCATCAGCGATACCTAGGTGTATCGCCCGAAGTTGGAGTGTGGCACGTGGGCATGAGGGCCCCAACCGGTCTACCGTCGCTGTCGCGGCGCGGACGGATTCTACTTGTTCTGGCTTTGGTCCTCGCAGCGTTGCTGCTTGTCGGCCCTCGCCTCATCGACACCTACACGAACTGGCTTTGGTTCGGGGAGGTCGGCTTTCGGCAGGTCTTCACGACCACGCTGCTGACGCGCGTCGTTCTGTTCCTGGTCGTCGGATTGTTCGTCGGCGCGGTGGTCTTCGCGTCGCTGCTGCTCGCGTACCGCAATCGGCCGGTGTTCGTTCCGGTCGCCGGTCCGAACGATCCGGTCGCCCGCTATCGCACCACGGTGATGAGCCGTCTGCGCCTGTTCGGTATCGGAATACCGTTGGCGTTCGGCATCATCTCGGGACTGATCGCGCAGACCAACTGGGTGACGGTCCAGTTGTTCCTCAACGGTGGCGAATTCGGAATCACCGACCCACAGTTCAACTTGGACTACGGCTTCTACTCGTTCGATCTGCCGTTCTACCGATTCATCCTGAACTGGCTGTTCGTCGCGACGCTGATCGCATTCTTCGCAAACCTGCTCACGCAGTACGTCTTCGGCGGAATCCGGCTGGCGGGTCGTGAGGGCGCTCTGACCCGCGCGGCGCGCATCCAGCTCGCGGTGCTCGCCGGATCGTTCGTGTTGTTCAAGGCGATCGCGTACTGGCTGGACCGGTACTCGCTGCTGTCCAGCGGACGCAAGGAACCCATCTTCACCGGTGCCGGCTTCACCGACATCAACGCGGTGCTTCCTGCCAAGCTGATCCTGCTCGCCATCGCGTTGATCTGTGCCGCAGCCTTTTTCGCCGCGATCTTCCTCCGTGATCTGCGTGTTCCCGCTCTCGCGACGGCACTCCTGGTGTTGTCCTCCATTCTCGTCGGCGCGGTCTTCCCGCTGCTGATGGAGCAGTTCTCGGTCCGACCGAACGCGGCCGAGAAGGAGCGTACGTACATCGAGCGCAACATCGCCGCGACGCGTGACGCGTACGGCATCGGGGACGATCAGGTGGAGTACCAGCCGTACTCGGGAGAAGGCTCGCAGAATCCCCGCGAGAGCGACGCGGACATCACGACCATCGCCAACACTCGTCTTCTGGATCCGAACGTGCTGTCTCGCACGTTCACCCAGCAGCAGCAGCTGAAGAACTTCTTCGGCTTCCCGTCGACCCTGGACGTCGACCGTTACGAGATCGACGGCCAGCTCCAGGACTACATCGTCGCCGCCCGTGAGCTGTCGCCGGAGTCCCTGACCGGTAACCAGACCGACTGGATCAACCGCCACACGGTCTACACCCATGGAAACGGCTTCGTCGCCGCGCCGGCCAATCGCGTCAACGCGGCCGTCGAGGATCCGACAGCAGAGGGTGCCACCAGCAACAGCGGCTACCCGATCTACACCGTCAGCGACATCGCCTCGCAGGGCCAGGATCAGGTCATCCCGGTCGATCAACCTCGCATCTACTACGGCGAGGTGATCGCCCAGGCCGACCCGGACTACGCCATCGTCGGCGCGACGGGCGCCGGTGACCGTGAATACGACACGGACGATTCCAACTACACCTACACCGGTGCGGGCGGCGTCTCGGTCGGCAACTGGTTCAACCGTCTCGCCTTCGCGGCGAAGTATGCCGAGCGCAACATTCTGTTCTCGGGCGCCATCGGTGACGACTCCAAGATCATCTTCAACCGCGATCCTCGGGACCGCGTCCAGAAGGTGGCCCCGTGGTTGACGACCGACACGGACTCCTACCCGGCGGTCGTGGACGGCAAGATCGTCTGGATCGTCGACGGTTACACCACGTTGGAGAACTTCCCGTACGCGCAGCGGGCGTCGCTGGACGGTCTGACCGCGGACAGCATCGAGCCCACGACCGGCAGGCCGCTCCCGCGCGAGGAAGTGTCCTACATCAGGAACTCGGTCAAGGCCACCGTCGACGCATACGACGGCACCGTGACGCTCTACCAGGTCGACGACACCGACCCGGTGTTGAAAGCGTGGATGGGTGTGTTCCCGGATTCGGTTCAGCCGGAGTCGGATATTTCGCCGGAGCTTCGGTCGCACTTCCGCTACCCGGAGGATCTGTTCAAGATCCAGCGCGAGATGCTGGCCAAGTATCACGTCGACAACCCCAGTGAGTTCTTCACCAACAACGCGTTCTGGTCGGTTCCCAGTGATCCGACGGTGGACGGCGGAACGGACTTGAATCAGCCTCCGTACTACGTGCTGATCGGTGATCCGGAGACCGGTGAACCGTCGTTCCGTCTGACCAGTGCGATGGTCGGGTTCAACCGTGAACTTCTCTCCGCGTACATCTCGGTGCGTTCGGATCCGGAGAACTACGGAAAGTTCACGGTGCTGCAGCTACCGACCAACACGCAGACGCAGGGTCCACAGCAGGCGCAGAACTCGATGACATCGGATTCGCGCGTGGCCTCGGATCGGACGCTTCTTCAGCAGTCCAACACGATTCAGTACGGCAACCTGCTGACCCTGCCCATCGCGAACGGCGGCATTCTGTACGTCGAACCGCTGTACACCGAACGGAACACGGCTTCGACGTCGACGTTCCCACAGTTGACCAGGGTTCTCGTCAGCTACCGCGAGCCAGGTTCGGGAGGCGGCGTCCGCGTCGGGTACGCCGCAACGTTGTCCGAGGCCTTGGACCAGGTCTTCGGATCGGGTACAGGTACCGCGGCGACGGCACCGGGAGGTGACGCCGCGGATCCGCAGTCGACGGCGGAAGCGCCCGACACAGCGAACGGCACCGAGCAGGGAACGGCGCCGGCACCGGCGACCACGCCGCCGGCGACCGGTGGTCAGCCATCGGCCGCGGAGGTGCAGCGTCTGAACTCTGCTCTGGCCGACGTCAGGTCTGCGCAGCAGAGCGGCGACCTGGGTCGTCTGGGTGACGCGTTCGATGCCCTTCAGCAGGCCATCGACGCGTACAACGCCAACTGACCGTGCACTGATCCGGCAGCCGCACACACGAAGGCGCCCGCATCGCTTCTCTTCCTGAAGCGGTGCGGGCGCCTTCGTATATCAGCAGGTCAAGCCTGCGGACGGATTCAGCGTCCGATCGACGCGAGAACCGGGTTGGTGCTGACGAGCTGCTCGAACTGAGCGCTCAGGCCGTACTGGTCTGCAATGCCCTTTGCGGCGTCGAAGCCCTGCTTGGCTGCTGCGGTTGCCTGATCGACAGCCTGCTGCGCCGGTGCCTGGAACTCGGGCGCGACCGGAAGTGCCGGTGCTGCGGGAGCAGCGGGTGCCTCTTCGACAGCGGGTGCGGCCGGTGCAGCGGGGGCTGCCTCGGGCTCCGGGGTGGATGCACCGGTGGTGAGGTTCTGGCCGCAGACCGGCCATGCGCCGACGCCCTGGCTCTGCAGCGTGTTCTCGGCAACGCGAATCTGCTCTGCCTTCGAGGCGTTGTGCGGCGATCCGGTGCCGCCGTTGGCGGTCCAGGTGCTCTGCGAGAACTGCAGGCCGCCGTAGTAGCCGTTTCCGGTGTTGATGTTCCAGTTGCCGCCGCTCTCGCACTGTGCGACGCCGTCCCAGTTGTGCTCGGCTGCGCTGGCGGTGCCCACGGAAAGGCCGAGGGGAATCGCAACGACGGCGCCGGTAACGGCGGCCCATCCGAGTGCACGCTTGCCGAAATGAGTTTCCTTGGTCATGCGGGGTGAATCCTCTCCGCGCTTGCCTGCGCAACCCAGCCAGGGGACGACGATCGTTCGTGGTCGTCTCCGGGCACCGTGTACGAGAGGCCGGCGGGAGGACTCGGTGCGCGGCGTCGTACGTGTTGCGGCTCTGCCCCCGTGCGTATCGGGGAACCGTTCCCCGCGGGGCAGAGCGATGCAGCGGCGGGGGCGGTACTGACCCTGCGTTGTAGGGCCGACCGTGAAGGTAGTCGAGGATCGTCGTGACGTCACACAAAGAATTCGGGAACCCCCTGTCCATCATGTGAGACGGGTATTGGTGAAACTGCAGGTGGGACGGCCCCGGAATGTATTCGAGTCCCGTTCGTTACATAGCTGTTATGTGGGATGTCTCACGCAGTTTCTGTGGTCCAGCGCACTGGTTTCGGCTGTTGTTTCCGGTATTTCGCATGTCGAACGACGCAACGGTGTACTTGTCGACGGCTGTGCACGCGATTTGCATCCGGCGGACACCTTCGGGTAACTTCATCTCTTGCAACGCGGGGTGGAGCAGCTCGGTAGCTCGCTGGGCTCATAACCCAGAGGTCGCAGGTTCAAATCCTGTCCCCGCTACCAACGCAAGAACCCGGCACCGTTCGACGGTGCCGGGTTCTTTGCTGTGTGCCCGAGGTGAGCGCCCTTTCGCTCGCATGCAGTCCACTCGGCCGGCCTTCGGCGGCGTTCCGGTAGTTCGTCAGGACATAAAGACTTAATGGTTCGCGACAGGAGACGGCAATGGCAGATGTGAACGAGGAACAGGCACGGTGGGCCGCTGTGCATGCGCGAGTCGTGGAGCAGGAGAAGCTGATCGGCTTCGAGCGCTTCGACTACGACGATGCCTGGGCTGTCGGATCTACCTTGGTTGCCGCAGCCCGAGACACAGGGTTGCCGATAGTCGTATCGATCGTGTTCGGCGAGCAGCGGGTTTTTCACGCGGCCGTCGCCGGCAGCACGGCCGTGAACGACGACTGGGTCGGCTACAAGATCAACACCGTTCGCCGACACAATCTTTCGTCGTACGGGGTAGGCAGTCAGTATCGATCGGAAGGTCGGGACTTCGACGCCGAATCGCGGTACGACAACAGCCGATACGCAGCAGCAGGCGGAGCTGTTCCCATTCGAGTAGCGGGGTCACTCATCGGCGTCATCGGGATTTCGGGCCTGCCGGAAGCCGACGACCATCAGATGGTCGTCGACGCCCTTGCTTCGCATCGATCGCGCGCGATTCCAGCCGAACTGCGGGTCGGCAACTAGCTCGAGGAATCCGATTCCGTGCTCGCTGCGGACGATTCATCCGTCTCGTCCGCGGTGAGGTCGACGGTATCGACCCCCTCGAGAGCCGTGAGCTCCTGTTCGGCCTCGGCGATGAGTCCCTTGGCTTCGTCCTTGATCTTCTTCGCCCACTCGGACATCGTTGCCCTCACTTCCATCGAATATCGATTCCTGCAGTCCTCTCAGTCTATGAGTGTCGGTTCCGGCCCCGAGCGGGCAGCGTCGGACTCGTCCATCCGACAGTGACCCTGCAGTCCGTTTCGGGCATCACGAGCCCGCGGCCTCCCGAGCTTCGTCGGCCCGCCGTCGGAGGTAATCGCGCTCGGGTATCGACCCGGCAGTCGCGCACGCGCGCTCGAAACAGGTCGCTGCGTCCGACGATGCACCGAGGCGGCTGAGTACGTCGCCGCGAGCAGCGTGATACGGCGAGTAGGCCTGCAGGGCGGGTTCGTCGGCCAACGCGTCGAGCTCCATCAGCCCAGCGACCGGCCCGTCGCGCACCGCAATTGCGGCTGCTCGGTTCACAGCGACGACGGGAGACGGGGCGAGCGACATCAACACGCCGTACAGTTCCACGATCTGCGCCCAATCGGTGGCCTCCCACGTTTCCGACTCCACGTGGAGGGCTGAAATCGCGGCCTGTACCGAGTAGGGGCCGGCGGCTCCGCCCGTCAGCGCCCGTACGGTCAGGTCGGCTCCCTCGTCGATCATCTCCCGATCCCACCGGGCCCGGTCCTGCTGGTCGAGCATCACGAGCGTTCCGTCGCCGTCCACTCGTGCCGCAGAGCGCGCGTGAACCGACAACATGAGCGCCAGCAATCCCGTCACCTCCCGTTCGCGGGGCAGCAGGGCCTGCAGGATACGGGCGAGCCGAATTGCCTCGTCGGCAAGATCGACACGGACCAGGTCGTCACCGCTCGACGCCGCGTACCCCTCGGTGAAAATCGAATACACGACCTGCAGCACCACCGTCAGTCTGGCGGGCAGCTCGTCGGGGCCGGGTATTCGAAACGGAACCCGGGCCTCTCGGATCTTCTTCTTGGCCCGTGAGATTCGCTGACCCGCAGTCGATGACGGGATCATGAAAGCCCGGGCCACCTCGGCGGTCGTGAGCTGCGCGAGGCAACGCAACGTGAGCGCAACTCGGTCGTCGACGTTCAGTGCTGGATGCGCGCACATGAAGAACATCTGCAGCCGTTCATCGGGCACGTCGTCGTCGAAGGCGCCGGCCGCGAGCGACTCGGTTCGCTGCCCGATACCCGCGCGATCCTGCTCGATCTGAAGTATCGCCAGCTTGGTCGAGAGCGTCCGATCTCTGCGGAGGCGATCGACCGCCCGGCGCCTGGCCGTGGTCAACAGCCAGGCGCCGGGTTTCGTGGGCATTCCGTCGATCGGCCAACGCTGCAACGCAACCTCGATCGCTTCCGAGGTGACTTCCTCGGCCAGGTCGATGTCGCCGTAGCGGTGCACCATCGACGCCAGAAGTCG
Source organism: Rhodococcus sp. RS1C4 (assembly GCF_002258225.1). NCBI lineage: Bacteria > Bacillati > Actinomycetota > Actinomycetes > Mycobacteriales > Nocardiaceae > Rhodococcus > Rhodococcus sp. RS1C4. The sequence continues at coordinate 40,241 of NZ_NOXZ01000050.1, read as the reverse complement.
CCCGTGCTCCTCCCTGAAGACGTCCGAGAGGGAGGCGCGTACGTCGTCGGACACCGGCGTGACGCCGTCAGTACTCGGCGACAGGACGGACGACGACGGAGCCCCCGCCCTTGGAACCGGGGCACCGTGCGGCCCAGTCCAACGCGGCGTCGAGGTCGGGGACATCGATGATCTCGAAGCCCCCCAGAACCTCGCGGGTCTCCGCATACGGTCCGTCGGTGATGCTGCGTTCTCCGGACGAATCGACCTGCACGGTCGTCGCCGTCGTGAGGTCGGCCAGTGCGTGACCGGTGACCCATACGCCTGCGTCCTGCATCTCCTTGCCGTACTGCACCCAGTCCGACGGAGTGCATCCGTTGTCGAAATCGGCACGCGGTGCGTTGATCAGCAGCATGTACTTCATGGTGTCCTCCATCGAATTGCTCTTCTGTCTGCGTACATGATGACGACGAACGGGATACGCCGTCTTCGACACGACCCGAAGAAGTTTTTCGGTGGACACCCGATTCTTCCGTCGATACGCGACGTGGCCCCGCGAACCTCACGGTCCACGGGGCCACGTCGTCACAGCTACATCACTTCAGTTCGGCGGATGTCTTTCCGAGAACACGACGGGCGACGATCAACTGCTGAATCTGCTGGGTGCCTTCGAAGATGTCGAGAATCTTCGCGTCACGGCTCCACTTCTCGAGCAGAAGGCGCTCGGAGTAGCCGTAGCTGCCTGCCAGTTCGACGGCCTTGAGCGTGATGTCGGTGGCCGAGCGGCCGGCCTTCGCTTTGGCCATCGACGCCTGCAGCGAGTTCGGCTCCTTGTTGTCGGCCATCCACGCGGCCCGCAGCGCGAGCAGATGAGACGCCTCCCAATCGGCCTCGAGACGCAGGAACTCGGCTGCCGCGGCATGCTGACTGTAGGCGGGAGTGGTGTACGAGATCTCCACGCCGGCCTCGTCGAGGATGGAGCGCAGTTCTTCGAGGGCGGCACGAGCCACACCGATGGCCATACCTGCGACGAGCGGGCGAGTGTTGTCGAACGTCTGCATGACGCCCGCAAAACCCTTCTCGGTGTTCACCTCGGCGGAACCGAGGAGGTTGTCCTTCGGGATTCGGCAATCCTCGAGCAGGAGAGCGGCGGTGTCCGACGCCTTGATACCGAGCTTGTGCTCGAGCCGAGCAACACTCAGGCCCGGTGCGTCACGCGGTACGACGAAGGACTTGATCGCCGCGCGGCCCTTGGAACGGTCGACACTCGCCCACACCACGATGTGCGTCGAGCGTTCACCGGCGGTGACGTAGATCTTCTCGCCGTTGAGGACCCACTCGTCTCCGTCGAGCACCGCAGTCGTCGTCACGGCAGCGGAGTCCGAGCCGAAGCTCGGTTCGGTGATGGCCATCGATGCCCACACCTTGCCGAAGCGTTCGAGCTGCTCGTCGGTGGACACGGCCGCGATGGCGGAGTTGCCGAGGCCCTGGTACGGAATGGACAGTGTCAAACCGACATCGCCCCAGCAGGTTTCGATGACGTTGACCAACGCAGCCATGTTGCCGCCGTTGGCATTGGCGGTCTTGCTGGGCTTCGGAGCGCTCTCGCTGTCCTTTTCCCGGCCACCAGCGGCGCCGCCGACCTCGGTACCGGCGTCGGACATTCCCTCCACCATGGATGCCATGGTGTCGAGTTCGACGGGGTACTCGTGCTCGGCGAGGTCGTACTTGCGAGAGATCGGGCGGAAGATCTCGGCCGCAACCTGGTGAGCCTGATTCGCCTGTGCCCGAAGCTTCTTGGGAAGTTCTAGATTGATCATGAGTTCAGTCCTTGACCGATGAGTTGCCTACGAGGATGGGGGCGAATCAGATGAGGACGATGCCCTCGGTGACACCGACAGCGCGGAGATCGCGGTACCAGCGTTCGACCGGATGTTCCTTGGTGAATCCGTGTCCACCGAGCAACTGCACACCGTCGGAACCGATCTGCATGCCCTTCTCGGCGGCGAGGCGGCGGGCGAGTGCTGCTTCACGTGCGAACGACTTGCCCTGCTCGGCTCGCGATGCGCCGCGAAGAGTGACCAAGCGCAGCCCGTCCAGCTCGATCGCGATGTTGGCGACCATGAACGCAACCGCCTGGCGGTTGCTGATCGGCTCGCCGAACGCCTCGCGCTCGTTCACGTACGGAATCACGTAGTCGAGGACGGCCTGGCCTGCGCCGACTGCGAGAGCGGACCAGCCGAGCCGGGCAAGGCTGATGGCGTCGGCGTAGTCGAGTGCGCGCTGATCTGCGTCTCCATCACCGAGCAGTGCGGATTCCGGAACCGCGACGTCGGTCAGTACGAGTCGACCCAGGCCGGCGGCACGCAGCCCCATGCTCGGATCGGCTTCGACGACGAGACCCTTGGTGTCGGACTCGACGATGAAGAACGCAGGCCTGCCTTCGAGTTCGGCGGCAACGACGAACAGTTCGGAGCTACCCGCCGCAGGCACGACGCTCTTGACGCCGTTGAGCTTGAATCCGCTGGGGGAGCGCACGGCCTTGGTCTGCAGAGCGAACGGGTCGAACAGTGCACGCGGCTCGTTGACCACGACGGCCGCACCCGGGACCTTCTCACCGACGAACGCGGGCAGGTAGGTCTTCTGCTGCGCGTCGGTGCCCCACTGCGTCAACGCGACCGCGACACCGCTCGGCGCGAGGATGGGAAGCGCGAGTCCGAGGTCGCCGTGGGCAAGCGCTTCCGCCACCAATGCGTTGGTGACGGCGCCACGCTCGGTGGCCGCGCCGTCGAGTTCTTCGGGAACGTTGATGAAGGTGATGCCGAGTTCAGCAGAGCGACGAACGAGATCCTCGGGCGACGATGCTGCCGCATCTGCGTCGTGCGCTGCGGGTCGGAGGATCTCCTCGGCGAACTCCTTGACGGTCTCGACGATCATGCGCTGCTCGTCGTCCGGAGTGAGGTCGAAGTAGTCGAGGTTCTTGACCGCGGCGTCCTCGAGGCGTTTCGGCTTGTCGCCTCCGGTGACCTTCGCGAACGTGCGGTTGGCGGCGCCGAGGGTCTTGAAACCCGTCTTGGTGCTCTCGTACGTCACGCGGTCGATGGTCTGGCGAAGGTTGTACTTCTCCGCGAGGTCGGACCCGGTGATTGCCGTGAGCACACGCATGGCGGTGCCGATGGCGTCTCGCTTGAACGGGTTGAGGCCAACTGCGGATGTATCGCGAGGCGCCTTGCGCTTCGTCTCGATGACACTGTCTTGCTTGCTCATGATCACCAGCTGTTTCTCGGCGTCGGGCTCGGACGGGATCTATCTTACTCCCGGGTAAGTTAGCTGTCTACTCCCGAGTAAGAAGTTGGCCCTTCGCGCACGTCACACCCGTTGTGGGAGCATTCGAGCATGCCTGTCATCGCTTCGATCTTCGCTGCCGTCGCCGCCGCGCTGCACGTGGTCATCTTCTTCATGGAATCCGTCGCGTGGACCAAGCCCGCCGTCTGGCGCAGATTCGGAGTCGCCAGTCAGGCCGACGCCGATGTGGTCCGCCCGATGGCCTTCAATCAGGGCTTCTACAACCTGTTTCTGGCAGTGGGAATCGTGGTGGGCCTGTTCCTCGGAGGCGACGCCGGGGACGCGATCGTCGTGTTCTCGTGCCTCAGCATCGTCGGTGCCGCATTCGTGCTGGCCACCGGCGGGCGGAAGTACTTCCGCCCGGCCGTGATCCAGGGCATCACCCCGTTGTTGGCATTGCTGTTCGCAGCTTTCCTGTGAGTGGAAATGTCGCGACTTCTGGTCGCTCCGCAGGCTCCGCCCCTGGCCCTGGCCTCGATTTCCACTCACGTGCGGCGGAGCCGCGTCAGAACCTCGTCGTGCAGAAGGGCGTTGGTGGCCACTGCGCTTCCGCCGTGCGGGCCTGCGGCGCCATCGAGTGAGGAGAAGCGCCCACCTGCTTCCCGAACCAGGATGTCCAGGGGTGCCAGGTCCCACAGCGACACCTCGGGTTCGGTCGCGATGTCGAGGGTGCCCTCGGCGAGGAGGCAGTAGGAGAAGAAGTCGCCGTACCCGCGAACCCGCCACACCTCGTCCGTCAGGTCGACGAATCGATCTCGCAGCCCACGCTCCTTCCAGCCGGACAGGCTCGCGAAACTCAAACTGGCAGAGCTCAGTTCGCGAACCGACGATACTGTGATGGAACGAGGTTCGCCGCCGTCGTAGGACGTCCACGCGCCCCCGTCCTTGGACGCCCACCAGCGCCGGTTCAGCAACGGAGCACTGATCACGCCCACCACCGGAATGCCGTCTTCGAGCAACGCGACGAGCGTGGCCCAGATCGGCACACCTCGCACGAAGTTCTTGGTTCCGTCGATCGGGTCGACGACCCATTGGCGCCCGTCGAAGACAGCGTCGCCACCGAACTCTTCGCCCAGGACGGAATCGTCCGGCCGCTCGTCCTGGAGGATGGACCTCACCTTGTTCTCGACGGCGAGGTCGGCGTCGCTGACCGGGCTCAGGTCGGGTTTGTCGTCGACCACCAGGTCGAGAGCGAGAAAACGATCCCGCGTGATGACGTCGGCCCGGTCGGCGATGGACAGTGCGAGCTGCAGGTCAGCGGCAGAAAAAGTCACGCGTCAAACACTAATGCCCGGGGTGTCGGTGGCACCGTCACCCCGGGCGCTGTGCACGTCAGGCGGTGACTTCGTTCAACTTCCCGGTCGCGACGTCGAAGACGAATCCGCGCACCGAGTCGTGCTTCGTCACGAACGGGCTCTGCTCGATCCGCGCGAGCGACTGCCGCACGTCGGCGTCGAGGTCGGGGAACGCTTCGGCTGCCCAGTTGGGCTTGATGCCGATCTCGTCCTGGATGCCGTTCTTGAATTCGTCGTCGGTGAACGTCAGCATTCCGCAGTCGGTGTGGTGAATCAGAATGATCTCCTTGGTCCCGAGCAGACGCTGACTGATGGCGAGCGACCGAATCTCGTCGTCGGTGACGACGCCACCTGCGTTGCGGATGACGTGCGCCTCGCCTTCGTTCAATCCGAGAATGCGGTAGACGTCGAGACGCGCGTCCATGCATGCCACCACCGCAACGTTCTTCGACGGTGGAAGCGGGAGCGGTCCGGTGAACTGTGCCGCGTACGCCTCGTTGTTCTTCAGGTACTCGTCGGTGACCGACATCGATTCTCCTCCAGAAATTTCTGCGTGGGGTGGGGCTGCGCAGATGGCGCCGACTGTGGGCACCCCTGCGGTTGGGGTGAACCGTGGTCAGCGACAGAGACTGGCGCCGGTCCTGCAGAAATCGACGTGGAGGCGCGCAACCAACAGCAGGGGGTGCGCGGCATGGTCGCATGCGTATGTGTCGATGCCGAGAAAACTAACAGGAGATCGACGTTCGGGCCAGGGCTCGCGATCCACAGCCGTGCCTGCTCACGCCCTTGAAGGGCCCGTCGGCACCGTAGAAATCCTGCTCGTCGGGCAGCGTTGGTCGGGCGAGCGCGCCGCGGCCGGTAAACTTCGATCTCGTGCATCCTGACGTCTCCGCGGACCTGAACGAACTCGACATCACCCTCACGACGATCGAGTCGGTTCTCGACGTCGAGGAACTACGTCGCCGGATCGACGAGCTCGAACATCAGGCTGCGTCGCCGGACCTGTGGAACGACCAGGAACACGCTCAGCAGGTCACCAGTCAGCTCTCGCACGCGCAGGCCGAACTCCGCCGCGTCGAGGAACTGCGGGGGCGCCTCGACGATCTGCCGGTGCTCTACGAGCTGGCCGAAGGAGAAGAAGGCGACGCAGCAGCGTCGGCGACGGCCGATGCCGACGCCGAGCGGGCATCGCTGCGCGAGGACATCGCCGCGGCCGAGGTGCGCACGCTTCTCTCCGGTGAGTACGACCAACGTGACGCGCTCGTCAACATTCGTTCCGGTGCAGGCGGCATCGACGCCGCGGACTGGGCCGAGATGCTCATGCGCATGTACATCCGCTGGGCGGAGAAGCACGGCTACGGCGTCGAGGTCTACGACACGTCCTACGCCGAAGAGGCCGGAATCAAGAGCGCTACCTTCGCGGTGAAGGCTCCGTACACCTACGGCACGCTGTCGGTCGAGCAGGGCACCCACCGCCTCGTCAGAATCAGCCCGTTCGACAACCAGGGACGACGGCAGACCTCGTTCGCCGAGGTCGAGGTGCTTCCGGTCGTCGAGACGACCGATCACATCGAGATTCCCGAGGGTGACATCCGAGTCGACGTCTATCGGTCCAGCGGTCCGGGCGGACAGTCCGTCAACACCACGGACTCGGCCGTGCGTCTGACGCACATTCCCACAGGAATCGTCGTGACGTGTCAGAACGAGAAGTCGCAGCTGCAGAACAAGGTGTCCGCGATGCGGGTCCTCCAGGCCAAGCTGCTCGAGGTCAAGCGCAAGGAAGAGCGCGCCGAGATGGACGCCCTCAAGGGCGACGGCGGAAGTTCCTGGGGTAACCAGATGCGCTCCTACGTGCTGCATCCGTACCAGATGGTCAAGGATCTGCGCACCGAGTACGAGGTCAACAACCCCTCCACCGTGCTCGACGGCGACATCGATGGTTTCCTGGAAGCAGGAATTCGATGGCGTATGCGGGGGGACGAGTAGACACACGATGAACACAGCACTGTCGTTCTCGGTAACACCGGAGGTCCAACTCAACGGCCTCGGAATTGTGCTGTACATCCTCGGAGGACTCCTGGTCGCGCGTCTCATCACGTGGACAGGTACGCGGATCACCTCACGCATCGACTCCAACTATCAACACAGCGATGCCCTGGTGCGGTCCGAGGCAGCAAAGCATCGGCACGCACTCGCTCAGGTGATCACCTGGGTCGCTGTCACTCTCGTCTACATCCTGGTGACCATCGAGGTGCTCAGGAGGCTCGGCTTCGGCGTCGGTGGCCTCGTCGCTCCCGCGACGGTGATCGGTGCGGCACTGGGTTTCGGTGCGCAGCGGGTCGTGCAGGACATCCTGGCCGGATTCTTCATCATCACCGAACGGCAGTACGGGTTCGGTGATGTCGTGCAGATCGCCGTCAACGGCTCGGCAGAGGACGCGGAAGGCACCGTCGAGGACGTGACGCTGCGCGTCACCCGCGTTCGGAGCGTCGACGGGGAAGTCATCACTGTCCCCAACGGCCAGATCGTCAAAGCCATCAATCTCTCCAAGGACTGGGCACGCGCCGTCGTGGACGTGCCGATCCCGTCCATCGCGGACTTGAACCGGGTCAACGAGATCCTCCGCCGCGTGGGACACACGGCATTCGAGGACCGCCGTCTGCGGCCGCTGCTGCTGGACGAACCGACCGTCATGGGGGTCGAATCCATCGAGGTCGACCAGGTCAACGTGCGGCTCGTGGCTCGGACTCTTCCCGGCAAGCAGTTCCAGGTCGGCCGGGAACTACGTGTTCGGGTGGCAGCAGCGCTGCAGCCCGAGGGCATCAGCGTCAGCCCGGACGTGTCGACCGCAGGAGTCGCACCGGACGGCGCCCGCCGGGATCGCGAGGAGGAGCTGTGACCGAACCTCGACCGGACACGGACACCGACGCGCAGCCGCGTAACTGGAGAAGCTGGAGAATTCCGAACCGCATTCGTGGCGTGCGGACGTCGACGCTGTTCTTCGGTGTCTGCTTCGTACTGACCGGACTGCTGTACGTACAGGTGGACGAGGTCGTCACCGCGCAGCGAGAAGACGTTCAAGGACCGACGGCGGTCGACCCGGGGAGCTACCCGACGCAGGCGCCGCAACAGACGTACCAGCCGACGTACACGTCAACTCCTTCTCCGACCACCACGGTCGATCCGTCCGCCACCGACGAGCAGTCCGGCGCGCCCGGGGTGTCAGGTGACCCCGGATCGCCCACAGGGCAGACCGGTACGTCGGCAACGCAGGATCCGACGTACCTGCCGGGGCTGACGGTGCCGCCGCAACTGCGGTCCCTGCTACCCCCTGCTCCGCAGGCCCCGACGGCCACCGGATCTCCCTAGGATTCCTCAGGCAACACACATGTCGAGCCGAGTCGGTTACCGGTAGGTAAGGGCTACACTGGCGACCCGTGATCAGCACCTCGAATGTCTCCAAGTCCTACAAGACATCCACCAGGCCGGCGTTGGACGACGTCACGGTGTCGGTGGACAAGGGCGACTTCGTGTTTCTCATCGGACCGTCGGGATCCGGGAAGTCGACGTTCATGCGCCTTCTCCTGAAGGAGGAGACACCCACCTCCGGCGACATCCACGTCGCGGACTTCCACGTGAACCGGTTGTCCTCGCGGCGCGTGCCGAAGCTCAGACAGAGCATGGGGTGCGTGTTCCAGGACTTCCGTCTGTTGCAGCAGAAGACGGTCGTGGAGAACGTGGCCTTCGCGCTCGAGGTCATCGGCAAGCCGCGATCGATGATCAAGCGGACGGTGCCCGAGGTCCTGGATCTGGTCGGGCTCGGCGGCAAGTCGGATCGACTGCCCACGGAGCTGTCCGGTGGTGAGCAACAGCGCGTCGCCATCGCCCGGGCCTTCGTGAACCGCCCACTGGTGCTGCTGGCCGACGAACCGACGGGAAACCTCGATCCGGACACGAGCCAGGACATCATGATGCTGCTCGAGCGGATCAACAGGACCGGAACGACGGTGCTGATGGCGACCCACGACAACCACATCGTCGACTCGATGCGTCGGCGGGTCATCGAACTGGACAACGGCAGAGTGGTGCGTGACGAGGCCCGAGGGGTCTACGGCGTCGGTAGGTAGTACGCCGCCGCACTTCTGCCGCCACGACTACAGACATCGACGACTACAGACATCGACGACTGCAGACACCACCGAAGGGCCCGGATTCCCCGATGCGCGCAAGTTTCATTTTCAGCGAAGTCCTGACCGGACTTCGCCGCAACATCACCATGACCATCGCCATGATTCTGACGACGGCCATTTCGCTCGGCCTGTTCGGAGGCGGACTGCTCGTGGTGCAGATGGCGGGCAAGACGCAGCAGATCTTCCTGGACCGCGTCGAAGTACAGATCTTCCTCACCGACGACATCTCGGCGACCGATCCGGACTGCGCGGAATCCACGTGCTCCACGTTGCGCAGCGAACTCGAGCAGACACCGTCCGTGGTGTCGGTTCAGTACCTCAACCGCGACGACGCAGTCAAAGATGCGACCGAGCGCGTGTTCAAGGATCAACCGGAACTCGCGGAGCTGGTCAGCCCGGACAGCTTCCCGGCCTCTTTCAAGGTCAAGCTCAGTGATCCCGAACGCTTCGGCGTCATCAACGACAACTTCGCCGGTCAGCCGGGAGTGCAGAGCGTGCTCAACCAGCGAGACCTGGTCGAGCGTCTGTTCAGTGTGCTCAACGGTGTACGCAACGCAGCATTCGCCATCGCGATCGTTCAAGCCGTGGCCGCGGTTCTGTTGATCGCGAACATGGTTCAGATCGCGGCGTTCACCCGCCGCACCGAGGTGGGAATCATGCGACTCGTCGGTGCAACCAGGTGGTACACCCAGCTGCCCTTCCTGCTCGAAGCCGTGGTGGCTGCGCTGATCGGATCCGGGCTCGCGATTGCGGGGCTGTTCACCGCGAAGAACCTCTTCATCGACGACGTGTTGTCGGAGGTGTACGACGCCAACATTCTCGCCCGAATCTCCAACAGCGACGTTCTGCTCGTCTCTCCGTTCCTGGCGCTCGTCGGCATCGGTATGGCGTCGGTCACCGCGTACATCACGTTGCGGTTGTACGTCCGCGAGTAGGTTCCCGATTCGGCCGAGTCCATCCGGAAGAAAAGTGCTTGCGACACGGTTCTATGCTGGAGCGGACAGCGCAGAGAGCGCGTACGCACGGACGAACAGCGCTCGAGAAAGGGCCCTGAAGTGAAAGAGAAGGGCCGCAAGGCCATTGCGACGAACCGCAAGGCGCGCCACCACTACTCGATTCTCGACGTCTACGAGGCCGGTATCGCGCTCGTGGGCACCGAGGTGAAGAGCCTGCGTGAAGGCAAAGCGTCGCTTGCGGACTCGTTCGCGACGGTCGACGACGGCGAGATCTGGTTGCGCGGGCTGCACATCCCCGAGTACACGCAGGGGAGTTGGACCAACCATGCGCCCAGACGCACCCGAAAACTGTTGCTGCACAAGCGCGAGATCGAGCGACTCGTCGGGAAGACGAAAGAAGGGTCGCGGACCCTCGTACCGTTGTCGATGTACTTTTCCGACGGCAAGGTCAAGGTCGAACTTGCCCTCGCGAAGGGTAAGCAGGACTACGACAAGCGCCAGGACCTGGCCCGTCGCACCGCCGAGCGTGAAGTGACCAGGGAACTCGGCCGCCGCATCAAGGGTATGCGGTGAGGGGGTATGCGGTGAGGGGCGAGCGGTGAGGGGTTCGCGCTGACCGCGATCCTGCTCGCACTCGTCGCCGCGGTGGGATACGGCGTCAGCGATTTCGTCGGGGGTGTGGCGTCCCGTCGGGTGGCGGCCCTGCGAGTGGTGATCGTCTCCTACCCGTTCTCGTTGGTGATCGTGCTGATCGTGGCGCCGTTCGTCGGGGGCCAGATCTCTTTGGTGCCCATTCTGTGGGGCTTGGCGTCGGGAGTGGCAGGTGGCCTGGCCGTCTGGTGGTTCTACCTCGCGCTCGCGTCAGGCCCGATGGCGGTCGTGTCTCCGCTGACCGCCGTGCTGGTGGCGGGCATACCCGTCGTCGCCGGATTCGCGATCGGGGAGCGTCCGGGTGCGCTCGCATTCGTGGGTATCGCATTGGCGTTGATCGCGGTTCTCCTCGTCAGCAAGGAGTCTCCCGACGACACGACGGGTGAAGTAGCCGGTGGTCGCGAGATGAAATTCACCCCGACGGTGGCGTGGTTGACCGTCGGATCGGGTGTCACGTTCGCGCTCGCGTTCATCTGCCTCCATCAGATCGGCGACGGATCGGGATTGTGGCCGCTGGCGGCATCTCGCGCGTCGGCGACGGCGGTGGTGTGGTGTGTTGCGCTCGCCTCCGGTCATTTCGCGCTGCCGCACGGCAGTGTGCTGAAGCTCGCTGCGTTCGTCGGCATTCTCGACGTCGTGGCGAACGCCGCCCTGCTCTACGCGTACCAGGGTGGGTTGCTGTCCTTGGTCAGTGTCATCGCATCGCTGTATCCCGCGGCGACCGTGCTCCTGGCGATGGTCATGCTCGGCGAGCGTGTCGGCAGACTGCAGCAGGTTGGGATGGTCGTCGCTCTCGGCGCGGTGGGTCTGATCGCCCTGGGTTGATCGGCCGACGTCGACGGGCCAGGTGAGATCGGGTTGAGATACCCCCGCGGGGGTATCGATAGACGATGAACGCCAACAGCAGCCCCGATGCCCGCCGTGTCCTCGTCACCGGAGCGACCGGTTACCTCGGCGGCAGGCTCGCTCCGCGACTTCTGGACGCGGGATTCACGGTTCGGGTGTTGGCCCGCACCCCCGACAAGCTCCAGGGAGTGCCGTGGGCGGACGACGTCGAGATCGCCCAGGGAGATCTGGGTGACCGCGATTCGCTGAAGAAGGCGTTCGCCGACGTCGATGTCGTCTACTACCTCGTGCACTCGATGGGTTCCGGCGGCGGCGACTTCAAGAAGACCGAGCGTGAGAGCGCCGAGAACGTCGCTGCGGTCGCCGCGGAGGCCGGAGTGTCGAGGATCGTCTATCTCGGCGGGCTGCACCCCCAGTCGGGGGAGCTTTCCGAGCACCTGGAATCGCGCGCCGAGGTCGGCACGATTCTGTGCGAGTCCGAAGTGCCGACCTTCGTCCTCCAGGCCGGAGTGGTCATCGGTGCGGGATCGGCGTCGTTCGAGATGATTCGCCACCTCACCAACAGGCTGCCGGTCATGACGACACCGCGCTGGGTCCACAACAAGATTCAGCCGATCGCAGTGCGCGACATCTTGCACTACCTCCTCGGAGCTGCGGACGCGGACCTTCCCGAGAGCAGGACCTACGACGTCGGCGGCCCGGACGTGATGGAGTACGGCGAGATGATGAACATCTACGCGGACGTTGCAGGGCTCCGTAAGCGCCAGATGGTGGTACTGCCGGTTCTCACCCCGCGGCTGGCCGGCCATTGGATCGGTCTGGTGACCCCGATTCCGAGGGGACTGGCGATGCCGCTCATCGAATCACTGCAGTTCGACGCGGTGGCCCACGAAACCGATATCGACGCCGTCGTCGAACGACCGGAGGGTGGTCTGACGCCGTACCGCGATGCGGTTCGGCTGGCTCTACGCACCATCGACGACGGCGAGTCGGAGTCGACGTGGACGTCGACCGTGTCGGCCCCGTCGGATCCTCTTCCTTCCGACCCCGATTGGGCGGGAGAAACCGTCTTCACCGACGTGCGCAGCGTCTACCTCGGGAGCGGGGCCGACGAGATCCGCAGCCGTGTGGGCAAGGCCGTAGCAGCAGGCAGCGCCGAGAACTGGCAGATCGAGCGCGGTGCGTCGGACGGCGGTGCGTCGGACGGCAGTGATTCGGACGGCAGTGATTCGGACGGTGACATCAGGCTACGTTCCACTGCTACGTTGCCCGGGAACGCGTGGATGCAGTATTCGGTGGTGTCTGCAGGCGGGGGAACGCGGCTCGAGCAACGCATCGACTTCTTTCCTCGCGGCCTCGCAGGCCGCGCCTTCTGGTACGGATCGCTGCCCGCCCGCAAGGTGATCGCAGGGCGTCAGTTGCAACGCGTCGTTGCCCTGGTCGACCGCGCATAGTGACGCGCGCCGTATATCGGGATGATTCTGTCCGGGGGACGCGTTACACTGACAAGCCCCGGCAGAGTGCTGGGGACGTACGGGGCTGAACGGTTTCGACTCTGTATGTTGAGTCAGGGGAAGCGTGTCGGTGCAGGCGAGAGACCACCGTAAGCGTCATCGCAAACATATAAGCGCCGATTCCAATCAGCGCGACTACGCACTCGCTGCCTAAGTAGCGACTGCGTGTCTGTCAGTCCGGGTTCGCCCTCGACCCGGGTACTGGCATCAGCTAGAGGGCTTACCGATTCACTCGGCCACGGAGTGATGAGGAACATCAAACAGTGGCTGGGATCGTCATCCTGGCTTGTTTGCGAGATCAGGAGATCCAAGTAGAGGCATAGCAGACTGCACACGGAGAAGCCCTGGTGATACAGCGGAGGACCCGGGTTCGATTCCCGGCAGCTCCACCGAGACCGGGTCGGAAAGCACACGCTTTCCGACCCGGTTTTTTCTTGCCCGAAGCCTGTAATTCACCTCACAATCGCCTGGCATCGCAAGAATCCAACCCGTGGCAGCGATGGTGTCGAATAGTGATCATGAGCAAGATCGCCACGCCGAAGTTGTGGTCCGGCCCCAGTCCGCGCGGCACTGTCCGCGCCGTCGTCCTCGTCCTGCACGGAGGCAAAGTGGACAGCCACGCGCCCAGTAGGCCCTGGCATCTGTCGGGACTGCGCATGTGGCAGTTCACGTGGGCGCTGCGGCGTGCCGGCCGAGCCGATGGCGTAGCAGTACACCAACTGCAGTACCGGTTCCGCGGATGGAACGGTGTCGAACGCAGCCCCGTTCGTGACGCCCGGTGGGCGTTGCTACGGATTCGAGACGAGCACCCCGGTGTGCCGGTGGTGGTCGTCGGGCACTCGATGGGCGGGCGGACGGCAGCCGCCGTCGGCCACGATCCGGGGGTCCTGGGCCTCGTGGCGCTCGCGCCGTGGTGGCCCGACGGCGACGAGCTGGCGAACATCCAGTCCGACCGGTCGGTGCGGGTCCTCCACGGGCGCGACGACAGTTGGACGGATCCGCGAAAGTCGTCGGCTGAAGTCGAGTCCGCACGCAGGCGGGGTGTCGATGCGACGTTCGTGGACATGGACGGCGGTCACTTCATGATTCGAAAGTCCCGCACATGGGTAGAGAGAACGACGAAATTCGCGATGGACATCATCGCGCGTGTCCCCTCTGAAGAAAACGGAGTGTCGTCGTGACGCGTCGGCGTGTGGCGGTCGTAGGTAGTGGTGTCGCGGGTTTGACTGCGGCGTACGTGTTGTCGAAGTCCGCGCACGTGACTCTGTACGAGGCCGACGACAGGCTCGGCGGTCATGCCGATACACATGATGTCGACGGTGTGGGCGTCGACACCGGCTTCATCGTCCACAACGACCGGACGTATCCGACTCTGCTCCGTCTCTTCGCCGAGTTGAACGTGCCCACGCAGGAATCCGACATGAGCATGTCGATTCGGTGCGACGGTTGTGGCCTCGAATACTCCGGTGGCCAGGGGGTCCGAGGGATTCTTCCATCGGTACGGACGTTCGCCCGCCCTCGGTATCTGAAGATGCTGCGCGAAATCACGCGATTCCACCGGACCGCGACGGAGTTGCTGCGAGAGACCGACAGCACTGTCTCCGACGAAACTCTGGCCGATTTCCTCGGTCGCACGCGCTTCTCCGAATACTTCACCGCGCATTTCATGGCTCCACTCGTCTCGGCGGTGTGGTCGTGTGATCCGGGCACGGCCCTGAACTATCCGGCGCGATATCTGTTCACCTTTCTCGAACACCACGGCATGCTCAGCGTGACGGGCTCTCCGGTCTGGCGCACGGTGACCGGCGGCTCGGCGCGCTACGTCGAGCGCGTCGCCGCGCACATCGACGAGATCCGCACGAGTACAGCGGTACACGCGGTGTACCGACACGTCGACGGAGTCGACATCCGCGATTCTCGCGACGTGCTGGAACGCTACGACGCCGTCGTCATCGCGGTACATCCCCACCAGGCGCTGAAGATGCTCGCCGACCCCACCGCGCTCGAGCACTCGGTGCTCGGGTCGATGCCGTACTCCATCAATCACACTCAGCTCCACACCGACGAGGCGGTACTTCCGGCGACGCCGAGGGCGCGGGCGTCGTGGAACTACCGAATTCCGGAATGCGGCGCGCAGCCGGACAGCGTTCTCGTCAGCTACGACATGACGAGACTGCAGAGGCTGGCAGGCTCGCAGCGATTCCTGGTGACACTCGGTGGATCTCACGTCGTCGACCCGTCGACCGTTCTCGACGAGATGACGTACGAGCACCCGCAGTACACGCCCGCGTCGCTCGAAGCTCAACGCAGGCTCCCGGAATTGAACACCGACACTGTGGCTTTCGCGGGTGCGTACCACGGTTGGGGCTTTCACGAGGACGGTGCGGAATCAGGTCGGGTGGCTGCCGAACGTGTGGGCGGGCAGTGGACGTGACGCACGCCAACGCCATCTTCTCGACGACCATCGTGCACGTGCGCACGGCGCCGATACGAAACAAGTTTCGCTACCGCAGTTACAGTTGGTTCGTCGACCTCGACCGTCTGCCCGCGTTTCCGCGGTGGATCCGGCCACTCGCGACGTTCCACGCGAGCGATCACATCGGTGACCCCTCGAAGTCCATCCGGCAGAACATCGACGCGTTTCTGGCGGACCAGGGCATCGACCTCGGCGGCGGACGGATCACGATGCTCGCCAGCGCCCGAGTGCTCGGACACACGTTCAACCCGCTCAGCGTCTTCTGGTGTCACGACCGGGAGGACAGGCTCGTGTGCGTCGTCGCTGAAGTCCACAACACCTACGGTGAGCGATACGCCTATCTGCTGCACACCGACGACGTGGGCGCGGCGCGAGCACGTAAAGAGTTCTACGTCTCTCCGTTCAACGATGTCAGTGGCGAATACCGGATGAAACTACCCGAGCCGGACTCGACGCTGGCGCTCTCCATCGTTCTCGAACGCGAAGGCGCACCGCCCTTTGTGGCGAGCGTGACCGGGCACCGAAGGCCTGCCACCACTCGATCGGTGCTGGCATCGGCAGTTTCGGTTCCGCTCGCGCCCGCGCGTGTGGTGGCACAGATTCGCTGGCAAGGAATTCGGCTGTGGGCGAGGGGTCTACCGATCGTTCCACGTCCGAAAGCACCCGCTGTACGAAAGGCAACACGATGACAACCGTCGTTCGATCGAAGTCCGACGTGGACACACACAATTGGCCAGGCATCGCTTTCGTGCCGGCAGGGACGAAGGCAAAGGTCGCCGCGCCGGTCGCCGACTTCCTGTTTCGCCGCGCAGTGGGAACGCTGCCACTTCGGGCTCGCTTCGCCGACGGCAGCGTGATCGGTGGCGGCGGCCCCGAATCCCCGGTGATGCATATCGTGCGGCCCGCCGACTTCGCTGCGCGAGTAGGCCAGAGCGGACTCATCGGGTTCGGTGAGGCGTACATGGCAGGGGACTGGGACGCGGAAGACCTGACCGCGGTACTCGAAGTGTTCGCCACTCGGATGGCAACGTTGATTCCGAGATCGCTGCAGCGTCTCCGCGGCCTGTACGTGCCGAAACCCCCACGTGCGGAGCGGAACACGACCGACAACACTCGCTCCAACATCTCGCGACACTACGACCTGTCCAACGACCTGTTCGAACTGTTCCTCGACGAGACCATGACCTACTCGAGCGCGCTGTTCGCGTCCGGGGGCACCCGTGAGGACGGCGAACCGCTCGCGGAAGCGCAGCGACGCAAGATCGACAGGTTGCTCGACCGCGCCCGCGTCGGAGAAGGAAGCCGCGTACTGGAAATCGGCACGGGCTGGGGTGAACTGGCCATCCGTGCGGCGGCGCGGGGGGCGACGGTGCGCTCGGTGACGTTGTCCACCGAGCAGCAGGAACTCGCCTGCAAGCGTATCGCCGACGCCGGGTACTCGGAACGGGTCCAGGTCGACCTACTCGATTACCGCATGGTCGACGGCGAATACGACGCGGTGGTGTCGGTCGAGATGATCGAGGCGGTCGGACACGAATACTGGGGTACGTACTTTCGGACCATCGACAGGGTTCTCGCGCCCGGTGGGAGAGTGGCGATCCAGGCGATCACGATGCCGCACGATCGGATGCTGGCCACCCGGAACACCTACACCTGGGTGCACAAGTACATCTTCCCCGGTGGGTTCCTGCCATCGCTGCGCGCGATCGACGAGGTCACCGAGAGTCACACGACTCTCCGTGTGCGCGAGCGATTGTCGATGGGCGACCATTACGCACGGACCCTGCGGAGGTGGGACGAGGAGTTCACCGCCCGCCGCGCCGAGACGTCGGAGTTGGGGTTCGATCGGACATTCGACCGAATGTGGCACTTCTATCTGTGCTACTCGGAAGCGGGCTTCCGCTCCGGGTATCTCGATGTGCAGCAGATCGTTCTGGACCGTAGGGGAGACAGATGAGCACCGCTGGAGTTGCACCGCGTATCGCGGAGTTGGTGGCGCCCTATGTCGGAGGGAATCTGCCGGTGCGCTTGCACGCATGGGACGGCAGTGTCGCCGGGACCGTCGGCGCCCCCGACGTACACCTGAAGTCGCCGAACGTTCTGCGGCGACTGCTGTGGAACCCGGGGGAGTTGGGTGCGGCGCAGTCCTACGTACTGGACGAACTCGACGTCGACGGTGACCTCGGAGCTGCCCTCGCCCACGTGTGGAGCGAAGTTCGAGCGAGGAAGCTGTCGGCCGTTCGTCCGTCACCCGCGGCGCTGCTGAAGCTCGCCAAGTTGGCCCGTGAACTCGGAGTGTTCGGTCGTCCTCTCGCCCCGCCTGCGTCGCAGGCGGTCGTCAAGGGCAGGCTGCATTCGCTGGTGCGGGACCGCGCCGCGATCAGCCACCACTACGACCTGTCGAACGACTTCTACGAACTGGTGCTCGATTCCCACATGGCGTACTCGTCGGGGTACTGGACGTCCACCGCACCCACGTACACCCTCGACGACGCACAGACGGACAAGCTCGACCTCGTGTGCCGCAAGATCGGCCTGGACACCGCTCCCGGTCAGCGGTTCCTCGACGTGGGCTGCGGTTGGGGTTCGTTGAGTCTGCACGCGGCACAGGAATACGGCGCCCACGTCGTCGGCGTCACGATCTCGCGTGAGCAGAAGGCGTTCATCGACAAGCGAATTGCCGACCGAGGACTACAGGACCGCGTCGAGATCAGGATCCAGGACTACCGCGAGATCCCCGACGGTCCGTTCGACGCGGTCGCGTCCATCGAGATGGGCGAGCACGTGGGTGAGTCGAACTACCCCACGTACACCGCTGCGTTGCACCGCAACGTGCGGCCGGGCGGGCGGGTGTTGATCCAGCAGATGTCCCGCAAAGAAGGTGACAATCCGGGCGGAGGTGCGTTCATCGAGCAGTTCATCGCTCCGGACATGTACATGCGTCCCGTCGGTCGGACCGTCGCGATGATCGAGGAAGCCGGACTCGAAGTGCGCGACGTCCATGCGATGCGTGAGCACTACGTGCGAACGGTGGACGTGTGGACCGAGCGATTCGAGGCGCGCTGGGACGACGTCGTCGAGCTCGTCGGAGAGGAGGTCGCACGCGTCTGGCGGCTGTATCTCGTCGGCGGAGGCATGGCGTTCCGCGAGGGCCGAATGGGCGTCGACCAGATACTGTCGGTGCGCCCCGGACCCGACGGGCAGGTCGACTTCGATCCCGTTCGACCTGTCTGGGTAGGTACCGAACCGTGAATGCATTCGATCGGTCCGAGTTCCTGACAGTGTCCGGCTCCGCGCTGCTCGCCACCGCCGTTCTGATGATCGTCACCGCACTCGTCGGCAGCAGGATCGGGCGGCACAGCGTCGTCGACGTGACGTGGGGGGGAGGTTTCGTCCTCATCGCGCTCGTGTCGGGCGTGGTCGGAACCGGGGAGGGATGGCGCCGGCTGCTGGTGACGGTCATCGTCGCGGTATGGGGACTGCGCTTGGCGTGGCACGTGTTTCGCCGGTCGATCGGCAGCGGCGAGGACCCGCGGTACGAGGAGTTGCTGTCGAAGGCCACGGGAAACCGTACTCTCTACGCCCTCCGGAAGATCTACCTGACGCAGGGGGTGGCCCTGTGGTTCGTCTCGCTGCCCATCCAGGTCTCCGCCGTCGCGCAGTCCTCCGTGCCGGTGACGGTCGTTCTCGGCGTGCTGCTGTGGGCTGCCGGCCTGACATTCGAAGCCCTCGGTGACGCGCAGTTGAGAGCGTTCAAGGCGGACCCGTCGAACAAGGGCAGGATCATGGACCGCGGTCTGTGGTCGTGGACGCGGCACCCCAACTACTTCGGTGACGCCTGTGTGTGGTGGGGGATCTTCCTCGTCGCGGCGTCGGCGTGGCCCGGGGTGCTCACGGTCCTCTCACCCGTTGCGATGACCTATTTCCTCGTGTTCGCGACGGGTGCGCGTCTGCTGGAACGCTCCATGGAACGACGCCCGGGATACGCCGACTACCAGCGTCGCACGAGTTACTTCCTGCCTCGCCCTCCGAAATCACCCCGCACTTCCTAGCCGCGCCCCGCCGCGTTCTCGGTCAGCGATTAGAGTCGAACTGGCCGGCACAGGGTGAGAACAAGGAGGCGCATCGTGGCGCACGAACGAGCTGGAACAATTGCCCTTCCCGAGGACCTCGTGGATGTCGCGCAGTTGATCACCGCCTACTACTCGCGGACGCCCGACGTGTCGGATCCCGGGCAACAGGTCGTGTTCGGAACCTCGGGACACCGGGGTTCCAGCCTCGACTCGGCGTTCAACGAACGCCACATCCTGGCGACAACTCAGGCGATCGTCGAATATCGTGCGTCCCAAGGGATCACGGGTCCGCTGTTCATCGGGCGCGACACCCACGCACTGTCCGAGCCTGCCTGGACCACGGCGCTCGAAGTGTTGGCCGCCAACGATGTCACCGTGCTGGTCGACTCCGGGGACCGCTACACACCTACTCCGGCTGTCAGTCACGCGATTCTGCGGTACAACGCGTCGGGACCGGAACGCCGCGCCGACGGAATCGTCGTGACCCCGTCTCACAACCCACCGCGTGACGGCGGCTTCAAGTACAACCCTCCCCACGGCGGGCCCGCCGACAGTGACGCCACGTCGGTCATCGCAGACCGCGCCAACGAACTTCTGCGCGCCGACCTCGCCGGGGTGCGGCGGGTGTCCCTCGACACCGCGATGCGCACCACCGTCGAACGCTACGACTACCTCGGCACGTACGTCGACGACCTGCCCAGCGTCGTGGACCTCGACGCGGTTCGCGCCGCGGGCGTTCGGATCGGTGCAGATCCGCTCGGCGGCGCGAGCGTCGACTACTGGGACGCGATCGCCGAGCGCCACAACCTCGACCTCACCGTGGTGAATCCACTCGTGGACTCCACCTTCCGTTTCATGACTCTCGACACCGACGGCAAGATCAGGATGGACTGCTCGTCACCGAACGCGATGGCGTCGTTGATCGCAGCTCGGACGTCGTACGACATCGCCACCGGCAACGACGCGGACTCGGACCGGCACGGCATCGTCACGCCCGACGGTGGACTGATGAATCCCAACCACTACCTGGCCGTGGCGATCGACTACCTGTTCACGCATCGTTCGGGATGGTCGCCGACCGCGCGTGTCGGTAAGACTCTGGTCTCGTCGTCCATGATCGATCGGGTGGTTGCCGGACTGGGTCGGCAGTTACTGGAGGTTCCCGTCGGTTTCAAATGGTTCGTACCCGGACTGCTCGACGGCGACCTCGGTTTCGGCGGAGAGGAGAGCGCAGGTGCGTCCTTCCTGCGCACCGACGGCCGCGTCTGGACGACCGACAAGGACGGCATCATCTTGGCGCTCCTCGCGTCGGAGATCACTGCGGTCACCGGAAAGACACCGTCCGAACGCTATTCGGAGTTCACCGCCGAGTACGGCGACCCGTCGTACGCTCGTGTGGATGCACCGGCCACCCGTGAGCAGAAGGCGGTCCTCGGCAAGCTGTCTCCCGAGCAGGTGACCGCAACCGAACTCGCAGGTGAAAAGATCACCGCCACCATGACGACGGCGCCCGGCAACGACGCTGCCATCGGAGGGCTGAAGGTCACCACCGAGAATGCGTGGTTCGCGGCACGGCCCTCCGGCACCGAGGACGTCTACAAGATCTACGCCGAATCGTTCCGAGGAGCCGATCACCTCGCTCAGGTTCAGGCAGCGGCAAAGGAATTGGTGTCCCAGGCCCTGAACGAGTCGTGACGGAAGACAATCGGCAGGAAAGCAATCGCACACCGGTCTCGTCCGAGATCTGGGTACTGATCGCGGCAAGCTTCGTCATCGCACTCGGGTTCGGCATCGTCTCGCCTGCGCTCCCGCAGTTCGCGACCGAGTTCGGAGTCGGCGTGTTCGCCGCGTCCGCTGTCATCAGTACCTTCGCGCTGATGCGTCTTCTGTTCGCCCCCGCAAGCGGGACGCTGGTGCAGAAACTGGGGGAGCGCCCGATCTACCTGTCCGGTCTGTTGATCGTCGCGCTGTCCACCGGTGCGTGTGCGTTCGCCCAGACCTACTGGCAGCTCCTCGTGTTCCGTGGGCTCGGTGGCATCGGATCCACGATGTTCTCGGTGTCCGCACTCGGACTGTTGATCCGGATGAGCCCACCACAGAGCCGTGGACGGATCTCGGGCCTCTACGCCACGAGTTTTCTGCTCGGATCGATCGGTGGTCCGTTGCTGGGCGGAGCCGTCGTCGGGCTCGGTCTCCGTGCGCCGTTTCTCATCTACGCGGTGGCGCTCGTGATCGCCGCGGCCGTCGTGTTCTTCGCGCTCGGCGACGTCGAGGAAGAGAAAGCGAGTGCGGATTCGTCGGTCCCCGTTCTCACCCTCCGGGCGGCGTGGGCGGTGCCCGCCTACCGAGCGGCACTGGCGTCCAACTTCGCGACGGGCTGGGTGATCTTCGGCGTGCGAGTGGCCTTGATTCCGCTCTTCGTCATCGAGGTACTCCAGCGGTCCGCGGCGGTCGCGGCAGTGTCGTTGGCCGTCTTCGCGGTCGGTAATGCGATAGTGCTCACCACCGCGGGGCGTCAATCGGACCTCCGCGGGCGCAAACCCTTCGTCGTGGCAGGTCTGGTCGTCGCAGGCGTCGGGACAGCGGGGATAGGGCTCACCGACGACATCGCGCTGTTCATGGCGTTCTCGGTTCTCGCGGGCGTCGGATCCGGTCTGATGACACCGGCGCAGCAGGCGTCCATCGCGGATGTCATCGGGTCCAAAGCGCGCGGTGGACCGGTGCTCTCCACCTTCCAGATGTCCGCGGACGTGGGTGCGATCCTCGGCCCGGTGGTCGCAGCCAAGATCGTCGAGGGGGCGTCGTACGGCACCGCTTTCGTGGCATCCGGCGTGATTCTGCTCGCGGCAGCCGCATGGTGGATCACCGTCCCCGAGCCGGGAGGTAGGAAGAGCGCCGCAGCCCCGTCCACGTGAGGCTTTCGTATCATGTGCACGTGAGTCAAAAGAGAACATCCGGGGCAAAGTACACACCTCAGCCGACGTCCAACACCTTCACTTACGTGCTTGCGGGCGTCGCACTTGTCGTGGTTGTCGCCGTGATCGTGGTGGCCATCCTCTGGCAGCGAGGTGGCGACGAGCCACGCAACGACGGATACGGCTCGGTCCGCAACGCCGAGGTCGTCTCGACCGTATCCGACGACGGTGTGGTCGAACTCGGTGTTCCGGGTGCGCCGCGCACCGTCGACATCTTCGAGGACCCGATGTGCCCGTTCTGCGGCGAACTCGAGGTGAAGCACGGCCAGGAACTGGCACAGAAGATCGACGAGGGAACCATCGCGGTTCGCTATCACATGGTCGTTCTGCCCCAACTGAATCAGTTGTCCGCGAGCGGCGACTACTCCAGTCGGGCGGTGGCTGCGTCGCGCTGCGTTGCCGAATCGTCCGACGCGATCGTGTACTCCGCGTTCCACGCAGAATTGTTCTCGACAGAGTTCCAACCGGAAGAGAACGGTGAGACCGACCACTCGAACGCCGAACTGGCGGAGATGGCCACGCGTAATGGTGCGAGCACTTCCGTAGCAGACTGCATCACCAGTGGAAGCGCCGCAGACGTAGCCTCTGCCGACGCGGAAACCGCCCGGGCTGCATTGGCTGCGGCAGGAGCCGCCGGCACCCCCGGCGTTCTCGTCGACGGGCAACTCGTCGACGCACTGCGTGAGTCGTCATGGGTCGAATCCATCGGCTGACACCCGCGCTTCGCCGGTGACGCGCTCTGAGCTGCTGATTTGTTCCCGTCAACGACAATGGTGTAACTTCGTTCGAGCAACCGCAAGGTAACGCGGAAGCGAAGTACGGGGCTATGGCGCAGCTGGTAGCGCACCACACTGGCAGTGTGGGGGTCAGGGGTTCGAGTCCCCTTAGCTCCACAAAGAGGAGAGTCACCACCATGGTGACTCTCCTTTTTTGTGTAAGTACTCCGGTCGGTCGCGGCGTTCCTAATGCGCCGCGTCGAAGGCTTGCTCCACGTCCGTCGGAATTCGACCGCGAGTGGAAATCGCGTAACCGTTCGACTTCGCCCATTCCCGAATCGCCTTGGTCTGATTCGCGTCGCGTTTGGAGTTCACCGAAACGGATCCGCCGGACTTCTTCGCGCGCTTTCCGCCCACCCGCAACGAATGCTCGATGTAGTAATCGAGCTTCCGGTGAAATTCCTTGGCGTTCTTGTCGCTGAGGTCGATTTCGTAACCGACACCGTTCACCGAAAAAGTTATGTGCTCGCCGCCGGATTCGATCGGCTTGTCATCGATATCGTCCACCAGTTGGACGAAGACTTTCTTGGCCATATGAAAAGTTCTCCAATGAAGTTCAGGTGCGTCTGCATCACACTCAACGCGACTATACGACCGACCGGGCAATTTATCCATGCACGACGAATTGTCGTCTGCCGCTGTTCGGAGCGGACGTGACGTTCGGTCACTTGGAGTGACCGAACGGTTCATTCGGTCTCGGATGGTTGCTTTTGCGAGCTCGTTTTGTGTGTCACCGAAAGGAATATGAAGTGTGCGGAGGTTTTGGAGTGAACGGCAACGGTTGAGTCACGGCATGCTCACGATTTGCTTCCGAAAGGCTGATTGCTCGTCGATGTGCGTGATGCTGCTGCTTCACTTGGGGCTCAAGTGTCCACTGATTCCTGTGGGAACGACCGAGGGCTCGTGTGGCCTGGTGGCTGTCGGAGTGAGAGGGGAGCGGTGCGCCGGGCTCAGGCCGCGGTGCGCTCACAACCGTCGATGAACAAAACTGGTGTGCTCGCGTTTCTGTCGATCGGACTGCTGTCCGCTGCGGTGATCGCTCCCGCGGCGGCGAGTGCCGATCCGGCCTCCGACTCGACCGGGAACGAACTCTCCGGCAAGACGGTCTTCCTGGACCCGGGTCATCAAGGGACGGGCCACTCGGAGGATCTCACGCGTCAGGTCGACGATGGACGCGGCGGAACCAAGGACTGCCAGACGACGGGCATGACGTCGCTCGGTGGAGTGCCGGAGCACACGATCAACTGGAACGTCTCGCAGCTCGTGAAGTCGAGTCTGGAGAGCCTCGGTGCGACGGTGGTGACTTCGCGGGCGGACGACACCGGTTGGGGCGGCTGCGTCGACGAGAGGGCGGAGGCCGCCACGCGATCGGGGGCCGACGTGGCCGTCAGCATTCATGCGGACTCCACGTCCACAGGCCCGGACGAGAACAAGCACGGCTTCCACCTCATCGTTCCCACCTTGCCGATCCCCGATACAGCGGCCGACGCGGCACAATCGGCGGGTGGGCGACAGGCAACGTCACTGATGCGCGACGCCTACGAACGTGCCGGTTTCACTCCTGCCAACTACGCCGGTGTGACAGACGGTGTTCAGGAACGCGCCGACGTCGCAGGCCCTGCGCTGACGGGTGTACCGCTGGTGTTCGTCGAGATGGGCAACGGATCCAACCCGTCGGATGCGGACACATTGGAGACCACCGACGGTCAACTGAAGCACGCGATCGCGCTGTCCACCGGGATCATCGACTATCTGCTCGGGCCGGACACCGAAGTCGCTCCCGACCAGAACGCAGCCGAGACGGTGCCGTCGGTGCCGACTGTTCCCTCCGCTGCCGATTCGACCGCGGGAAACTCGCTGTCGCGGTTGCTGTCCGAGCTCGCTCCCTACGTCGACGCCGGTGGCGGTGAGGCGGACGTTCGGGCCGTCGCCGATGTCGCGCAAGGTCTGCTCCGTCAGATCCTGACTCGATGACCGAACGCGGCACCGAGTAATCTCGCTGCGTGGCCGAGGCAGACCGAACGATTCCCGTTGTCCTCGTCTCGGGCTTCCTGGGTTCCGGCAAGACGACGCTGCTCAATCACCTACTTCGGCACAATCGCGGAATTCGCATCGGCGTGGTCGTCAACGACTTCGGGTCGATCAACATCGACTCGATGATGGTTGCCGGACAGGTGGACTCGATGGTGTCGCTGGGCAACGGTTGCCTGTGTTGCGCCGTCGACGTGGACGAACTGGACGCGATGTTCGACGTCCTGGCGGGTAGCAAATCCGCGCTCGACGTGATCGTCGTCGAAGCCAGCGGTCTCGCCGAGCCCCGAAATCTCATACGAATGGTTCTGGCGAGCGACAATCCGCGGGTGTCGTACGGCGGTCTCGTCGGGGTGGTCGATGCCGTCGAATTCGCCTCTACCCGAGCCGAACACCCCGAACTCGACCAGCACGTGCAATTGGCCGACCTGGTGGTGCTCAACAAAGCGGACGTACCGTCGCCCGACGCACTGTCGGACATCGAATCCCTCGTCCGCGGCATCGTCACCGACACGCCTGTTCTGACGACCGACCACGGCCGAGTCGACGCCGAACTGCTCTTCGACGTCCCCGAGCGTGTGCAGGATCCCACGCAGGCGCGTCAGATGTCGTTCGACGAGATTCTCTTCGACCACGACCACGACCACGACAGCCATGGCGAACAGGACGACCATGCACATCATCTGCACGCGAAGTACTCCACGACGAGCTTCGAGAGCGACGAGCCGTTCGATCCTCGACGGTTCGTCGACATGTTGGAGAACCCGGCAGGCGACGTCTACCGCATCAAGGGCTTCGTTCACTTCGACGTACCCGGCTACCGCGAGCGCTACGAGGTGAACACCGTCGGCCGGCACATCACGATGACGCCGACGGAGTGGGGCGACGACACCACGAGAATTACCCGGCTCGTTCTGATCGGCACCGACCTCGACGAGGAACTGGCCGAGATTCGGCTACTGGATTGCGTCCGGCGGCCCGGTGACCTCGCCGACGAGTCCGCGATGCTTCCGGTTCACCGGTACGTCCGGTCCGGTTAGAGGCCGACCCATTCCGACGTGCCCGACGCGAAGTGCTGTCGCTTCCAGATGGGTACCTCTGCTTTGATCCGTTCGACGAGCAGCGCACACGTTGCGAACGCCTCGGCGCGGTGGGGCGACGCGACGGCGGCCACGAGGGCGACGTCGCCGATCGACAGGTCACCGACGCGATGCACGGCTGCGACCGGCAGGCCGGATTCTTCCGCCACTTCCACGCAACACGTACGAAGGAACCGTTCCGCCTCGGGGTGGGCCTGGTACTCGAGGGCCGACACCGATTGTCCGCCGTCGTGGTTGCGCACGACGCCGGAGAACAACACGACGGCACCGTGCGTCGGACCGGCGACGGCACTTTCCACCGCCGAGGTGTCGATGGGATCGGCGGATATCGCGGCGAGCAGGTCGGTCATGGGGTGTTCACGTCACTTTCCGAATCGGCGTGGAGTCCGTCTCCAGCAACCTGGGCGAGTAGATGGTCGACGATCGGATCCAGCACCGCCAGGCCGTCTTTCACGCCTCCCGGTGATCCGGGGAGATTGACGACGACGGTGCGGCCCGCCACCCCGGACAGTCCGCGGCTGAGCGTCGCATGCGGCGTGACCTTCGTTCCCCGGAGCCGGATGGCGTCGGATATCCCCGGAAGTTCGCGGTCCAGAACGGCCTTGGTCGCCTCGGGGGTCGCATCGGTCGGGGAGACACCGGTGCCACCGGTGCTGACGACGAGGGCGGGGCCGTCGGTGAGAGCGTCGCGCAGGCCTGCCGCGATCTCTGCGTCGGCGTAGACGAGTGGGCCGCGTACGGTGAATCCTCTGTCGAGAAGCCACGCTACGATGCGGGGCCCGGTCGTGTCCTCACGGGTTCCGTTCGCACCACCGGTAGAGGCGACCAGAACGGCGGCTGTTCGGCCCGCCGGAGATGTTTCTGTCACGGACGTAGGCCCAGCGGAGACGGTGTCCTCACGCGACCACGACCCTCGTTTGCCGCCTTCTTTGCGCACCAACCGAATACCGTTCATCGTCGCCGACGGGTCGACGGCCTTGACCATGTCGTGCAACGTGAGCCCGGCCACGGCGACGGCCGTCAGCGCTTCCATCTCCACTCCGGTCGGACCTGTGGTCTTCGCGGTGGCCTCCACCGTGATCGTGGTGTCGGTGAAACCGAACACGATGTCGACCTTAGACAACGCGAGTTGGTGGCAGAGCGGGATGAGTTCCGACGTCTTCTTCGCTCCGGAGATTCCGGCGATCCGTGCGGTCGCGAGCACGTCGGCTTTCGGCATGCCATCGGCACGCACCAACGCGATCACCTCCGCCGTGGTGGCCAGTTCGCCTGCAGCGACGGCGATTCGAGTGGTGTCCTGTTTGGCGGAGACGTCGACCATGCGCGCCCGACCCTCGGAGTCGAGGTGGGAGAAATTGGACGTGGTCACAGCGGGATCACCTGAACCTTCTCACCGGCTTCGAGGGCCGTCGTGTCTTCGGGAACGTCGACGAGTACGTCGGCCCACGCCATCGCTGCGACGAGGTGTGACCCTGGCCCGGCGACCAACGAGACACCGTCGTCGCCGAGTCGCGCCCGGAGCATCTGTCGCTTGCCGCGGATCGACGTGATCGAGTGCGCCAGCGGGACCGGCCGCGGCTCGATCCGATCCAGGCCTGCCGCCTCTCGCACGATGTTGCGCGCGAAGACCAGAAAGGACACGACCGTGCTCACCGGATTGCCCGGAAAGTCGAGCACGGGCGTTCCCTCGATGGTCGCGACGCCCTGTGGACCACCGGGCTGCATGCGCACGGAGCCGAAACGCCCACCCAGCGGACCCACTACATCCTTCACGACCTCGAAGTCACCCATCGACACGCCGCCGGACGTGATCACGAGTTCGGCTTCGCGGGCAGCGTCGAACAATATTTTCTCGAACTCGCCCCGGTCGTCCGAGCTTCGGCGGACGGAGACGACGTCGGCGCCGTTTGCCCGCAGGTGAGCCGCCAGCGTGAGCCCGTTGGAATCGAAGATCTCGCCGGGACGCAGGGTGCTGCCGGCGTCGACCAGTTCGGCCCCGGTGGTGATGACCGCGACCGTGGGTCGAGAAACCACGGCGACGCTGTCGAGGCCGACCGCGGCGAGCACCGCGATGTGGCGCGGTTCGAGGACCTGCCCGGCCCGCACCAGGATCGTGCCCGCGGTGATGTCGCTGCCCTGCTCACGGATGTAGTCACCCGGTTGCCTCGACACGGTGACGGTCACGGCATCACCAGTGGGCGTTGACCGTTCGGTGTTCTCGACGGGGACGACGGCGTCCGCGCCGACGGGCACGGGCGCGCCCGTCATGATCTTGACTGCCGACCCCGACTCGATCCGGACGATCTCCGACGGACCCGCGGCAACGACACCGTCGACCCGCAGCGTGACCGGAACCGCCGCGACGTCCGATGCGAGAACGGCATATCCGTCCATCTGCGAATTGCGGAACAACGGGAGGTCGACGGGGGAGACGACGTCGGCGTGGACGACGCGACCGAGAGCGTCGGCCACCGACACGGACAGAGGCGTTCTGGTGCGCAGCGGGCGCAACAGTTCTTCGACGACTGCGAGGTGTTCCTCCACCGACGCCGCGCTCGGACGGTGCGCCCGCCCGCCGCCATCCGGTGATCCATCATGCCCAGCACTGCTCATTCCACGATCCTGCTCATTCCACGATCCTATGCGCGCTCCGTCGCGCGAATGTTCGGTGGATCGCACGAAGAATCGGGCGGACGGCATACTGGAGGATGGACAGTCGGACACCGAACATTCGAAGGAGGGTCATGACAGTCGGCAATGCAGTGGGTACCGGTGCCGTCGGGCTCGGAATCCCTTCGATCGGCCGGGCGAGGACCGACACCGTCGAGGACCGGCCGGACGTTCCCGTCCTCGTCGACAGATTCGGACGCGTCGCTCGTGACCTCAGAGTGTCCATCACCGAGAAGTGCTCGCTGCGGTGCACGTACTGCATGCCGGAATCCGGCCTGCCCGCCATCGAGGCTCGAAATCTGCTGACGGCAAGCGAGATCGCCCGCGTGGTCGGTGTCGCCACCTCGCACCTCGGCGTCGAGGAAGTCCGCTTCACCGGGGGAGAACCCTTGATGCGTGCGGATCTGGCGGAAATTCTCCAGCTCTGTTCGGACGCCGCGCCGGGCGTGCCGCTGGCGATGACCACCAACGCCGTCGGTCTCGAACACCGTGTCGACTCCTTGGTGGCCGCGGGTCTCGGACGGGTGAACGTCTCGCTCGACACCATCGACCGGCACCACTTCGCGGAGCTCACTCGGCGTGATCGGCTCCCCTCGGTCCTGGCGGGTGTGCGCGCGGCCAGGCGCGCCGGTCTCGACCCGGTGAAGATCAACGCAGTCCTGATGCCGGAAACGTTGCACGGCGCAGCCGACCTGCTGCAATGGTGCCTCGACGAGGGCGTCGCACTGCGTTTCATCGAACAGATGCCCCTGGACGCGGACCAGGAATGGGCGCGCGCGAACATGCTCGACGCACAGCACCTGCTCGACGTGCTGTCGGCCCGGTTCGAACTGACGGAAATCGGTCGCGCAGACCCGTCGGCTCCCGCGGAGGAATGGGCGGTAGGCGGAACATCCGCCACCGTCGGAATCATCGCGTCCGTCACCAGGTCGTTCTGCTCGGATTGCGACCGAACGCGGTTGACCGCCGAAGGCACCGTTCGGTCGTGTCTGTTCAGTGACGAGGAAACCGACCTTCGCGCAGCATTGCGCGGCGGCGCCACCGATGACGAGATCGCACGGCTGTGGCGCGGCGCGATGTGGAACAAGTGGGCCGGCCACGGCATCGACGCCGCCGATTTCGTACCGCCTGCACGGAGCATGGGAGCAATCGGTGGTTGAGGTCAGGTACTTCGCCGGCGCAGCCGACGCTGCCGGATGCGCGCACGAAACGTTCGATCTTCCCGCCGGAAGCACACTTGCAGCTCTCAAAGCTGCTGTGCAACAAAGACATGGAAGCTCGGTGGTCGACGTGCTGCGAGTCTCGGCGTTTCTCGTCGGCGACGACCTGACCCGTGATGCGGGCACGACGCTCGGCGACAGGGTCGATGTCCTGCCGCCGTTCGCCGGCGGTTAGCGTCCTTCAGTTCTCGGTGGTCCACCAGTCGTCGAACGGAGTGACCGGAACGGCGCGCTTGTGCCTGGTGTCGAGGAACATCCGCTCCAACTTCTCGGCGACCTCGTCGGACACATCCTTGCCCTCGAGATAATCGTCGATCTGGGCGTACGTGACGCCGAGTGCTTCCTCGTCCGGGAGCGCAGGACGGTCGTCTTCCAAGTCCGCCGTCGGCACTTTCTTCCACGTGCTCTCCGGTGCGCGCAGTTCACGTAGCAATGCCGCACCCTGGCGCTTGCTGAGGCCGGTGAGCGGGGTGATGTCGACACCGCCGTCTCCGAACTTGGTGAAAAATCCGGTTATTGCCTCGGCTGCGTGATCGGTTCCCACGACGACGTAGCCCAACTGCCCGGCGAGCGCGTACTGCGCGACCATGCGCTGGCGCGCTTTGATGTTGCCGCGCACGAAGTCTCGGACCTCGGACGTGCCCAGTGCCTCGGCTGCGGAAGCCGCCGAGGCGTCGGACGCCTCCTTGATGTTGACGGTGACCGTCCGGTCCGGACCGATGAAGGTCAGTGCCGTCGTCGCGTCGTCCTCGTCGGCCTGGACTCCGTACGGCAGACGCACCGCGACGAACTCTGCCTCGGCGCCTTCGCTGCGTAGTTCGGCCGCGGCACGCTGGCAGAGCGCGCCCGTGAGGGTGCTGTCCTGACCACCGCTGATGCCGAGCACGAATCCCTTCGCGGGGCTCGAGCGCAGATAGGCCTTCAAGAAATCGACGCGGCGTGTGATCTCCGCCGCGGGGTCGATCGACGACTGGACCGCCAGTTCACGCAGGATGCGGGTCCGAAGTTCCGAGCGTAGTAGTGACATTCGGCCATTCTAGGGGCGGCGAGCGAACTTTCGCCGGTCAGCGGGTGGCTCGGCGCACCAGGTCTTCCCAGCCGTCGGCGAGCCGTTCTATCGGCATACCCAGATCGCGGAACTGATGCATGACCAGTGTCGCTTCGAGTGGGGTCAGCAGGTTGTAGGCCAGCAGTTCCAGATCGCCGCCGACGCCTGCGCTGCGCAGAAGTGTCAGCACATGGGTGTAGTTCACCATGTGAGCAGGTGCGGAGTACCGCACCAGGGCCGAGTTCTCGGCCGCGCGCATGACCTCGCCCTGAACCTCCACCAGTTGCAGCCGAGCGCGGCCGAAGGCGACGAGCCTGTCGATCGGGTCGGCACCCGGGCCCAACGGCGGGGGACCGAACAGGAACGACTGCTGGAGCTCTTTCTCCGTGTGATCGAGCAGAGATTGCATCAGGCCGGATCGACTCCCGAACCGACGGAACACTGTGCCCTTGCCCACACCCGCCTTGGCGGCGAGGCCGTCCATGGTCACGGCGTCGGCGCCGACCGTCGCGACCAGTTCCGATGCCGCGTCCAGCAGGAGCCGCCGGTTACGCGCGGCGTCGCACCGCTCGGTCTCCTCGCCGGCTATGGGCAGCATGAAATCGGTCACAAGGGACAGTCTACCTGCTCGGGAATGGAAGTGGACCGCGGTCCGTTTGAGTGGTAAGAATTGGGTCGAACACCGGCTGCACACTCGAACTCGAAGGAATTACTCATGTCTGATGCACACGTTCTCGTTCTCGTTGGAAGTCTCCGCGCGGATTCGGTCAACAAGCAGATTGCCGATACCGCGGCGTCGCTGACCCCTGAGGGCTCCTCGGCCGTGGTCTACGACGGTCTTGCCGATGTGCCGTTCTACAACGAGGACATCGACGTCGACGGCAAAGTTCCCAGCTCCGCACTCGCGCTGCGTGCAGCGGCGGAGAAGGCCACCGCGTTTCTGCTCGTCACGCCCGAATACAACGGCACCATTCCTGCAGTTCTGAAGAACGCCATCGACTGGCTCTCCCGTCCGTACGGCGCCGGTGCGGTGTCGAAGAAGCCGGTCGCCGTCATCAGCGCGTCGCCGAGTGGTAACGGTGCCAAGTGGGCGCACGACGATGCACGCAAGGCCGTCGGCATCGCGGGCGGCAAGGTGCTCGAGGACGTCGAGCTCACCATCGGCGGAACCATCGACAAGTTCGGAACTGCTCACCCGCGCGAGAACGCCGAGGTCTCCGCCGAGATCGGCGCCGTCGTTGCGGAGTTGGTCAAGGCATCCGACGAGCTCGTCGCCGCCTGATTACGGTAACGGGAATCGTTTTCATGTAGAGTTTTCGTATGAAAGTACGAAACTCACTGAAATCGCTGAAGAACAAGCCGGGCGCCCAGGTCGTTCGCCGTCACGGCAAGGTGTTCGTGATCAACAAGAAGGAACCGCGGTTCAAGGCGCGCCAACGCTGACGGATCGACGGCGCATCAGCGCCTACGGGCGGTCGGAAGAGGCCCTCGGAGTCGACAAGACTCCGAGGGCCTTTCTCGTGTGCGAACCGGACTGTTTCACCCTTCGCGTGCGGCGTGTCGGCTTGCTGTTCTCGGTCACCACGAGTTCGTGTCTTCGATGTGACGCATGACATGAAAGCGTGTCGCACGCGACACGCCGCAGCGACCGAACGATTTGCTCGTCGGCAAGACTGTGACCAGCGAATACCAACGATGTTGTTCGCAACATCTCGTGTTGTAGGCATATGTCGGACACAAGGTGTAGTGTCTGAGCAGTCGAGAGGACACAACGCAGGAAGCCCCGAAAACGGGCTCGAAGCACGGTGAATCGTCTCGAAACTGCTCTGACCCGGGTTGCCGCTCGGCGTCGGAATCGTCGGCCGAGGTCGGTACGGAAAAGGGGAACATCATGAGCATCACCGTCTACACCAAGCCCGCCTGCGTTCAGTGCAATGCCACCTACCGCGCTCTCGACAAAGAGGGCATCGAGTACAACGTCGTCGACATCTCGCAGGATGCCGAGGCTCGTGATTACGTGATGGCGCTCGGCTACCTCCAGGCTCCCGTCGTCGTCGCCGGTGAAGACCACTGGTCCGGATTCCGTCCCGACCGCATCAAGGCACTCACGGCGAGTGTTGCTTGAACTCAGGATGCTCCGGACGTAGGAGGAGATGAGCAGGTGTGAATTTCGCTCCCGCTCCGCCGTCGACGCATCCGATCGTCTACTTCTCCAGCGCATCCGAGAACACGCATCGGTTCGTCACGAAGCTCGCGCTTCCGGCAAGTCGCATCCCGCTCAAGAACCCCGAGGACTTCTCGGTGGACCAGCCCTACGTGTTGATCGTGCCCACGTACGGCGGGGGGATGACGTTCGAGGGCCGCGATACCAGCTACGTCCCCAAGCAAGTCATCAAATTTCTCAACCGCAAGCACAATCGGTCGCTGATCCGAGCGGTCATCGCGGCCGGCAACACCAATTTCGGTGATTCGTTCTGCTTTGCAGGCGATGTCATTTCGCAAAAGTGCGCAGTTCCGTATCTCTACCGATTCGAACTGATGGGCACTCCCGAAGACGTACATCGAGTCCGCGAGGGTCTCGAGGACTTCTGGGAGCGCGAATCCCGCCGCGCGGCGCAGGTCCACTAGCGCAGCGCACACAACACACGACATGTAGAAGGAACTGGAGCGAAGCCGTGGCACCGACCATCACCGAGGTAGCACCCGTCAACGCCGCTCGATCGGACAGCGATCTGGATTATCACGCGTTGAACGCGATGCTGAATCTGTACGGTCCCAACGGCGAGATCCAGTTCGAGAAGGACCGCGAGGCGGCCAACCAGTACTTCCTGCAGCACGTCAACCAGAACACTGTCTTCTTCCACGATCTGGACGAGAAGCTCGACTACCTCGTCGAGGAGAACTACTACGAGCCCGAGGTACTGGACCAGTACTCGCGCGAGTTCGTGAAGTTCCTGATCAACCACGCCTACTCGAAGAAGTTCCGTTTCCCGACGTTCCTCGGCGCGTTCAAGTACTACACGTCCTACACGCTCAAGACGTTCGACGGTAAGCGTTACCTCGAACGCTTCGAGGACCGCGTCTGCATGGTCGCTCTGACCCTCGCGGCCGGTGACGAAAGGCTCGCGACGGATCTGGTCGACGAGATCATCGCCGGACGGTTCCAGCCCGCCACCCCGACGTTTCTCAACTCGGGCAAGAAGCAGCGCGGCGAGCCCGTCTCCTGCTTCCTGCTGCGCATCGAGGACAACATGGAGTCCATCGGGCGCTCCATCAACTCTGCCTTGCAGCTGTCCAAGCGCGGTGGCGGTGTTGCCCTGCTGCTCAGTAACATTCGTGAGGCAGGCGCCCCGATCAAGCGGATCGAGAACCAGAGCTCGGGCGTCATTCCCATCATGAAGCTCCTCGAGGACTCGTTCTCCTACGCCAACCAGCTCGGTGCCCGTCAGGGTGCGGGAGCGGTGTACCTCCACGCGCACCACCCCGACGTCTACAAGTTCCTCGACACCAAGCGCGAGAACGCGGACGAGAAGATCCGCATCAAGACACTCTCGCTCGGAATCGTCATTCCGGACATCACGTTCGAGCTGGCGAAGAAGAACGAGGAGATGTACCTGTTCTCCCCGTACGACGTCGAGCGCATCTACGGCGTCCCGTTCGCGGACATCAACGTCACCGAGAAGTACTACGAGATGGTGGACGACAAGCGAATTCGCAAGACCAAGATCAAGGCGCGCGAATTCTTCCAGACACTCGCCGAGCTCCAGTTCGAATCCGGTTACCCGTACATCATGTTCGAGGACACCGTGAACCGAGCGAACCCGGTGAAGGGCAAGATCACCCACTCCAACCTCTGCTCGGAGATCCTGCAGGTCTCGACGCCGTCGCTGTTCAACGACGACCTGTCCTACAGTCACGTCGGCAAGGACATCTCCTGCAACCTCGGCTCGCTGAACATCGCCAAGACGATGGACTCGCCGGACTTCGGCAAAACCATCGCCGTCGCGATCCGTGGATTGACCGCCGTGTCCGATCAGACCCACATCTACTCGGTGCCGTCGATCGAGCAGGGCAACAACGACTCTCACGCCATCGGCCTCGGCCAGATGAACCTGCACGGATACCTCGCGCGTGAGCGCATCCACTACGGTTCCGTCGAAGGCGTCGACTTCACGAACATCTACTTCTACACCGTGCTGTTCCACGCCATCCAGGCGTCGAACCAGCTCGCGAAGGACCGCGGAACCTACTTCAAGGGGTTCCCGGAATCCAAGTACGCCTCGGGTGAGTTCTTCGACAAGTACACCGACCGGGTGTGGGAGCCCAGTACCGCTCGGGTGGCGTCTCTGTTCGCGGAAGCCGACGTGCACATCCCCACGCAGGCCGACTGGTCCGCGCTGAAGGAGTCGGTGCAGCAGTACGGCATCTACAACCAGAACCTGCAGGCCGTTCCGCCGACCGGATCGATCTCCTACATCAACAACTCGACGTCCTCGATCCACCCCGTCGCGTCCAAGATCGAGATCCGCAAGGAAGGCAAGATCGGTCGGGTCTACTACCCGGCGCCCTACCTGACCAACGACAACCTGGACTACTACCAGGATGCCTACGAAATCGGGTACGAGAAGATCATCGACACCTACGCCGCGGCAACGCAGCACGTCGATCAAGGCCTGTCACTGACGCTGTTCTTCAAGGACACCGCCACCACGCGTGACATCAACAAAGCGCAGATCTACGCATGGCGCAAGGGAATCAAGACGCTGTACTACATCCGGCTGCGTCAGATGGCACTCGAAGGCACCGAGGTGGAGGGCTGCGTTTCGTGCATGCTGTAGGCCGAGGCCGCTGAACTTCACCCGATTCGAACCCAGAGGACACCATGACTGCTGCACCGCACTCGCCCGCGGACGGGGCGAAGATCAAGCTCATCGACCGCGTCTCCGCCATCAACTGGAACCGCGTCCAGGACGACAAGGACGCTGAGGTCTGGGAGCGGCTGACCAGTAATTTCTGGCTGCCGGAGAAGGTCCCCGTCTCCAACGACATCCCGTCGTGGGGCACGCTCAACGCCGTCGAGAAGCAGCTGACGATGCGTGTGTTCACCGGATTGACGTTGCTGGACACCATCCAGGGCACCGTCGGCGCAGTCAGTCTGATCCCCGACGCCGTCACCCCGCACGAGGAAGCCGTCTACACGAACATCGCGTTCATGGAGTCGGTCCATGCCAAGAGTTACAGCTCGATCTTCTCGACGCTGAGCTCGACGCGTGACATCGACGACGCGTTCCGCTGGTCGGAGGAGAACCCGAACCTGCAACGCAAAGCCGAGATCGTCCTCGACTACTACAAGGGCGACGACCCGCTCAAGCGCAAGGTCGCGTCGACGCTTCTCGAATCGTTCCTCTTCTATTCGGGCTTCTACCTGCCGATGTACTGGTCCTCACGGGCGAAGCTGACCAACACGGCCGACCTCATTCGCCTGATCATCCGCGACGAGGCCGTGCACGGCTACTACATCGGGTACAAGTACCAGAAGGGCCTCGAAAAGGTCACCGAAGCCGAGCGCGAAGACCTCAAGAACTACACGTTCGAGTTGTTGTTCGAGTTGTACGACAACGAGGTCGAGTACACGCAGGACCTCTACGACGAGATCGGTCTGACCGAGGACGTCAAGAAGTTCCTGCGCTACAACGCGAACAAGGCTCTCAACAACCTCGGATACGAAGGCCTGTTCCCCAAGGACGAGACCGACGTCAACCCGGCGATCCTGTCCGCACTCTCCCCGAATGCCGACGAGAACCACGACTTCTTCTCCGGTTCCGGGTCGTCCTACGTCATCGGCAAAGCAGTCAACACCGAAGACGAGGACTGGGACTTCTGATCCTGTTCGACAGCGCAGGCCCTCCGGCTACGAGCCGGGGGGCCTGCCCTGCTTCCGCATCGTTTCCGCGTCCTTCGGCATCCGTCCTTGCTCGGTCAGAGCGCGACGCAACAGAAACTCGATCTGCGCATTCGTGCTCCTGAGCTCGTCGGAGGCCCAGCGGGCAAGCGCGTCGTGCACCGCAGGGTCGAGTCTGAGCAGAAGCTTCTTGCGTTCGACGGGCATCGGATTACTGGTAGAGCGATCCGGTGTTCACCACGGGCTGTGTGTCGCGGTCACTGCACAGCACGACGAGCAAGTTGGACACCATCGTGGCCTTCCGTTCCTCGTCCAACTCGACGACGTGCTTGTCCTCGAGCTTCGCGAGCGCCATCTCGACCATGCCCACCGC
Source organism: Rhodococcus sp. RS1C4 (assembly GCF_002258225.1). NCBI lineage: Bacteria > Bacillati > Actinomycetota > Actinomycetes > Mycobacteriales > Nocardiaceae > Rhodococcus > Rhodococcus sp. RS1C4. Next base: position 2,821 of record NZ_NOXZ01000050.1, on the reverse strand, counting down.
GCCTTCGACAATCTGCTGACGTGCAGCGATGACAGCACCTGCTTGCTGACGACGCAGCATCGCCTGCGCGATCTCCGGGGCGTACGCAAGTCGATTGATCCGCGTCTCGATCACCTCGACGCCCGCCGATCGAACCCGTGCGTGCACTTCCTCGCTCATCGCGCCGGTGATTTCGTCGGCGTTCTCGCGCAGCGACATTCGACCCTCGGCATCGTACGGGTAGCTACCGGCGATATGCCGGACCGCCGACTCGGTCTGCACCGCGACGAACTCCTCGTAGTCGTCGACCTGGAACGACGCGAGCGCGGTGTCCGCCACCTGCCACACCACGATCGCCGAGATCTCGATCGGGTTGCCGTCTGCGTCGTTGACCTTCGACTGTCCCGTCTCGTGATTGCGAATTCGCGTCGAAATGGCCTTGCGGTACGTCAACGGATTTGTCCAGCGCAAGCCGGGCGTGCGGAGCGTTCCGCTGTACGAACTTCCCAAGAGCTGAAGCACGCGAGCCTGATTCGGCTGCACCAACGTCAAACCCGCAAGAACGGGAAGCGACACGACGAACAACACAGCGCCGACGACAGCCAGCGGGACAACGGTGAACACGAGGCCGAGTACGAACGCCGCAATACCTCCCAGGAAAAGAACGAGCCCGACCCCGAGCATCGACCACCCCGGCAGATCCCACCCCGGCCGTTCGGCAATCGTCGTCGTCGGAGCACCCGTCGGTTTCTCGGCAACAGTCGATGGTCCAGTCACAATGGCCTCCCTCTCAGTAGTGATACTAAAGTGATATCACATTCCGCGCCGCCGTCGCACCGAACGTGACGTTTGGTCACTTGGAGTGACCGAACGTCACGTTCGGTCAGTCAGACTGACCGAACGTCACGTTCGGTCCCGAAAGGGGGTGGGGGAGGAGGCGGCTCAGCGCCGGAACCAGGCTTCGGCGTTGTCGCCGAGAGCGTGGTGGATGCGCAGACGCGAGGTGTCGGCGAGGTTGTCGGGGAGTTCGGCGGGGTCGAACCATGCGACGGCGAGGTTTTCGTCGTCGGCGACGTGTGCGTGTCCGCCGGTGTGGTGGGCGAGGAAGGTGATGTCCAGGTACTGGGCGACGTCACCGTTGGGGTAGGTGATCGGCTCGGTGACGTCGACGCCGGTGAGGCGGACGAGTTCGGCGTCGATGCCGGCTTCCTCGCGGATTTCGCGGAGGGCGGCCGGTCCGGGTTCTTCGCCGGGTTCGAGGATGCCGGAGACGACGGCCCATTTTCCGTTGTCCCGCCGCTGGGTCAGGAGAACCTTGCCGTCGGAGATCACGACGGCGCTGACGCCGGACAGCCAGAGCGGTGACGTGCCGACCTTGTCGCGGAGAGCGAGGACGAATTCGGGGATCGGCATGTCAGGACACGTACGCGTTCAGGGAGTTGGTGACGTCCGCGAGGATCGTGCGGGCGGCGACCAGTCCGCTGCCCGACCACACGGTGTCGTTGACCACGAAGATGCGTCCGTCCTTCGCCGAGCCCAGGTCCTCCCACGCCTCTCCGGTCATGACCGAGGTGCCGTAGTCCTCCCCGGCGTCGCCGTCGAAGCGGACGTAGACGATGTCGCCTTCGGCGGCGGCGACGTCTTCGGCCGATCCGGTGGCGGTGGCGTCGACCTGCGTCGGAGGCCTTTGCACGCCGATCTCCGCGAGAACGGAGCTCGCGAACGTCGAGGGTGCGTCGGTGGAGAAGGAGTCCGGGAGGAACCGCACGACCGACGCCTGCGTCTGCTGGGCGTTGACGTCCCGGCCGACCTGCTCGGCGTCCGCCGTGAAGCGGGCCAGTTCGTCGAACGCGGTCCCGCCCCGCCCCAGTGCAGCGGCCGATTGCAGGAATGCGCCCTTCCATCCCTGGTCGGTGCTGGTGAAGACGGTCGGCGCGATGTCGCCGAGTGCCTCGTACATGTCCGGTCCCAGCGAATCCGCTCCGATGATCAGGTCGGGGGAGAGGCCTGCAATGGCGTCGATGTCCGGTGAGCCCACGGCCCCGACCGACGGGATCTGCGTGATTCCGGTGCCCAGGTACAGCTCCTGATCGCCGTCGCCGCGGAAGTCGGGATCGAGCGGAGCTGCGCCGACGACGCGTTCCCAGACACCGAGCGCGCAGGTGGCGTCCAGTGATGCCGCGTCCAGTACGACGACGCGCATCGGGTCCGCCGGCACGTCCGTGATGCCCTCGCTGTGACCGACCGGGCGGGTGTCACCGTCGATGCCCGTCGGATCCAGGGGTGCAGGAGCCGGGCACAGCCCGACGGTGTCGCGGTCGTTGCCGACGACGCCGGCTCCGGCGATGTTGGTGGTGCTCCGAACGATGGTCGACGCGTTGTCCTCGGAGGACGCGGTGTCCGAACATCCGGATGCGAGCGTCAGTGCTGTCACCACGATCGCAAGGGCAGCGGTGCGCGCCTGAGACGTCTTGGTCAACTCGGATGTTCCTTACGGGAGTCGGGATGCCGTCATACCCTATCGAAGAAGATCGACCGCTCCTCGAATCGCCGGTCTCGCTGGTCGTTCGACGCCGCCCAGCTGGTGCGGGAGCCGAATACGACACACGGTAGGACCGGGTTGGTCAGGCTCGGAGTGCACGGTCTAGGATTCGAATAGCGCAAGACACCAGGACGTCCCGCTTGTCGATCGGGATGGGACGCATCTTCAGGAGGATCAGTGACTGCCCTAGCGCCTAGGCCTACTCCCGCTGTGACGGCGGCTCGGCCTTTTCCGCCGCGGATGGGACCTAAGGGTTCGTTCGTTCACAAGGCGATTACGACCACTGATCCCAAGGTGTTG